>JAJPKB010000449.1 GCA_021323915.1 Chloroflexota bacterium | reverse complement strand
TCGGGAGTCGGTCGCGCGACGGAACCGCCGCGATGATCGACCGGCGGAGAATGGAGGAGTTCACGATGAAGAAGGCGATGGTGAAGCGGGACGCCGAGCTTCAGGAAGAAGTGCGACAGGAGCTCGGCTGGGACACCCGGGTCGAGGCGTCCGACGTCGGCGTAGTGGTGGACAGCGGCATCGTCCGGCTCACCGGAACGGTGAAGAGCTATCCGGAGAAGCTCGCCGCGCAGGAGGCGGCGCACCGGGTCGCCGGCGTGCTCGACGTCGCGAACGAGATCAAGGTCGACCTGCCGGGGAGCCACGTTCGTAGCGATCTCGACGTCGCCCAGGCGGTTCGCTGGGAGCTCGAGTGGAATGTCCTGGTTCCCCAGGAGCGCGTCCGCACCACGGTTTCCGACGGCTGGGTCACCCTCGAGGGGAGCGTCAACACCTGGCAGCAACGCCTCGACGCCGAGCGCTCGATCCATTACCTGGCCGGCGTGCGAGGGGTGACGAACCGGATCGTCGTCGAAGCTCCGCCCACCGACACTTACGAAATCCGCCGGGCGATCGAGGCCGCCCTCGAGCGGCGGGCCGAGCGCGAGGCCCGTCGGATCGACGTCGCGGTGCGCGACGGCAAAGTGTACCTCTCCGGCGTGGTCCGCTCGTGGCTCGAGAAGCAGGCGGTGATCGGCACCGCCGGGCACGCGCGCGGCGTACGATACGTCGAGGACAACCTCGAGATCTACCCGTACGCGTAGAGTGCGCCGGAGGCCCGTCGGGCGATCACCCGGCGGTTGCTCGAGGGGTAAGGGGCGCGCGGACGAACCGGTACCCCACCCCTCGCTCGGTCTCGATGCGGTAGGCGCTTTCTTTCGTCTCGATCTTACTGCGCAACCGACTGATGAAGACTTTCAGGTGGTCGGTCGTCGCGCCGTAATCTTCACCCCAGACCCGATCCAGGAGGGCCTGGTACGGCATCACGCGTCCAGCGTTCCGGACCAGGTGATAGACGAGCTTGTACTCGACCGGAGTCAGCTTGACCGGCTCCCCGTGGAGCGAGACCTCGTGGCTCTGAAAATTGATCGTGAGCTCGCCGGCCACGAAGTCCGGCATCGCCTGGACCGGCGGTGGAAGCTCGGCGCGGCGCAGAACCGCCTTGATTCGCGCCAGGAGAGCTAGATGGCTGAACGGCTTGACCACGTAGTCGTCGGCTCCCAGCTCGAGGCCACGGACCTGGTCCACGTCCTCGCCCCGTGCCGAGAGCATGATGACCGGCACGTCGGACACCCGTCGGATCTCTCGCAGAACCTCGAAGCCGTTCTTGCCGGGCATCGTGACGTCGAGCACGACCACGTCGGGGTTATCTTCGAAGAAGTGCTCGATGCCACGCTCGCCATCGCTCGCCGCGATGACCGTGCTATCCTGCCACTGAAGCTGGAATCCGACGGAGAGAGCATCCAGGATTTGCGGGTCGTCGTCGACGACGAGAATCTTCACGGCGTATCTCCTTCTCCTGGCTTGGCCGCGGGCCCATCGATGGGCAGTGCGATCCAGAACGTGGCGCCTTCGCCGGGCGCGCTCTCGACCCAGATGCGTCCGCCGTGTAGCTCGACCATCGCCCGGGCTATGGGAAGGCCGAGACCGCTACCCGAGTTGCGACGGGTCGCCTCGGAGTCCGATCGATAGAAGCGCTCGAAGATCCGCTTCTGCTCGCTCACGGGAACCCCCGGTCCGTTGTCGCTGATCGCGATGCGCACCTCGTCGCCGGCGCGCTCGACCCGCAGGCCGATCTGGCCGCCGGGCAGGCCGTACTTGTGCGCGTTGCTCAAGAGGTTCAGCACGGCCTGCTCCAGCCGCTCGGCGTCGACGACCCCGAAGAGCGGCGCATCGGGCAGGTCGAGGATCACCCGCTGGCCGCGCTCCTGGGCCAGCGGCTCGATCGCCCGGGCGGCTCGCCCCGCCAGGGCGTTCAGATCGCTCGGCCGCGGGCGAAGCTGAACCCGTCCCGCCTGCAGCCGACTGAGCTCCAGCAGGTCGGCGACGAGCTTCTCCAGGCGGTCGGAAGCGCGTCCGATGTTGACGAGCATCCGATGCAGCGGCTCCGGCGTGCTCGGCGGCTCGTTGGCTAGAATGACTCCGATCGACGCCTTGATGCCGGTGAGCGGTGTCTTCAGCTCGTGCGATACGTTCGCGATGAACTCATCCTTCTGGCGCTCCAGGTCACGCTGAGCGCTGACGTCGCGGAGGGTCAACACCGCGCCAAGCCGGTCTCCATCCGGGGCGACGACCGGCGCGGCGCTGGCCTCGACGACCCTGGCCGACGTGTGATCCCACTCGATTCGCAGCTCCTCTCCGATCGTGGTGTGCCCGTCCAGCGCGGCGTGTACCAGGGGCAAGGCCGTCATTGGCAGCGAGGGGCCGTTCAAGCTCCGGTTGCCATCGGCTCTCCGGTCGACGGCGCTCCCATCGGAAGGGGAGAGGCCGAGCAGGCCCCGAGCCGCGGCATTCGCGAAAGCGATCTCGCCGTCGGGCGATACGATGATCACGCCGTCGGCGATCTGACCGAGAATAGCAACCCGTTCCGCCGCCAGCCGCTCCGCCGCCGCCCGCGCTTCACGCTCGGCCTCGTACAATCGGGCGCGATCGATCGCCAGGGCCGCTCGATCGGCGACCAGTTGAAGGAGGCGCACGTCGTCGTCGCCGAACTCATGCCGCCGACTGGTGCCGACGTGAAGCACTCCGATGACGCGCCCCTCGACGAGGAGCGGCACGCCGACCAGGGAGATCGTTCCCTTTCGCCTGGGATAGAGCGGGAGCACGCGGCTTTCGTCGATGCCGTTGACGACGATCGGGCGGCGCTCCGCGGCAACCCGCCCGGTGAGACCCTGCCCGATCGGAATGCGCGTCGTCAGGTCCTCGTCCCCGCCCAGTCCCCGGGCTGCCCGCGTGACGAGATAGCCATCTGAGTCGATGAGCAAGAACACCACGGTATCGGCGGTCAGGATCTCGCCGATCCGGTCGAGAAGCTCTTCGAGGAGCGCGCCGAGCGCGAGGTGGGCCAGCGCCGCGTCGGTCACCACCTGGACACGGCGGTTCATTCGGGCCACCGCTTCCGCCTCTTCGCGCGCCTTCTGCTCCGCGAGCAAGAGCTGCGCTCGGTCTCGCTGCGCGCGCTGGTACTCGGTCACATCGCGGGCGATGCCGATGAAACCGGTCGTGTTGCCCTGGCGGTCGTGCATCGCCGTGACGGTCAGCGAGACCGGAAGCCGCGAGCCATCCGCGCGAACGTAGGTCCATTGCCGGGTCTCGGCCGCGCCGCGACGAGCCGCGACCACGAGCACCTCGAAGCCCGGCTGAAGGCCCAGCTCCGCCGCGCGGACCGCGACCTCGGCGGCATCGTGGATCGCCAGCGGCTTCAGCCTCCCGATCACGTCCGCCGCTCGATAGCCGAGCATCCGCTCTGCCCCTTCGTTGAAGACGGTGATCGTGCCGGTCGTATCGGTCGCGATGATCGAATACTCGGTCGCGGCGCGCAAAACCGCCTCGAACAACTGGGAATCGCCGTCACGCTGAATCATCGAAATGGGCTCGGGCTCGCTGTCTCCACGCCGTTTTTCCAGTGGGCGATCGATCAGGCCGCGGCATGAGCGTGACGCGGCATCGCGGCAACTTCGTCCGGGATGGCCTCGACGTCGTCCACGTAGAGCGGACCACCACAGCGCCCACAGCGAGGCTCACGATTCGGTCCGACGCGCACACCGGGACCGGTGGCGGGGGGAATCAGCCGCGGCAGCTTTCCCGGCTCTTCCCGGACGCTCGCGGCTACGTAGCCACAGTGATAGCAGCACAGCTCAGCTCGCATTGCCACGTTCGGTCTCCTTCACCTGATGCCCTCATCCACCGTCGGGGCGTCGACGGCGCGGACGTTCGCTCTGACCCGGCGACGCATTACGTACACCAGGGTTATACCCCGGGGCGCCTGACCGGCTCCTGAACGCCCGGGTTACCTTCCTGAACAATTCCTGTTCGCCGATCCGTAACCATCTCGAAACGTGACGTAATGCCCCCGGCAACCTTCCCCGATCACGGCCGGGGCCCGGGACGATGGGATATGATTGGTGACGCCGCGTCGATTCAGCGCGGATGAAGGCCAATACCTTTCAACGTGAGTCGGGCGCGGCTTCAAGGGCGTGAAGAAGATGAGCCGGTACGGTGGTGGCGGGCGAGATGCCCGCGCTCCGTTCCCCGGACCCGGCAAGGCCTTCGTCTCGGCTCCTGGCTTTCGATCATCTCTCCGAGGCCACGATGAACGCGTTCAACCCTAAGACCAATGTTGGTGTCAAGCGCCGATCGTCACCCGCCCAAGAGGCGAAGCGCCTCTTCCCGGCCGAGGCCGGCGCGCCCAGCGCACCGGGCGCGCCTTGAGCGCGGGCGCCTGGCCCCGCGACGCGCGCCGCGCGGTCGTCGTGGGTGCTGGCCCGAACGGCCTCGCCGCCGCCATCACTCTCGCGCGAGAGGGACGAGCGGTTCAGGTCCTGGAGGCAGCGGATACGATTGGCGGTGGGTGCCGCTCCGCCGCGCTGACCCTTCCCGGCTTCGTCCACGACGTCTGTTCGGCGATTCACCCGCTCGCTGTTGCTTCGCCCTTCTTTCGGGGCGTGCCCCTGGCCGCCCAAGGGGTCGAGTGGATTCAGCCGCCGGTCCCGCTCGCCCATCCGCTCGACGACGGCTCGGCGGTGCTGCTCGATCGGTCGATCGGCCTGACGGTGGAGTCGCTCGATCGAAGCGACCGCGCAGCCTATCGGAGCCTGATGGCGCCGCTGGTGGAGCGTTGGGACGCCCTGATCGACGACGTGCTCGCTCCGCTTCGGCTTCCCCGCCATCCGCTGCTCTTCGCGCGCTTTGGGTGGAGCGCGCTTCGCTCGGCGCGGAGCCTGGCACGGGCGCGGTTCGAGGGCAAGCGCGCTCGCGCCCTCTTCGGCGGCATGGCGGCGCACTCCATGCTTCCCCTGGACCGCCCCGGCACCGCCGGCTTCGGACTGGTGCTCGGGGTTCTCGGCCACGCCGTGGGATGGCCGCTGGCGCGCGGCGGCTCGCAGACGATCGGCGACGCGCTCGCGGCTTACCTACGAACGCTGGGCGGGGAGATCACGACCGATTGGCGCGTCGAGTCGCTCGACCAGCTTCCCCCGGCCGAGACGATTCTCTTCGACGTGACGCCGCGCCAGCTGCTCCGGATCGCCGGCCCTCGCCTCCCGGACCGCTACCGATGGCAGCTCGAGCATTACCGGTACGGTCCGGGTGCCTTCAAGGTCGACTGGGCGCTCGATGGGCCGATCCCCTGGCGCGCGGCAGCCTGCGCCCGGGCCGGTACGGTTCACCTGGGTGGAACGCTGGAAGAGATCGACGCGTCGGAGCGGAGCGTCTGGCAAGGAAGACCGCCGCGGCATCCGTTCGTCTTGCTCGCCCAGCCAAGCCTCTTCGATCCAACCCGCGCGCCGGCCGGCCAGCACACCGTCTGGGCATACTGCCACGTTCCGAACGGGTCGACGTTCGATATGACCGACCGGATCGAGGCTCAGATCGAGCGATTCGCGCCGGGCTTTCGCGAGCGCATCCTGGCCCGGAGCGTCCTTCCACCACTCGCCCTCGAGCGGCACGACG
>JAJPKB010000337.1 GCA_021323915.1 Chloroflexota bacterium | reverse complement strand
TCGTTTTGCGAGTTGTAACGGACGAACGCGGTCACGTCGGCGCCGAGATCGACCAAGCGCTGCGCGAGGTGGCTGCCGATGAACCCGCCGGCGCCGGTGACGACGACGCGCGTCCTAGTCCAATCCATCAATGGGTGTCCTTTCAAGGGCTTGATGACGAGCTAATCGACCGAGCCCAGCTTAATCCGGTGTGGCGACTGACCGGCTTTCGACGACGACCCGATGCTGCGCCGTCGATCACTCCCCGGTTCCCGACCGCCCGTCCAGGGGCCGGCTCGCCCGAAGCAGCGCATACTCGCGCAGCCCGAGCTGGCTGGCGACCGGCAGGACTGATCGGCACATGGCGGCCTCGGTGAGCCAGGCGCGGACCGCCGCGGTGCGCCGGGCCAGCCATGCCGCAGCCGACGGCCAGCACCCGCTGGCCGGCCAGCGGCGGCAACTGCTCGGCCGCGTAATGGACGAAAGCCTCTTGCGCCTGGCGCGCGGTCGTCGCGCCGCGTGCCCAGTAGCCGATATTCATGATCGGCGGCGGCTCGCTCCAGCCCCGCGCCGCGTACGCCCGCTCCCGATCGAACACGTCGGCGAAGTGATCGTAGTGCTGGGAGATCACCCGAACGTTCTCCGCTCGATCTTCCGCGCTCACCCGGACACCCTCCGATCGCCGGCCGCGAGCACGGCATCGCGCGTCGCCTCCGACTCCGTTTTTCGGCCAAGCGCGACCATCGAGTGTCCGAACGGCAGGGGCCGGCCGAGCTTCCCGACGTACAGCGCTTCGACAGCGAGGAGACCCGCCAGCGAGTCGTCGACCCAGCGAAGCGACGACGACCGCACCCGGAGGCGCAGGCCAAGATCCTGCTTCCGCGCCCGCTCGGCCTTGCGCGTCACCCGATCGCGCGCGACCGCGAACAGCGACGGGATGGCGTTCGCGTAGGTCAGCCGCTCGATCGCGAAGCCGGTCGCGCGGAGCGAAGCCTCCAGCTCCCCCGGGGCGTAGCGGCGGTAGCTGGCTCCCTCCTCTCCGGAGGGCGAGCCCAGGCCGAACCGGCTGTTCGTCCGGATATAAACGTAGCCGCCGCGGTCGAGAACCCGATAGGTCTCCCGAAGCGCCACCCGGTCGCCGTCCGGGTTCGGAAGGTGCTGCAGCACGTCGGTGCTGACGACCAGATCGAAGCTGCCGTCCGGGAAGGGAAGCTCCAGCGCCGAGCCCTGGACCAGGGCGCGGTTCCGGGTGCTCTGGCAGAACCGGAGGGCGTCGGCAGAGTAGTCGAGCCCGACGATGCTGGCTCCGGGGAAACGCCGGAGCCAGGCAAGCGTGGCGCCGGTCCCGCACCCGACGTCGAGGATCCGCCAGGTTGGGCGGGTCGCCGCGATCGGATCGAGGAGCGCGGCCGACATGGTGCGCATGCCGCGCGACCAGCCGTGCGTCTGCTCGATGTCGTACAGCCGCTGGTAGTAAGCCGGCGTGAGGATATTTGGATCGGCAGTCATCGCCACGTCCTCGCTCCGGCGTCGTGTGCGTGTCCCCGGGCCCAAAGAAGGAACATCTCGCGCATTATGCCGGCAAAACATTGCGACCAAGTAATGGAGACGTTGAGGTCCCGTGGAACTCACCGGTGATCGTTCGACAGCGGCTTGTCCGCTTTGACGATGTAGCCCGCGCCGATCCACTGAAAGCGACCGAATCGGAGGCGCTCGGTCCGTTCCGACAACCTCAGGCTCAGGGCGGGAAACAGCTCGTCAAAAGGCGAAAGGAAGAGTGTGAAGTTGTAGTAGACAACGTCCGTGACCGGCAATCCTAGCCCATCGAAAAAGCGCGTCACCGCACGGGCCGTCTGCAACGTCGCGAACGACGCGAGCAGCGAAAGCCGCCCGCGAAGATCGACACGATTGTAAAGGGCCGCGGGCGGGGGACGCCGACTCAGCCGAAAGTAGAGCGGGCGGATGATGGCCATCGCCGGATAGAAGACGAAGTTCTTCCACCAGGCGTAAGGGCTCGACAGGTTCGGAAACGTCACGATCAGCGTGCCGCCCGGTTTGAGGACGCGGGCCATCTCGGCAATCGCCGCCTCCCAGTTCTGGATGCGGTCGATCACGCCCATGCACAGCACCGCGTCGAACGAGGCGTCTTCGAACGCGAGCTCGTGGGCATCTCCCACCGAGAAGTGAGCTCGGGCGTCGTCCCGGTAGCGCTGCCGACACTGATCGATCATCGCCGGAGCGGCGTCGACCCCCCAGAACTCATAGCCCATGTCGATGAGCGGGGAAGCCATCCGCCCGGCGCCGCAGCCGACGTCCAGCGCCTTGCCAGCGCGTCGACCCAGCAGTTCCAGCACCCGCTGTTGCCGCACCCGCAGCGCGTAGCCCCCGGGCGTGGGGGCATCGTAGGCCGAATCGTATTTCTCGGCCTCCTGGTTAAAATACGCGGCCGAGCCAGGGGCCGTTACTCGTTCGGTCGAAGATTCGGTCATCTCTCGATCGCCGTTCTAGATTCGGTTGGTCGCCCGGTCACTCTCGTCAACACCTCTTCGCCAGCCGCATGAGCAGCTCTAGATAGCGCCCGGTGATGATCCGCCAATCGTATCCCGCCGCCCGAATCGGCCCTTGCCGTGCCATGAGCTCGCGCCGCGTCGTGTCACACACCACCTCCGCGATGCCCGACGCCAGCGTATCTACGCTGGCGTCGGGCAGCAGCCGCGCCACCCCGCCGGCGAATTCCGGGAACGCCGTGTTGTCCAGCGCGATGACCGGCGCTCCGCAGGCCATCGCCTCGAGCACCGGCATGCCGAAGCCCTCGTAAGACGAGGGGTAGACGAAGACGTCGCAGGCATTGTAGGCGAGGACGATCTCATCGTGGGGAAGATAGCCCACGTCGACTACCTCGTCCTTCAGGCCCAGTTCTTCGATATCGTGTTCGAACGACGTGCCGGGCAACGACGTTCCGATCAGGAGGAGCTTGTGCGGCATCGAGCGCTGCCGCTTGAGCTGATGAAACGCCCGAAGCAAGCTCGGCAGATTGCGCCGGCGCGTCGGCTTGCCCACGTAGAGGATGAACGGAACGTCCTGGCCGAGCACCCGGCGGCGCCAGCTCGCGAGCAAGGACCGGTCGTCGATCCGGCGGAAAAGGCGCGTGTCGACTCCCTCGGGAATCACCTGGATCGCGTTCGGGTCGAGCCGATAGTAGCGGGACATGTCGCGCCGGCTGTACTCGCTGACCGTCGAGACGATCGAGGCGCGGTGCGCGCTCAGGTCGTACATCGTCCGCGCCTTCACGCGTGTCCAGAGCGAATAGGCTTGAGCCGCCTCTTTGTACCCTTCGTAGGAGCCGTGGTGAACGAGCAGCGTCGGGCAGCGCGCCAGCAGCGGCATGACGTAGCTCGGGCAGAAGAGGACGTCGCGCGACCCGTGGGCGCGCAACAGAACGAGCTGTTCCCAGAGGCCCGGATGAAGCCGAGCCGGCAAGACGACGTTCCGAATCCGGTCGGAGAACGCGGCGATGTCGTCGACCGGCGACGGCGAATACACCCGGATCTCGGCGAAGGGATGGTCCATCTCCCCCAGGCACCGGAGAACTGCCTCGATCGCGCGGCCGACGCCGCTCCGCTTGCCGACCAGCCGAATGCCGTTCACGCCGAGGATCACCTTCCGCCTCTTCCAACCACTGCGGGATTAACCCTGATCGAGCAGGCTGGAGCCCGCCGGGTTAGCCGCCGAAACCGGCAGCTTGTTCTCGTCCAGGGTGATGACGGGAATCTCGTCTCGGTTCAAAGGGCCGGCCTTCTCCCAGACCCTGGCCCCGACCATGGCCCGAGCCAGACTCGGCGGCTGATAGACGATGCTCGGCCAGAGGAAGACTTCGGTGGTGCAGTAGCACTCTCGATGGGCGATCGACTGCCGCAAAGTCTGCGCTTCCGCCGACGCCCAGATCTCGGGGAATGACTTCTGGCGAAGGTTGCCGATCGGCTTGTGCATCTCGCAGACGCTGACGTCGCCGTTCGCGTAGACCACCACGCTGAGGCGGCCAGCGCTGCACGGGGCAATCTGTCGCTTCTCTTTCAGCGTCTCGATCTTGGCCCACTGCAGCATCGGCTCGACAACGGCGCCGTATCGCCCGCGCTCTCGCGGCGCCCAGAGGCGTCGAATGTATTGATAGAGCTTCTGGTATTCGTTCAGCAGCGGAGCCGCCAGGTCCGGGTTCTTGCGGTCGCCGCGGATGATCGCGAGGTTGTGGTGGTCCATCCGCGGGCAGCGCTCGTAGAGATAGGTTGTCAGCTGCTTGATCTCGTCCATGTTCACGTCAGTTGCGGTCGAGATCGCGTGGATCCGGAGCCGTGGATCGCGCTGTTGAATCTCGGCCAGCGCGTCGTAGGTCTCCATCGCCTTCTGAAAGGCGTTCTTCGCCCCGCGGAACCGATCGTGGAACTCCGGCATGCCGTCCAGCGAGATCTCGCACGCCAGCAGGTCGAGGTCTTGCTCCTCGAGCACGTTGGTGACCGCTGCCCCCACCCGGCCCGTGTAGTACGCGTTGGTCGGCACGTAGATCTGCCGCACCTGGTTGTGCCGGACGAACTGGCGGCAGATCTCGGCGAACTCTTTCCGGAGGAACGGCTCGCCACCGGAAAGGTTCAGATTTTCCAGCTTCCCGAGGGAGCGCGACAGCGCGAAGATCTCGTCTTTCGTGAGATCGTCTTTCTTGTTCAAGCTCGTCCAGTAGAAACAGTGCTCGCACTTCATGTTGCAGATCGAGTTAATGAACAGGACGAGGAACCTTGGGGCGGGATTCGTCCGATAGCTGTCGAGTGTGATTCGCGAGTGACGCACGGCCCGTTGGACGGGATTCAACTTTCGCCTCCTATTGCAAGTCAGGACACCCCGCGTTGGTGCCCCGCCACCACACCCCGGGGGAAAGAAAATTCAGAGGCCACCCCCGAACCCCCGCCCTTACGGGACGCTACGGCGTGCACCGGTTATCGCCAACCGGTGCGGCGAGCATCCGCCTCGGTGGCTTCAGCGGCCCGGATCAGCGCCAGCGGCTCGGACTGTCGCCGGCGCCCGCCAGATACCCCGAATACTCCCCCAGCGACCACGACAGCACGAAGACGGTGATCCAGTGCAGCGAGCGGAGAAAGGGGCCGACGTTTCGCCGTCGGCGCAAGACGTCCCGGGCGATCCGCGCGACTTTGACGATCGGCAGGCCGACGGTCAAAACCGCGTAAAGCCAGCGCCGCCAACGAGGGAAGCCGGTCGCGCGAAGCCCGGCGAACGCGCGCCCGTGATGAAAAGGGACGACGGTCAGGTGAGCAAGAGACCAGCGATTCACGTTGCGCACGACGAGGTTGGGATCGGCGTAGAGCGCTTGCCCGGACTGCTGCAGCGCCCAGTGGAAAAAGACATCGTAGAATCCCGCCTCGTCCTTCACGTCGGCCAGGGCGGCTCGCTTGTACGAGACGTTGTTGCCCGGAAGGGCGCCGACGATCCCCGAAAACGGGGGCATGAAACGTCCGTAATCGCAGAAGTAGTTCGCCCAATCTAGACTTCGGTAGTCGGCGCCGGGCTCGATCGGCCCCCCGATGGCCGGGAACGAGTCGGCGTGGGCGCGAATGATCCGCTCGCACCAATCGGGCGCCACCAGGCAATCGTCTTCGAGCAACGCGACAATCTTGCCACGGCTCCGGTTCATCGCGCTGATTCTCATCCGGGGGACCGTGT
>JAJPKB010000222.1 GCA_021323915.1 Chloroflexota bacterium | reverse complement strand
GCGCACCTCATGGTGAACTACGACCTGCCGTGGAACCCGAACCGGATCGAGCAGCGCTTCGGGCGCATCCACCGGATCGGCCAGACCGAGGTCTGCCATCTCTGGAATCTGGTCGCCGAGGAGACACGCGAGGGCGACGTCTACCGCACTCTCCTGGATAAGCTGGAAGAAGCACGGAAGGCGCTCGGCGGCCAGGTCTTCGACGTGCTGGGGAAACTCCAGTTCGAGGGCCAGGCGCTGCGTGATCTGCTGATCGAAGCGATTCGTTACGGCGAGCGGCCCGAGGTGCGCGCCCGGCTCAGCCGGGTCGTGGCGAACGCCTTTGATCCGAAACAGCTTCAGGACCTCCTGGAGGAGCACGCGCTCGCGCACGACGCGATGGACGCCAGCCAGGTGCGCCGGATCCGCGAGGAGATGGAGCGGGCCGAGGCGCGCCGGCTCCAGCCCCACTACATCGAGTCCTTCTTCGTGGAAGCGTTTGCGCGTTTGGGTGGCGCGGCGAAACAGCGCGAGCCCCGCCGCTACGAGATTACCCACGTCCCGGCGCCGGTGCGCAATCGTGATCGTCTGATCGGCATCGGCGAGCCGGTCTTGCCGCGCTACGAGCGGATCGCCTTCGAGAAATCCCTCGTCGCTCCCCCGGGCCGACCACTCGCCGCGTTCGTCTGCCCGGGCCATCCGTTGCTTGACGCGACGATCGACCTGACGCTCGAACGCGACCGCGATCTCTTACGGCGTGGTACGATCCTCGTGGACGAGCGGGATCCCGGGACCGAGCCGCGGGTGCTCTTCTATCTCGAGCACGCGATTCAGGACGCGAGCCTGACGCGCTCGGGCGAGCGACGAGTCATCTCCAAGCGGATGCTCTACGTCGAGCTCGACGCGGTAGGCCAAGCTCGGCATTTACAGTACGCGCCCTACCTCGACTACCGCCCGCTCGCGCCGGACGAGCCCGACGTCGATGCAATTCTTCAGCAGCCCGAATGTCACTGGATCAGCCGTGAGCTGGAGCAGCAGGCGCAGACCCACGCGATCAGGCACGTCGTGCCGGAGCACCTCGCCGAGGTTCGGAACCGCAAGCTGGAGCTGATCGCGAAGACCGAAGCGGCGGTCAAGGAGCGGCTGACCAAGGAGATCAGCTATTGGGATCACCGCGCGGAGGAGCTGAAGCTCCAGGAAGAGGCGGGAAAGGTGAATGCTCGCCTCAACTCGGGCGAGGCCCGCAAGCGCGCGGACGCCCTGTACGCGCGCCTCGAAAAGCGGATGGACGACCTGAAGCTCGAACGGCAGATCTCGGCCCTCCCGCCAGTGGTCCTCGGCGGTCTGCTCGTGGTACCGGCGGGTCTCATCGCCAAGATGACCGGATGCCCCGCGGCGGTGCCTGCTGCCTCGGTCGACAATCAAGCCGTTGCCGCCCGCGCCCGGGCGATTGTCATGGAGATCGAGCGGCAGCTCGGGTTCGAGCCGGTCGATCGGGAAGGCGAGAAGCTCGGCTATGACGTGGAGAGCCGCGTTCTCGGGACCGGCAAGCTCCGGTTTATCGAGGTAAAAGGACGCGCCGCCAATGCTGCGACCGTCACCGTCACCAAGAATGAGATTCTTTACTCGCTGAACAAGCCCGACGACTTCATCCTGGCGATCGTCGAGTTCTTCGGCGACGACACGCACCGCGTCCACTACGTCCGAACTCCGTTCCACCGCGAGCCTGACTTCGGGGTGACGAGCGTCAACTACGACTTCGCGGAGCTGATCGCGCGTGGGGAGGTGCCGCGGTGAGCGCGGCGAGCGAGCAGCGACGTTTGACCTTGAAACCAGCCGGGCGACGTGATATGGTGAGCAATATGAAGACAACCATCGATATTGCCGATCCACTCTTGAATCGAGCGAAGCAACTCGCGGCGGACGAGGGGATAACCTTGCGCGAGCTCGTGGAGGACGGGCTGCGCCGAGCCATCGAAGAACGGGAGAAGCGCCCGCCGTTTCGCCTGCGCCGCGCGTCGTTTCGGGGGGAGGGTGTGCAGCCGGGTATCGTCGAGGGCTCCTGGGAGCAAATTCGCGATCTCATTTACGAGGGACGCGGAGCGTGATCGCGATCGACACGAACCTCCTGGTGTACGCCCATCGTGAAGATTCGCGGTGGCATGCCGAAGCGTATCGGGTGATTGCCGGCCCTGCCGAGGCCGGGCGCCCTGGGTAATTCCGTGGCCGTGTGTCCACGAATTCCTATCGACTGTCACCAACCCCCGCATTTACAGGCCCCCGACCGCGACTTCGGTCGTTTCTCCGGCCTCCGCGTCCATAATCCTCTCGTCGGCGGCCAGGTTCGACACCCGGGCGGTAGGGTCCAATCGGGAACGCCGAGTTGAATCCGCGTCGTCTGCGGTCAGACCGTAGGGGCAGGCCCCTGTGCCTGCCCTCGTTCTTCGGCCTGTCCCGGTCCATAGCCGACCACGGCCGGTAACGGGGCAGACACGGGGGTCTGCCCCTACCGGACGCGGCGCGGGTGTCCCTGTCCCGGCGCCCGCCAGCGACGGCCCAACCGGAGACGCGCGTACGTTGATAACTTCCCATACCCTTATCGATAGGCAACAAAGCGCTCGCTGTCCCCAGGTGGCTTCCTCGCCTTCGTCCTGAAATCGCCCCCATTGTCAGGAGCCATCACCCGGCGTACAATCTGCTCGCACGGGCAGGCGATCAATCGATTGGGCTGCTTCTTTCACAGGCCGCTCTCCGGGGCCGGCTGGACGTCGATGGGCTGGAAAATATGACTGAGGAATTCTTCGAGCATCCGATTCTCAATTCTCCGTACGAGTACCCACGCCGGCACTGGGAGCTGGACGAGCAGGGACAGCCGACCCAGCGGATCCGGGAGACCCGCCGGCCGGCCGAGTTCATCACGCCGATCCCCAGGCCCAAGAAGCAGAAGGGGGCGGCGGTTCAGCCGCGCCTCATTCTGGACGAAGGCAAAGGCCTTTCGACGGAACAACAGCAGTACGACCCCACCTCGATGATCAACGAGCTCCGGCGACGAGTGGACCAG
>JAJPKB010000544.1 GCA_021323915.1 Chloroflexota bacterium | reverse complement strand
CTTACCCAGCACGAGCGTGCTCCCCTTCAGACCGACGTCGTGCGGATCCATAATCTCGAACGTGGTGCGTTCCTTGAGAATCCCGTCCTGGTGAATGCCGGAGGCGTGCGCGAAGGCGTTCGCGCCGACGACCGCCTTGTTCGGCTGAACCATCATCCCGGTGTAATTCGAAACCATTCGGCTGGTGGTGTAGAGAAGGGTCGTATCGATGCGGGAATCGACGCCAAAGTAGTCCGCGCGCGTGCGTAGCGCCATCACGACTTCTTCGAGCGAGCAGTTTCCGGCGCGCTCGCCAATTCCGTTGATCGTGCACTCGATCTGACGCGCACCTCGCTTGACCGCCATCAGGCTGTTGGCCACCGCCATTCCCAGGTCGTCGTGGCAGTGGGTCGAGAACACGACCCGATCGGCGCCGGGAACCGTCTCGATCAGGTAGGCGATCAGGCTTCCGAACTCTTCCGGAACGGCGTAGCCGACGGTATCGGGGATGTTCAACGTCGTCGCCCCGGCTTCGATCGCGACTTTCAAAATGTCGACCAGAAAGTCGGGCTTCGAGCGCGTCGCATCCATCGGCGAAAACTCGACGTTCGAGACGTAGCTCTTGGCGCGTCGAACCATCGCGTCGGTGATCGCCAGGACTTCCGAGCGTCCCTTGCGAATCTGATGAGCGAGGTGGATATCCGACGACGAGATGAAGACGTGAATGCGGGGATCCTCGGCATCCTTGAGTGCCTCGCCCGCGCGGTCGACATCGGCCTGAACCGCCCGCGCGAGCCCGCAAATCGTCGCGCCCCGGACCTCCCGAGCGATCCGTCGCACCGCTTCGAAGTCGCCGGGGGAGGTGATCGGGAAGCCTGCTTCGATCACGTCCACGCCCAATCGCTCGAGCTGGTGGGCGATATCCACCTTCTCCTCGACGGTCAGAGACGCGCCGGGCGATTGTTCGCCATCCCGCAAAGTCGTATCGAAGATGATGACTCGATCCATTCTCTTACCTCGCTCTCGCGATAAACCCATAAACAACGGCCTGGAATATCACCTGGCGCGACGAAAGCCACCGGACTCGGGCGGTCTCGATCCAGCCGATGATCTTCCGATCGGCTCGTGGACCGGCCGCGCCTCCTCCGCGCGTTACTTGCCCTTCAGCCAGGGCATCATCGCCCGCAGTCGCTTGCCGACGACCTCGAGCTCGTGGTCGGCATCCTGGTTCCGCATCGCGTAGAAGTTGGGGCGGCCGGCCTGATTCTCGAGGATCCAGTTGCGCGCCCAAATCCCACTTCGAATGTTCCGCAGCACCTCACGCATCGACTCGCGAACGTGGTCGTCGATCACTTTGGGCCCTGACGTGTAATCTCCGTACTCGGCGGTATCGCTGACCGAATAGCGCATGTAGCTCAGACCGCCCTGGTAGATCAGGTCGACGATCAGCTTGAGCTCGTGGCAGCATTCGAAGTAGGCGAGCTCGGCCGGGTAGCCGGCCTCGACCAGCGTCTCGAACGCCGTTTTGACCAGCGCGCTCACGCCACCGCAAAGAACCGATTGCTCGCCGAAGAGATCCGTTTCGGTCTCGTCCTTGAAGGTCGTCTCGATGACCCCGGCGCTGGTGGCGCCAATTCCCTTGGCATAGGCAAGCGCATCTTCCCGCGCGTGGCCCGACGCGTTTTGCTGAATCGCGATCAAGGCAGGCGTGCCCGCGCCCTCGGTGAAGATGCGGCGCACGATGTGCCCGGGGCCCTTGGGAGCCACCATGCTCACGTCGACGTCCGCTGACGGAACGATCTGATTGAAGTGAATGTTGAAGCCATGGGCAAACATCAGGGTCTTGCCCGGTCGCATCGCCGGGCGGATCGCGCGATCGTACAGATCCTTCTGGGTCTGGTCGGGCACCAGCATCATAATCAGGTCGCCAGCCTGGGCGGCTTCCTCGACCGTCATAACGTGAAGACCTGCCTGCTGCGCGGTCTCCCAGGATCGACTCCCCTTGTACAGACCCACGATCACATCCAGACCGCTGTCTTTCAGGTTCAGCGCGTGAGCATGGCCCTGGCTGCCGTATCCGATGACCGCGATCTTCCGGCCCTTCAACCGCCCTAGATCCGCATCCGCGTCGTAGTAAATCGTAACGGCCACGAAACGCTCCTGTTTGAAGTAGTGGTAGTGGTTTCTGTAAACGAGCCTCTAGGGACCGACCGCCTGCTTGATCATACGCGATCCGGTCCGGACCTTCCCATTTTCCGGCTCATCGTCCGGAGCACGCGTCGCGCTGGCACCACGCACCATCGCGACGCGCCCGGTCCGAACGACTTCTTTGATCCCGAATCCTTTCAGGAGGCTGAGCAGGGAATCGACCTTCTCTTCGGGACCGGTGACCTCAACCATCAAGGCCTCGGCGGCGACGTCCACGATCTTCGCTCGGTACACGTCCACGATCTGCATGATCTCCGAGCGGGTCGCGCTGTTCGCGCTCACCTTGATCAGCGCGAGCTCACGCGAGACCATCTTCTCTTCGCTTACGTCCGACACCTTGATCACGTCGATAATCTTGTACAGCTGCTTGACGACCTGCTCGATCACGTCGTCGTTGCCGTCGACGGCGATCGTCATGCGCGAGATGCCCGGCTGGTCGGTGTGCCCGACCGCCAGACTGTCGATGTTGAAGCTCCGACGTCGGAGGACGCTCACCACCCGGTTGAGCACCCCCGGACGGTCTTCCATGAGTGCGACGACTGTTCGTTTCACGCGATTCCTACCTTCAGGTTCCGCTTCCCGCACCTGGCGACCAGAAAGCGGGGAAAGAACTCAGCCCCTTTCCTCGAGAATCATGTCCGAGAAGGTGCCGCCCGACGGAATCATCGGGAAGACGTTCTCCTCGGCTTCGACGACGAAGTCGATCATGAACGGCCCGTCGGTCTCCATCGCTTCGCGCACCGCCGCGCTGAGTTGATCGCGGCGCGCAACCCGCCGGGACGGGATGCCGTACGCTTCGCCCAGCTTGACGAAGTCGGGACCGGAAATCGGCGAGGCAGAATACCGGCGGTCGTAAAAGAACTGCTGCCACTGCCGAACCATGCCCAGGTAGCCGTTGTTCACAATCGCTATCTTGACGTTGATGTTGTCCTGGACGATCGTTCCCAGCTCCTGCATCGTCACCTGAAAACCACCGTCGCCGACGACTGCCCAGACCGTCTCGTCCGGACGCCCCATCTTCACACCCATCGAGGCCGGCAAGCAGTATCCCATCGACCCGAGGCCGCCGGAGCTGAAGAAGCTGTTCGGCACGTCGTACCAGTAAATCTGCGCCGCCCACATCTGGTGCTGACCCACGTCAGAGACGATCAGCGCCCGTCCGTTCGTCGCGTCGTAGAGCTCGCGGATCACGTGCTGAGGCAGCAGGCGATCGGTATCCCGAATCGAGGTCATCGGCATCTCGCGCCGCCACTCGTTCATCTGGCCGACCCATTCGTCGTGTCGCTGTTCCTTGACCTCGCGGACGAGGCTCGCCAGGACCCGCTGACAGTCGCCGACAATCGGGACGCTGACCTTAACGTTCTTCCCGATCTCCGCCGGATCGATGTCGATGTGAATCACCTTCGCCTTGGGTGCAAAGCTCGAGACCTTGCCGGTGACGCGATCATCGAAACGCATGCCAATCGCGATCAACAGATCGCACTCGTTGATCGCTTTGTTCGCGTAGGCAGCGCCGTGCATGCCGGTCATGCCGAAGCTGAGCTCGTGCGATTCCGGAAAGCAGCTCACGCCGTGCAGGGTCGTGATCACCGGCAGCTGAGCCTTCTCGGCCAACG
>JAJPKB010000414.1 GCA_021323915.1 Chloroflexota bacterium | reverse complement strand
CTACGACATCCAGCTGTTCGCTCAGGGCGGGCTGACCCCGACCGAGACGCTCCATGCCGCGACCCGCGTCGCCGCGGAGGCGATCGGCCTGGGCGACACCCTCGGGACGCTGGCGCCCGGAAAGGAAGCGGACCTGGCGATCGTCGACGGCGATCCCACCCGCGACGTCGGCGCGTTGAGCCGAGTTGTCGCGGTGTTCAAAGCTGGCCAGCGCGTGGTCTGACGACCGATCGGTCGACGGCGGCGCCCGGTAGTCTTCTCCGGCCCGGATGTTAAAATCAGACGAGCGCGTTTACCGAGGAGGGGTACGATGGCGTCCGAGCCTGAACGAGTGGTCCTGACCTACGAAGATCTCGTCGAGATTCCCAACGACCGCAACCGGTACGAGATCATCGAAGGGGAATTACAGGTGACCGCCGCGCCTAACACTTCTCACCAGGCCACGAGTGGCAACCTCTACTTTCTCCTGTCCGGTTACGTTCGCCGCCACGACCTGGGCACGGTGCTCACGGCGCCCTGCGACGTTTATCTGAGCGAGATCAGCGTCGTCGAGCCGGACCTGCTGTTCGTCTCGAATGAGCGGCGGGAGATCATCCAGTGCCAGTACATCCACGGCGCGCCGGACTTCGTCGTCGAGATTCTTTCGCCGTCGACCTCCCACGTCGATCGCCACGTCAAGATGCAGCTCTACCTTCGCTACGCCGTTGCCAATTACTGGCGTCTCGATCCCGACCGCCAGGAGTTCGTGGCGTATACGCTCGACCACGGACAGTATCGTCAGGTCGCCCAGGCCCGCGAGAACGAGACGGTTTCAGCGCCGCCGTTCCCGGAGCTGGTTATCCCGCTTGCCGACGTCTGGGGCTGGTAGCGCGGCTCGCCGCGTTGGATCCCGTCGAAACCGACACCCTTGGCCAGGGTGCCGATCGCCGTTTGCACGTCGATGGAGAATGTGATGAAGATTGTGATCCCCGACGATTTCCCACCGGTCTATCAGGATCATCCGGAGGTCGCGCGGCTGCGGCAGCGCGGCGAGGTCGCCGTGTACAGCACCAAGGCCGCGTCCGAGGCGGAGCTGATCGACCGGCTGCGCGGCGCCACGGCCGTGATCAACGTTCGCGCCTACACCGTCTTCGACGAGGCCCTCCTCGCCGCGCTGCCTGACCTGCGCATGGTGTCGATCCTGGGGACCGGCACCGACAACTTCGACCTGCCGGCCTGCTCGCGGCACGGCGTCGTCGTCACCAACACGCCGGGCGCCTCGACGACCTCGGTGGCCGAGCTGACGGTCGCCCTGCTCCTCGCGGCGGCGCGCCACGTCGCGCTGACCGATCGCAAAGTCCGCGAGGGCGTCTGGTTCCACCAGCACGGGATCGAGCTTCGGGGAAAGACCCTGGGGATCGTCGGGCTGGGGCTGATCGGCCAGGAAGTCGCTCGAATCGGCAAAGCGTTCGGCATGGACGTGATCGCCTGGAGCTTCCGCGACGATCCGAAACGGGCGGCGACGCTTGGCGTCGAGATGGTCTCGCTCGACGACCTGGCGCGGCGGGCCGACGTGGTCTCGATCCACGTTCGTAACTCCGCCGAGGCCCGGGGACTGATCGGACGCCGCGAGATCGGACTGATGAAGCCCTCGGCCCTGCTGATCAACACCGCCCGGGCGGCGATCGTCGATCAGGATGCGCTGCTCGAGGCGCTGCGCGAGAAGCGAATCGCCGGCGCGGGCCTCGACGTCTTCCTCCAGGAGCCGCTGCCGGCGGATAATCCCTGGATTGCCCTCGACAACGTCGTCCTGACCCCGCACGTCGGGTGGGTCACCAACGAGGCGTCGGAGCGGCTCGCGACCGCGCCGGTCGACAACGTCTTCAACTACCTCGACGGCAATCCCACCAACGTCGTCAACCCGGCGGCGTTAGATCACGCGAAACAACGACGTTAGATCTGTAGCCAGGTTCGAAAGATGTCTTCGAACAGGCGGACGTCGGTCAGGGCGTCCTCGCCGGGCGAGCGGAAGGGCGCGCCGGTTCTCAGGCATTCGACGAAGTGGGCGGCCTCGCGCTTGTAGGCCCAGCTCCAGCGCGGCTCGGGGATCGCCCGGGTGATCGTGTGCTGGGTGCCCCGCCGGCCAGGGTCTCCCGGCACGCCGTCCTCGTCGCTCCGGTAGATCTCGACCTCGGCGACGGCGTTTCGCAGGAGAAGCGGCGGCGCCCAGGTGTGGACCCAGCCCCGCTCGAAGTACACCTGGGTGTGCTCGTCCCATCGATAGTAGCGTAGCCGCCCGGTCTCGAGGGTTGCCCGGACGCCGCCGACGTCCAGGATGACCACGCCGGTGTAGCCATCCGGATCCAGGTCCGCGTGCTTCACCCGGACGCGATCGCCCGCGTCGAGGACGAACCGAAGCAGATTCACGTTGTGGGTGTACTGCTGGAGGTAGCCGACGTAGCTCGCTGCCCACCTGGCCGGCAACCATGGCGGCAGGTGCTCCTCGGTGGGCGCCGGGGGCGCCGGCTCGTCGCTCGCCTCGAGCGGCGGCAGGTCGATGCCGGCGGTCCAGTCGCCGCAGAAGCCGTGGGCCCGGGCGAGGACGACCGGACCGAGCTCCCCCGAGGCGCGCCAGCCGGCGACGGTCGCCTGCACCAGCTCGTTGCCAGGATCGAAGCGCTTCATGTAGGCGACCATCAGGCGAGCGCCGGTGGATGCGCCGGCCGCGACGATCGCCTCGGCCTGGGCGCGGGAGATCGCCATCGGCTTCTCCATGAACACGTGCTTGCCCGCGGCCAGGGCGTCGCGCGCGATCTGTCCCTGCAGCGCGAACGGCGCCGAGACGGCGATGGCGTCGACCGCCGGGTCGTCGAGGAGGCCGCGATGGTCCGGATAGAGCCGCGGAATGCCGTAGCGACGCTGAACCTTTTCGCCCAGGTCTCGGCGCACCTCCGCCAGCGCCACCAATTCGCAGTCAGGGAGCGACGCGAAATTTGGAAGATGGACGCGCTGCGCCATCATCCCACAGCCGACGTAGCCCACGCGGATTCGGTCCGGCACCGATCCTCCCGTCTAATTGTGATGCCTTTATAATAGCCGGGCTCGGGCCCAACGGGCGCGGGCAATCCGGGACTCGGTCCCAGCTCGAACAGGGTGATCGCCGATGAAGCAAGCTCCTCCGCTGCGCGCCGCGCTGATCGGCGCCGGCCACATCTCCGCCCAGCACGCTCCCGCCTGGGTCGCGACCCCGGACGCCACGCTCGTCGCGGTCTGCGACGTGGACCGGGCGCGGGCCGAGAACCGCCGCGACCAGCTGGCCTCGCTGGGCCACGCCGACGTCGCCATCTACACCGACGTCGACGACCTGCTCGCCAACACCAATCTCGACTGCGTGGATCTCGCGACCCGCCCGGATACCCATCGCGGGCTGATCGAGCGCGCCTCGGAAGCCGGCGTCCACGTTCTTTGCCAGAAGCCGCTGGCGGCCTCGGTGGCCGAGGCGAGCGCCATGGTCGAGACTTGCCGTCGGGCCAGCGTGCGCTTCATGGTCAACGAGATGTGGCGCTTCCTGCCCTGGTTCCGCGACCTTGGCCGGCTGCTGAGCGAGGGCGCGATCGGACCGGCTCACTACCTTCGGGTGGTCGGTCCCCACCGACCGCTGCGCCGGGCGCGTCCGGTCGACGACGGCCAGCCGTACTTCGCCGACATGCCGCGCCTGATCGTCTACGAGATGTACATCCACTGGATCGACTGCGCCCGCTTCCTGCTCGGAGAGATCGAATCGGTGTACGCCCGGGCCGGGCGGATCAACCCGTCGATCGTCGGCGAGGACTGGGCGGTGCTCGTGCTCGGCCACGCCGGCGGTGGCACGTCGATGATCGAGTCGTCCTGGGCGACGCCCGACGACGCCCCGACGCGCCGGCGCGAGGGCGACATCCTGCTCGAGGGCGCCGACGGCTCGCTCCACTTCGATCCGGCGACGCTGGAGCTGCGCCTCGCCCGCCCGGGCGGCGTCGAGGTCGTCGCGCGCTACCCATCGCTCGATCGCGCCTTCCAGAGTGCGTTCGACGGCTGCATCGGCCACTTCGCCGCGGCGGTTCGGAGTGGCGCGGCGTTCGAGTCGCCGGCCGAGGATAACGTCCGAACCCTCGCGGCGACGCTCGCCGCCTACGAATCGCTGGAGCGCCGCGCCGTCGTCGCGGTGGGGGGGCTCGGCCGCCCGCCATCAGGGGAAAGGCGGCTAATCAGGCGGATGCTAGTTCCCCTCTCCCGCTGGGAGAGGGAGAAGGATGAGCGGCCGCCGGTTTAACCATTCCATCGGCTCCCGCGGGAACTGAT
>JAJPKB010000656.1 GCA_021323915.1 Chloroflexota bacterium | reverse complement strand
CGTCGACGCCCTGGTCGTCGCGGGCGACCTGTTCGACGGTCCGAATCCACCGGACGCGCTGGTCGATGAGGTGGTGGATCAGGCGCGCCGCCTGGCCGGCTCGGCCATCCCCATGGTGATCCTGCCCGGCACCCACGACCACGCCGCCGATGGCTCGGTCTTCCACCGAGTCGATTTCGCTGCCCGGGCGCCCGGCTGCGTCGTCCTCGACGCGACCCGCGCCTCGGTGCCGCTCGCCAACGGCGAGGCGACCCTCCACGGCGTCGTCTCCGCGACGAAAAGCGTGGCCGGCAATCCGCTGGCGTCGCTGCGGCTCGACCGGGCGCCGATTCAGGTCGGGGTCGGCCACGGCTCGCTGGCGATTCCCGGCGTCGTCGAGGTCGACGACGTGCTGTTCCGACCGGACGACGTGGCCCGCAGCGGGCTGCGCTACCTGGCGCTCGGCCACTGGCACTCGTTCGCCACCCACCGATTCGGCGACACCTGGGCGTGCTACGCCGGCGCCCCCGAGTTCGTCGCGCTGGATCAGCCGGGCTTCGGCTCGGTCGCGCTGGTGACGCTGGACGCGAACGGCGGCTGCCAGATCGAGCGGCGCCCGGTCGGCCGGCGCCGCTACCAGCGGCTGACCGTTCCGGTCGACGGCCTTGCCGACGCCGGGGCGGTCCGCCGGACGATCGAGCAGCACGCGGATCCGAACCTCGTCCTCGACCTCACCCTGACCGGCCAGTGCGAAGCCGGTCTGCGGGTGGATCCGCTGGCGCTGGAAAGCGACCTCGGCGGCCAGTTCTTCCGGCTGCGGGTTCGCGACGAGTCCCGGGCGGCGCTGGCCGGCGTCGACGCGATGGCGTTTCCCGAGACGACGGTGCTCGGTCGCTTCGTTCGGCGGATGACCGAGCGAATCGCGGCGGCGTCGGATCCGAGGCAGCGAGCCACCCTCGACGAGGCGTTGCGGATCGGCGTCGCGGCGCTGCGGGGAAACGGGGCCTCCGGATGATCGTCGAGCGGCTGCGAACCCGGCACTTTCGCCACCTCGGCGAGCTGGACCTCGGCCTTGGTCCGGGCCTGACGGTGATTCGCGGGCCGAACGAAGCGGGCAAATCCTCGATCGTCGCGGCGCTGCTGCTGGGGTTCTTCACCCGTGCGACCACGACGGCCAAAGAGGTGCTGGAGCAGCGGTGCTGGGACGACGACCAGGCGTTCACCATCGAGCTCGTCATCCGAGACGTCGACAGCCGCCTGGAGCTGGTTAAGGACTTCGGCGCCCGCACCCAGACCCTGCGCGACCTCACGACCGATCAGGTCGTCAAGGATGCCTCGGCGATCGAGCGCCGCCTGGCCGATCTGCTGGGCTGCCCGTCCCAGGCGTTTTTTGAGAGCACCGCCTGCGTCAAGCACGACGAGCTCGCCGCGATCAAGAAGGATCCATCGGCGCTTTCGGATCGACTTCAGCGGCTGGTGACCGGTCCCGACGACACGAACGTCACCGCCGCGCTCGCCGGTCTGAACTCCGACCGCGGCAAGCTGGAGCGCGGCCTGGCGCATCCCGCCCAGAGCCCGGGCCTCGTCCTCGATGCGCGCCGTCGGGTCGAGGGGTTGACGATTCGGCGCAACGAGGCGGTCGCGGCGCTCCGGGGCCGGCACGCCTGGGAAGACGAGCTGGCTAAGCGCCACGAGCGTCTGCAGACGGATCGCGCCGAGCACGAGCGGTTGTCGGCGACCCGGCGGGATAACGACGAGGCGATCGAGAACGCGCGACGTCTCGCGGAGCTCGGCGCCCGCCTCAAGAAACAGCAGCAGATCGACGAGCTGACCGGCAAGCTCGCCGCGGTGGACGCCGAGCTCGGACCGCTCGCCCGACTCGCCGACGCCGACCGGGACGCGAATCGGGTCCAGGACCTCGGTCAGCAGATCAAGGGCCTCGAGTCGATCCCGAAAGCTCTCGGACCGGCCGCGCCGTCGCCGCTCAAGCGCGTCGCGCTGCCGCTGGCGGCCATCCTGCTGGCGCTTGGCGTCCTCCTCGGGCTGCTGATCAATCCGCTTGGCTTCGCCCTGGTCGCGCTCGGCGCCGTCAGTCTGGTGGCGTACCTGGCGATCCCCGGTCAGCCGTTCCCCGCGCCCGACCCGAGCCGGGCGAAAATCGACGAGCTCCGGCGCGAGGCCGGGGATCTCGCCGCGAAACACGGCTTCGCCAGTCCGGAGGATCTTCTTCAGGCCCGAGCCGGTTTCCTGACGCTCCGGGAGCGCCGGCGAGCGATCGAGACCCAGCTGGGCCAGCTCCTGGGGGGCGACCCGACTCCCGAGCGGATCGCCCGTTTTCGGAAGGAGGCCGAGAAGGTCGGCCCGGAGTATCTCGCGCGCACCGGCAAGCGACGCGATCTCGAAACCGCCGAGCTGCTTCCCGAGGTTCGCGCCTTCGCCGACGGCCGCGTCCACGACGATCTCGCGGCACGCCAGGCGCTTCGCCGGCTGGACGAGCGGATCACCGCGCTCGACGAGCGCATCGTCGCGAGCGAAAAGCGCGAGACCGAGCTCGAAGCCCTGCTCCGCCAGCCGGGGCCGTCCCCGGAAGACGTCGAGGCGCTCGAAGACGAGTTGGCCGAGGCCCGCGAGCGCGCCACGATCCTCGAGCGTCGCCTCGACGCGGTGCGAGAGGCGATCGCGGCGATCGAGGAGGCTCGGACCGCGGTGATGACGACGGTCTCGGAGCAGATCCAGCCGTTCATCGGCGAGCGGCTCGCCCGGGTGACCGGCGGGCGGTACGCCGCGGCGCGGGTGAGCAGCGCCGACCTCGCGGTGTCGGTGGCGCGGCCGGGGACCAACCGATTCATCGGGCTCGATCGGCTCAGCCGCGGCACCCGCGATCAGGCGTACCTGGCGGCGCGGCTGGCGCTGGTCGATCGGATCTGCGACGGACGCGAGCCGCCGCTCCTCGTCGACGACGCCCTGGCGAGCTTCGACGACGAGCGGGCCCGACGGATGCTCGAGGTTCTCCGCGACTTCGCCCGGGGGCGCCAGGTCCTGCTCTTCAGCTGGTCGGATCGCTACGACTCGCTGGCCGACCGGGTCGTCGACCTGACGACGGTTGTTCGACCGTTGGCTTCTGTCGGATGAGCGCGCCCGCCCTCGAGTTCGTTCGACCGGGGCCGAACGCGTTTACCTGGCTGGTCTCGGCGATTCGGGACCTGAAGGGCGGTGACCTTCTCCGGCCGGTCACGGTGATCGTGCCGAACAACGTCGCCGGGCAGATGGTTTCCTG
>JAJPKB010000330.1 GCA_021323915.1 Chloroflexota bacterium | reverse complement strand
GTCATCGGCGGCGGGTTCACCGGATCGGAAACGGCTTCCTCCTGCCGTGAGCTGGGTTTGTCAGTGACCCTTGTCGAACGGGGGCCGGCTCCTCTCGTGGGAGCGCTGGGGGCCACGATCGCCGAGCGGGTCGCGAGACTTCAGCGCGATAACGGCGTGGATCTGCGCTGTCGGACGACCGTCGCGTCACTGGAAGGTGACACGCGGGGGCGCCTGCGCTGTGCCCACCTGTCGGATGGCAGCATCGTCGACGCGGAGGTGGCGGTCGTGGCGCAGGGGGCGATCCGGAATACCGAATGGCTGCAAGGCTCCGGTCTCGCGGCAAGCGCTCTTGGGGTGGCCTGTGACGCGGGCTGCCGCGTTTTCGACATCAACGCGATTGTCACCGATAACGTCTTCGTGGCCGGAGATGTGGCCCGCTTTCCTCACCCGCTCTATCAGTATCAGTTTCTGGCGGTGGAGCACTGGGGCAACGCGGTGCAGCAAGCCAGAGTGGCGGCCCACAACATGGTCTGTCCTCCCGCCGATCGCCGCCCGCACGTCGCGGTCCCGGCCTTCTGGTCCAGCCAGTTTGGGGTGAATATCAAATCGGTCGGCGTGCCGTCGGCCGCCGATGAAGTGGCCATCACCCAGGGCTCGCTGGACGCGGCGCGCTTCGTGGCTACCTACGGCAAAGTGGGGACACTGGTAGCGGCGGTTGCGTTCGATCAAGGCAAATGGCTGGAGTTCTACCAGCGCCAGATTGAGCGAGCGGCGTCTTTCCCGTTGAATCTGCCCACGGTGGATCCACCCGCGTTCGGGGCTCCAATGCCCGCCGCGTTTCCCGAACCACGCTTGCCCGCGCGCGAGGCGACGGTCGTTCTCACGGGGTACGACCCCAACGAAAAGCGGGTGCAGTGGATTCCACGGCATCAGGAAACCGCCAGACCTGTTACCCCCGCTCCAGTGTAAAGGAAGATTCCGATGTCCCAGGACACGACCCTTCTGCGGCAAGTTTACGGCTACGCCAATCGTGCCAACCCGTATCCTCTCTGGGCCAAGCTTCGGCAGACTCCGGTCTGCTGGCAGGAAGATGGGGCCGAGGAGGCGGGGACCTACGTGGTCAGCACCTACCGCGAGATCGTGGCGCTGCTGCACGACCCGCGGCTCAGCTCTGATCTGAGAAACAGCACGCAAACCGGGGGCCGCACCCGGGCCCCTAACGCCCCGTACACCTTCATCAGCCTGGACCCGCCCGAGCACGACCGCCTGCGCCGGCTGGCGATGCGCCATTTTGGGCCGCCCGAGCGCCCCGCGTACATCGAGCAGCTGCGCCCGGAAATCTCGCGCATCGCCAGCAGTCTCCTCGACCAACTGCAGGGCCAGCGCCAAATTGATTTTGTGGATGACTTTGCTTATCCCTTGCCGGTGGCGGTGATTTGCCGGATCCTCGGCGTTCCCGAGGAAGATGAGCCGCGGTTTCACCAGTGGGTCAAGGCGATCGTGGAAAGCACGGCGCTACCGGCCGAAGTGCAACGCCGTCAGCGGGAACAAGCTAGCAATCAATTACACCGATATATGGCCGAGCTGATCGAGCGCCACCGCAGGCAACCCGGAGCCGACCTGCTGTCCAGAATGGCCCCCGATACCGGCCCGGAGGGGCGGATGGCGGATCCTTACCTGGTAGCGACTGCCACCCTGTTGCTCGTTGCCGGCCATGAGACCACCGTGAATCTGCTCGCCAACGGGATGCTCACGCTGTCGCGTCATCCGGCCGTTCTCGCACGTCTGCGGAGCGCGCCGGACCTGATTCCCGCGGCAGTAGAAGAGATGCTTCGCTACGAGCCGCCGGTCCAGCTCTTACCCAATCGGACGACGCTTGGCGAGATTCCGCTGGCCGATACGACGATTCCCAGGGGCGTTGTGGTCACGCTGGCATTGGCAGCGGGCAATCGAGACCCCACGCGCTTCCAAGAGCCGGATCGCTTTAATCCGGAGCGCCGCGACAACGCGCATCTGGGGTTTGGGAGTGGAATCCACTATTGCTTTGGCGGGCCGCTGGCGCGCGCGGAGGCGCAGATTGCCTTCGCCGAGCTCGTGCGCCGGCTAGAGCAGCCGAGTCTGGTCGTGGACCCGCCGCCTTACCGTCCCAGTCCGGTCCTGCGCGGTCCAGAACATCTGCGCATCGCCGTCGAGAGGGTGCGCGCAGCCGAGGAGCCGCCGGCTCGCCGTTCGGTGTCTCGATCTCGCTACGCCTCTTAGCCCTCCGTCAAGTCGGGGTCGGACGGGGGTATTCACCCCTCCGACCCCGACTTGACGGACTACTGATCCTCCCCAACCCGCCCGCGACTAATCGGGCCAGGCCGTCTTGATGGTGCTGCCTTTCGCACTACGAGCATGTTCGTCGAGCGCGAACGTGGTATGCTCGGGATCCCCGGGCGCGCTGACATGATTTTCGAAAGGAGAGTAATATACGTGACCGACCTCACCACCGATCGCAACGCCTGGTTCATCCACGACCGGTTTGGCCTGTTCGTTCACTGGGGCATCTATGCGAGCGCCGCCCGGCACGAGTGGGTGAAGAGCCGCGAGCGAATCGGCGACGAGCAGTACCAGCGCTACTTCGATCACTTCGATCCCGACCTCTACGACCCGCGGGCGTGGGCACGAATCGCTCGGCAGGCCGGCATGAAGTACGCGGTGATCACCAGCAAGCACCACGACGGCTTCTGCCTCTGGGACAGTAAGCTCACCGACTACAAGGCACCGAATACCCCGGCCCGCCGTGACCTGCTCCATCCTTTCGTCGATGCCTTCCGCGCCGAGGGGCTGAAAGTCGGTTTCTACCACTCGCTGATCGACTGGCACCACCCGGAGTTTCCGGTCGACGGCTTTCATCCCCAGCGCGACGACCTGGAATTCCGCGAACGCGCGAAGAACCGCGACATTCGCCGGTACGTCGAATATCTCCACGGCCAGGTGCGCGAGCTGCTGACCGAGTTTGGACCGGTCGACATCCTCTGGCTCGACTTCTCCTACCCGGATCGTGATTGGGGATGGTCCAAGGGAAAAGGAAAGGACGACTGGCAATCCGAGCGGCTGATCGCGATGGTCCGCGAGCTAATGCCCAACGTGCTGATCAACAACCGGGCCGAGGTGGGCGCCGACTTCGTGACTCCCGAGCAGGTGCAGCCCCGGGGCTGGGTCGCGGTGAACGGCAGGCGGGTGGTCTGGGAAGCCTGCCAGACGCTGAACGGAAGCTGGGGCTACGACCGCGACAATCTCGACTGGAAGTCCCCCGCGCTGCTGATCCGTATGCTAGTCGATTCGGTGTCGAAGGGCGGCAACCTGCTGCTCAACGTCGGGCCCACTGCCCGGGGCGAGTTCGATCCCCGAGCCACCGACGTGCTGGGCCAGATCGGCGCCTGGATACGCCTGCACGGTCGCGCGATTTACGGCTGCACCCAGAGCGACTTCGTCGCACCTCCTGACTGCCGATACACCCAGCGGGGCAACCGCCTCTACCTGCACGTCTTCGCCTGGCCGTTCCGACAAATCCACCTGCCCGGGCTCGGGGGCAAGGTCGAATACGCCCAGTTCCTCCACGATGCCTCGGAGATCGCGATTCGCCCGGACGCGGCGGACGATGCGCTCACCATCGTGGTGCCGGTCCAGCCGCCCGACGTGGCCGTGCCGGTGATCGAGTTGTTCCTGCACGAGTCGCTGCATTGATCCGAAGCCTCCCGTCTGCTATTGTCAACTCGGCCTTGTGCCGACGACCGCCCACTCACCGCGGCGGCATCCGCGCCAAGCCCGTCGAGGAGGCGAACAAATGAAACCCGCGGCTTTCGAGTACCTGGCGCCAACCAGTCTGGACGACGCGCTCGCGGCCCTGAGCGAGCGCGGGGACGAGGCGAAAGTGCTCGCCGGTGGCCAGAGCCTGGTTCCGATGCTCAACCTGCGCCTGGCCCGGCCGTCCGTTCTGATCGACATCAACCGCTTGCCCGATCTGGCCGGCATCCGCGCCGACGACGGCGGCGTCACGATCGGTGCGCTGACGCGCCAGCGGGCGCTCGAGCGATCCGATCTGATCGCGGCGCGTTTTCCGGTGCTTGCCGCGGCGACCGCCCACGTGGGGCATCCCGCGATTCGAAATCGGGGAACCGTCGGGGGAAGCCTGGCTCACGGCGATCCGGTCTCGGAGCTCCCGTGCGTTATGGTAGCGTTGGATGCTCGGCTCGTCGCGCGGAGTCGATCGCGCGAGCGAACAATCGCCGCCGACGGCTTCTTTCAAACCGTCTTCACGACTGCGCTCGAGCCGACCGAGATCCTGGTCGGGGTAAGCGTCCCGGCTCTCCCATCGCGCACCGGCTGGGGGTTCGAGGAGCTCGCTCGGCGGCATGGCGACTTCGCGATCGTCGGGGTGGCCGCGCTTCTGTCGCTCGGAACGGACGGAGCGATCACCTCGGCTCGGCTGGCCTACGCGGGGGTGGCCGACCGGCCACTGCGCGCCCGCTCGGCCGAACAGGCGCTGGTCGGCGAAAAGCCGTCACCCGCCGCGTTCGAGGCGGCAGCGCGCCTTGCCGCGCAAGAGATCGATCCACCATCGGACCTGCACGCGACAGCGGACTACCGGCGCACGATCGCCGGCATTTTGACTCGACGCGCGCTCGTCGCCGCGCAGACCCGCGCCGCCGAACAATGAAAAAAAGGAGGTGGTACCCGTGGCCAGGCGACAGGAGATAACACTCACGGTCAACGGCGTGGCCTACGAGGGCGTGGTCGAGCCACGTAAGCTTCTCTGTGATTTTCTTCGCCAGGATTGCGCGCTCACCGGCACCCACGTCGGGTGTGAGCACGGCGTCTGCGGTGCTTGCACGGTGCTGCTGGACGGCGAAGCGGCCCGCTCCTGCCTGGTGTTTGCCGTCCAGTGCGACGGCGCGGAGATTACGACGGT
>JAJPKB010000188.1 GCA_021323915.1 Chloroflexota bacterium | reverse complement strand
CGCCAGGACTCCCAGGACGACCAGGAGGACGACGATTGGGATCATCTCTTACCTCCACGGCATGACCGATGGCTCACTCCGACGCGTCCGTCGGGGCCGGGCCACGTTCACCAGCTTCCTCCGCCGCCTCCACCACCCGACCAGCCGGAGAACCCGCTCGCGCCGCGGGCGCCCGGCGTGCTGACGATCGCCGATGACACCTCGGAGGTAAACCCCTGGAGGCTGCGCGAGAAGGCAACCGCGGTGAATATTCCGGGGCCGTTGTACCAGGCGCGGGTGGCATTCTGAACGTCGACGTCGCGGAAGGCGCGCGCCCACTTGTCCACGCAGTGAAAGACGATCGCGTAGGGAAGATAGGCGGCGAAGATTCCCTGTTGCTCGTTGAATCGCTGCCGGCTCGTCTCGGCGGTGGCGACGTACTGGCGAAAGCCGAGCGCACGACGAAGCAGCTCGCTGCCCCGGGCGGTCCGCCTGGGCATCCACGGCGACAGGGCCGCCATGGCGACGCCGCCGACGGCCACCGGCACGGCGACGATCGCCGCGCCGAGCAGCGCGCCCAGCCCGAACGCGAGCGCCACGCCGAGGGCGGCAACGCCGAGCCCTACCAGCAGCCAGTGCGTCCGCGCTTCGTCCGGCTGCCAAGCGAACCACCCGCGCTTGGTCGCGTCTCGATACAGGCTCTCCTCGGCCTCCGCGAGATAGGCGTGGAAATGATCCTTGAGCGCCGACAGGAGCACCGGCGAGCCAGTCGCGAAGAGACCCCGGAACAGGATGTCCTCGTACTCGAGCAGATCTCCTGGCTCCTTGGAAGTTCGCTCGATTCGCCAGTCTTGCTGCCCGAATAGCTGCCCAGCGAATCCGGGCGCGGTGATCTCGCTGATCGTCAGGTAGCCGCGAACCGCCAGGTCGACGATCGTCGCGGTCGCATCCAGCGTGTCGGCACGCTCGTCCAGGATCAGGCCGATCTGGGCGGGCCGGAGGTTGTCCGGCGGCTGGTCCTCGATGACGATCGGGTCCGATGAGAGCACCGACACGAGCGACGCGAGGGCGACCGTCACCGGATCGATCCGAACGAAGCCGGCCAGGCCGGCCGGCTTCGCGACGAGCCGTGGCCGGGGCTCCTGCACGATCCTCTTCGCGAATCCGACGACGACGGTTAGCTGCTCGCCCTCGGCGAGCGGTCGCGTCGCCTCGAATCGGGCGACGCCGGCCGTCGCGTCGTCGTGGCAGGTCGCGGTCGATCCAAGTGGGCCCTCGAAGCAGGTGATGCGTTGAATCCCGTTTCCCGGCACGGCGACGGCTGCCGTCGCGCGCTCGATCGGGACCGGCCAGGCGCCGGTGACGTTCCAGAAAAGCTCGTCGTGATCGGCGAAGCCGTTGAGCGCATCCCGCACCCGGTAGCGAATGACGTACGCCTGCTGCCCGGATACCAGGACGTTGGGATCGCCGACTCGGATCTCCTCGACGCTGCCGGTCCGCGTAACGGTGTAGGGCAGTCGGCGACCGGACGGATCGGTCACCGACTCGACGCCGAGATCGTACACGCGATCGTGCTGTTGATCGTAGTCGTACACCACCGGAATATCGCGGACGATGCCGTGACGCTGAACACCGTCGAAATCGGCCACGATCGTTTCGGCGACGTCGAGGGAGCCATCGGTTTGGATCGCGACGTTAGCGTTGAAACTGGCGACCGCCCAGCCGGTGTCTGCTGCCGACGCGCTCGATCCGGCGCTTCCGGACGCGCCGAGGACGCAGCTGACCAGGGCGATCCAGAGGAGAAAGAAAGCGCGCCGGACCGTCAACGCTTCTTCACCGCCCCACCTGGATTCGAGTCGTCGCTGTTGATAAAGGATCGTCGGGCAACATTGCGGCCAACGTTGACGGCCGTTGCCGGAAGGTAAAGGCTCCAGCGCGTCGGCGCCCGCCACCCTTCAGGCTGGCTCTCCGGGATGCATGCGCCTTGCCGAGCCGTTGTCATGGATCGTTCATCGTTGCTTGAACGGGGTTCACGCTTCGTTCATGGAGGCACGATAGGATGGATGGCGCACGTGGGCTCGGTTCCCGATTCAGCAGTCTGGTCGCGGCGACCTCGCTCTCGCAGGACCACGCCTCGACCAAATGGCTGGCATCTTGACGATGGGGTGTCCCTGCTATGTACGTGGACCAACCGGACCCTGACGCTTTCGATCTCTGGCTACTCGACGCGCTGGCCGATCGAGACCTCTCCGGCAGCGCGCTCGCCCGGCGCATGCGTGTTCCGATGGAGCGCGTCGCATCCTGGCTGACCGCCGGCGCCGCCCCCGACGACGAGGACGTTCCCGCCCTGGCCGAGGCATTGAACGTCAAGATCTCCGAGGTGCGCCGCGTTCTGACCGGGCGCTGATCACCGATCACCTCGCGCGTCTTCGCCCGACGCATCCCAAACCACCGGGGCGACGAGCCAGGTTGCCCCGGGCGCTCGCGCCTGCCACCCCAGAGCGCTGAGCATCATGATCGAGCTGGCGACTGGGCTTGTTTTTCCCTCTCCCCCTGGGAGAGGGCGAGGGTAAGGGTCTGGCTCCGGCCACCATTTGGTGTGCTCCGGACCGTCACCCCAACCCTCTCCCGGAGGGGGAGGGGACTGGTCGCTCGCTCGTTCCACGGGATCGATCAGCGCTCTAAACTTGACGCGGCGCGGTGAACCCGGTATAACCGCTATGGTGGGATCTTTCTCCCCGACAGTGGCTGCCGTGTGGTTATGCAGGCTCATCGATCCAGCGATGCGATCAACATCCCTGTGATGTGAACGGGCGCCGAGGTGATCGAACGTCTTTCAGCGCAACGCGCTATCCATCCGCCCTTTCCCGGTCTCGGCGAGCACATCGCCCTCGCCCTCGAGGAGGCGATTCTCCTCGGGAAGCTGGCATCCGGCGAGCGCATCGTCGAGTCGGACGTCGCTGCCGAGATGGGCACCAGCAACGGACCGGTCCGCGAGGCGCTGCACGAGCTGGAGAACCTCGGGCTGGTCGTCTCGATTCCCCGTCGGGGCACGTTCGTGACGCGGTTCACCGCCCAGCTGGCCCGGGAAGTGTTCAGCATGCGGGCGCTGCTCGAGACCGCCGCGCTCCGGATGACGCTCGCCACCTTCGACGAGAATCACTCGGCCCGGTTCCGGGAGGCGCTCGACGGGATCGGGCGTTACCCCGGTACTTCATCGGAATCCCCGCGCTCGCTGGTCGACGCGGACCTCAAGTTCCATGACGTTTTTTTCGAGCTGGGCGCCCATCGCCTGCTCCAGCAATCGTGGCAGCGCTTGCGGGCCCAGGCGAAAGTGCTGCTGGTCGTCACCGGCGCGCTCTGGAGCGACCGAACGCAATCGGCGGAAGAACGCGCGGCGGAGCTGGTCGCGGTCCACCGCCCGCTGGTCGACGCCGTCGTGGCGCGCGACGCTGCCCTCGCGGAGCGACGCCTCGTCGAGCACCTGGCGAACGGCGAGCGCCTGATCATCAACCGCCTGGCTCCGGCTGAAGAGGGCGACGTCCCGCTGGTCAAACGGGTGCTACCCGTCGGCTGAGGGCGCTCCTCGATTCGAGACTTCGCTCGTCATCGGCGCGGACGGTCGGCTCACCGCCGGTGTTACGGCACGCTCACGACGACTCCCTGGCGGAAGACCAGCGCCGCCTTTAGCTGCGGCGCCGTCTGATTGCGCGGCGGATCCCCCCACCAGTGTAACTCGCCCACGTACTTCTGATATGAGAGATGGCGGCGCGGCACCGACCCGATCACCGCGCTCGCCGTCCGGGACGATCGATGGGGAGGTAACGACACATGTCTCGATCAATCGGCTTCCGGCCGCGCTGGCTGGCGGCGCCGGCGCTGGCCGCCGTCCTGGCGCTCAGCGCCTGCACGTCAGCCGCGGCGCCGCCCGCGCCGACAACCGCGCCGGCCGCTCAGCCAACGACCGCGCCAGCGGCAGCGACCCAACCAGCCACCGCGCCCACCGCGGCGCCAACCGCGGCCCCGACCGCCGCGCCCACCGCGGCCGCTAGCCCGGCCGCGACCGCGTCGAGCGAAGAAACCGTCGCGGTGCGCGACGATCCGAAGCTGGGGAAGATCCTCACCGACTACGATGGTAAGACGCTCTACCACTACACCAGGGACGGCGCGAATTCGAGCGTCTGCTCGGGAGGCTGCGCTCAGGCCTGGCCGCCCCTCACCGTCTCCGGATCGGTCAAGGCGCCGGATGGCCTGACCGGAACGCTCGCGACGATCACCCGCGCTGACGGCAAAACGCAGGTGACGTACAACGGCATGCCGCTGTACCACTTCGCGAAAGACGCCAAGCCCGGCGACACCGCCGGTCAGGGTATCGGCGGCGTGTGGTACGTCGTCGCCCCGGGAGCTACCGCGTCGGCAACCACCGCGCCGGCGAAGGACAACTCCGGCTACTAGGGCCGCCCGCGGGTCTCGGCCGATTCGCCAAGCAGCCGGTCGATCTCGAGCATCAGACTTCCGCCGTCGACCGGCTTCTCCACCATCGCGGCCAGCCCGAGCCCACCGGCATCCCGCAGCGTATCGGCGGAGCCAACGCCGATAACCGCGGCTTTGAAGCGAGCATTCAGGGTCGATATCAGACCGGAACGGCCATCGGAACGAACCGGATCGAGGTCGAGGATCACCAGCAGCGGCTCATGAACCGCGGCGAGATAGATTGCTAGCGCCGGCTTGTGGGTGGTGACCACTCTCCCAAACTCCTCGGCAACGCGCCGAAGACTCTCGCGGACGCCCGGATCGCCGGCCAGAATCAGAATCGGTACGGGCATGACACCACTACTATAACAGAATCCGGATCTGACGAGTCATCAGACAGCCATCTATCGTCCGAAAGAAGAAGAGGTAGAGCGTCCGTTTGGCACCGAATTTGCCCTGATTGGGCGGTGGGTTGCCGTGGCGACCGGCGCGATTCGAGAGAGCGCGTTTGCGCCCGGCGCGAATACGTATGCGACTCCTGGACGGAGGTGACAGCATGGCTGAGCGTTACCCGTTCCAAGAGCCCGAGAAGACGTCCGGCTACGCTCGACAGCCGCTGCCGGAGCATCTTTCCGGGTACACTCTGTATGGCTCTGACAACAAGAGCGTCGGAAAGATCCAGGACGCGGGACCCGATTACATTCACGTTACGACTGGCTTGCTGGGCCTCGGGGGCGCGCTGAACATCCCGCGCAGCGCCATCGACCACTGCTCGGGAGATTCGTGCTACCTGGACATCCCCGCCGATCAGGTACACGCGATGGGCTGGAATCGAGCGCCCGCCGAGCAACCGACCGAAGAGCAACGGAAGCAAGCGGCTGGCATGCCCCCCGCGCAAGGCGTAGAGGAGCAGGCGCGGCGAATTCCGCTGCGTGACGAGGAGATCGAGGTGCACAAGCACCGCGAGAAGGTCGGCGAAGTCGTCATCGGCAAGGAAGTCGTCGAAGAGCAGCGGACGCTCAACGTTCCGGTGAGCCGCGAAGAAGTCACGATCGAGCGGCACATCGTGGATCGCCCCGCCGAGGGGGCGCTTCCACCGACTGGTCGGGAGAGCGAAGTCGTTCGCGTTCCGATCTACGAGGACGTCGTCGACGTCGAGAAGCGCGCGCACGTTCACGAGGAGCTGGTCGTTTCGCCGGAGGACGTCACGACGCAGGAGAAGATCACCCGCACCGTGCGACGCGAAGTCCCCGAGGTCTCGACGACGGGCGAGGCCAAGAAGTTCGTTCACGAGTCCGGCGACGTCGAGGAGAACGCTCCCGAGGAGCCGCGAGAGAAGCGCCGTCAGGCGCCGTAACCGTCAGCACGATCGAGAGCAACGATCCCACGCCGAGGAAGGGCGAAGGCGGTATCACACCGCCTTCGCCCTTCCTGGTTTTGGCCTCGGCTGCCCGGGGCGGGGAGACAGTGCAGTGCCGGTCCGCGCTCGATATCGACGAGCAAACCCCAAGGCCTGGCTGGCATCCAACCACTTGTAGGGGCGGTTCGCGAACTGCCCGCGCTTGGCCGTCGGCGCGACCAGCCGATGAACTCCCCGCTCTCAGCTATCCGCTCCTGGGCCAGATTCTTGCTCACCGGCCGCGGAAGCCTTACCGAGCCTTCCACCAATCGTCAGGAGGGATCGATGACCGAGCGTCAGCTCGTCAAAGCCGCGATCGCGGAGGGCATTGGGACCTTCGCGCTGATCTTCATCGGCGTCCTGGCCATCGCCGCGGTATCGTACGTCCGCGCTCCGGCGGGCGTTGCCAATCTCACCTCGATCGCTCTCGCTCACGGCCTGACCATCACGGCCATGGTCGCCGCCCTCGGCGCGGTTTCCGGCGG
>JAJPKB010000345.1 GCA_021323915.1 Chloroflexota bacterium | reverse complement strand
ACTCAGCACTTCGGCACTCCGGCACTCGCATCAATTCGTTCCCTCCAGCTGAAGCGTCTGCACCAGGGCGTGAGACCGCGACCAGGACGTAACGATCCCGGCCACCGTGTACACCTCGCCGCCCACCCCGGCCGTCGGAACGTTCAAGGTGATCTGGTCGCCGAGCTCGATCCCCACGTTGGCCAGGGTCGTGATCTCGCCGCCCCGGCCCTCCGGCGCGAACAACGCCACCATCTGCGACGCCGTCGCGTCCGTCTTCGCCTGGGTGTCGAGCGTCTTGTCGACGACCCGGACCACCAGCTCGTGGCCGAGCAGATTGGCCAGGGTCATGTCCCGCGAGACCGAGCTCGTCGACTTCCCCACCACCTCGACCGCGGTGCCCGAGGGAGCCACCAGCGGCGCCAGGTTCCCCTGGATCACCGGATGCTGCCCCGCGCTCGGCCCGTAGCTGTACACCGACCCGCCCGTGGCCCAGCTCACGACGCTCTGACCAACCGAGTCCCAGCCTACTCCGTCAACCGAGGACGAGAGCGTCCGGAAGCGAAGGACGACGCCGGCGATACCGCACAGGCGCCGCACCGCCGCGCCGAGGCTCTCGCCGGCCCGAACGACGAAGCTCGCCAGGGTGATCCCGTTCAGCGACGCGGGAGGACTCGCATCGAGATCTCCGCAGACGTGCCACCAGAACCACCGGAGGATCTGATCAAGCGTCGCGTTGGTGAAGGTGATCGCCGAGCCGGCGATGATCCGATCGAGGATCCCCCAGGCGTCCACGCAGAATAGGGTCAGGTGGGCCTCGCCCTTCGCCACGTCGTCGCGGAACGCGATCGACTCGATCCAGCAGGGGATCTGCCAGACCGTCTCGTCCCCGGCGCTCGAATGGTAGCCAACGGAAAGGGCCAGCTGCGACCACTGGCGCAGCGCCTGATACGCGCCGCCGGCGATTCCCGCGGTGGCCAGCGCGCCGTCCTGGTTCTGAACGGTCACCTGCACCGTGGCCGGGTGGTTAACCCGGGTCTGGTCGATCCGAAAGTCCACCACCTGATCCCCCGCGAAGCTCACCCGCTGGCCGGTCCCGGTCGCCGAGTCGGCCAGCGCGTGCCAGACCGCGTTCGCCGCCAGGAACCACCAGCGGGACGGCGAAGCCGTGTCACAAAACGCCTTCAACCCATTGGTCAAGGTGATCCCGGCCGGCAGGCTCCCGCCAGGTAGCCAGGGCAGACTCGCGGTGATCGCCGCGTGGGTCGGGGTGAGGCCGAGCCGCGCCACCGCCGGCAGCGGCGACGGCGGCGTCTCGTGCCAGGTGATCGCCGCCCGCGGCTGGTAGCTCCGCGCCTCCGCCAGCCGACCCCAGCCGTACCCGTAGCCCGACGTCGCCGCCCGCAGTGTGGTCAGGCCTCCGGAATCCCAGATGTTGGTGCCGGTGTCAAACTGGCGCACCGCCAGGACGCTCGGCGAGCCGTAGGTCACCAGGACGAAGCAGTTCCCGTCGCCGCCCGGGGCGGTCGTCGGCCGGTACCCCACCGACACCCGCGGCGTCCCTCCGTAGCCGTTCCCGTCGCCCAGCCCGGCGCTATAGGTCGAGCCGGTCCAGTGCGACTCGAAAAGCTGCCCGCCGGCAACCACCCAGAACCACCGGAGATACCCGGACTCGAGCTGGTCGCAGGCGATCCCGGTGACCAGGTTGCCGATCCCCGCGTCCCACGAGCTGGCAGCGTTCCAGGTCGGGCTACTTCCGCCCGCCGAGTACGACTCCAGCATCGTGTGCCCGTCCGACGAGAGCCAGCGCGGCCGGATGCCGCCGCCCGCCCATGCCCCGATCGCCACCGGCCCGTTCGGGTAGGCCGTCCCGCTCGCCAGCTGGGTCCAGCTGCTCCAGGCCGCCCCGGTTCCCGGCGTCACCAGCTGCACGTAGACGTTCCCCGACCCGTCGCAGCGAATTCGCGCGATCTGCCCCGAGCTCGGCACCCAGCAGGCGTCGAAGCTCACGTCGCCCTCGGTCCCGGCGTAATCGTTCACAACCTCGGAGAGCCGAAGACTCTCCGGCGGCACGTCGCCGATCGTCACCGAGACCACCGGCAGCACGTCCATCTGCCGCTGGGCCGCCTCCAACGTCGACGTCAGACCCAGCACCACCCCTCCCCCCGAAAGTACTCAGCGTCGAGTGCTGAGTGCGGAGTCCCCGCCGGTCCCCACTCAGAACTCGGTACCCAGCACTCCGGCACTCGCCTCACAGCCGATACCACTCCTGATCGACCTGGCCCCACTGCGGCTGGGGCACGCCCGCCGAGCCGTAGCTCGAGCGCAGCGCCGCCAGAACCGCCAGGTAATCCGCCATCGCCTTGTCGGCGAAGTCCTTCATTCCCTGGGGCGTCCAGGCCGACGCGTTCAGCCGACCGGCCGAATAGCGCTCCGCGGCCTGCGCCGCGTAGGCCACCGCGCCCAGGGTCACGATCTCCTCGTGCTCGGTCGGGATCGTGCTCGTCGCGTTGCTCAGGGTGTGCACCGAGGCGTACCAGACCTTCAGCGAGTCGCCCGCCGCCGGCGGATCCCCGGTCGGAAAGTACAGCGTCCCCTGGTCGGCGATCTCCTCCCGGAAGACCAGGTAGGCCGGCGGATCGTTGTCGATCGGGTACTCGACGCGCTCGGTCCACAGGTACCCCGTCGGCAGCGGCGAGCCCACCGACTGGCGACGGGTGTTCTGGTTGCTGTCCGCCGCCACCGTGATGGTGACGTCCGCCAGCAGCGGCAGGATCTTCTGGTAGTCGTTCACCGCGTGCTGGATGTGCCGCTGCAGCTCGGTGTCCTGCCAGAGATAGCTGGTCGAGTCGAGATCCTTCAGGTCGTTCCGCACGTTCGTGGTCATCGCCGCCAGGAGCGTTACGCCCACCCCACACCTCCCCTATCCCGACGTCTCCGAAGCGTTTAGGCAACGTTCGAGCGCTTGATCGTCACCGAGAAATACAGGTCAGCGCCGGCGGTGGTCGAGCCGACCTGATCGACGTCGACGGTCAGCAGGTCGCCCGGCGCGACCGACGTCACGTCCGGGAGCGTCGTCGTCGAGGTCGTCCCGCCGGCCGCGATCGTCGGTTTGTTCCCGGAGGTCGTGAACGTCGTCGCCCCGTTCTTCTTCAAGTCGAGAACGATCGAAGCGCCAGCGGGGGCGGCGTCGACCGCCGCCCGAACGTCCACCACCGTGCCGCCGACGCCGACGATGGCCGCGGCGACGCGGCTTGCGACCGACAGGTTCCCCGACGTGAAAAAATGCAGAGTATCCTCATGGCTCGGCAGCAGCGCCGCCGGCGTCGCGTACCCGTCGGTGATCGAAACCGCCCCAAAGTCCGTTGTAGCCATTAAACCTCCACCCGTTCACTCAAGATCGAAGACCGCCCCGGCCCCGACACGGCGATTCCCCGCGTCTCCGCGTCTCAGTTCTAGCTCGTCGGCAGCGCCGCGAACGCGCCACGGTAATCCAGCCACCCCAGGCCGTAAATGTGCCGAACTTTGTACGAGATCGCGTCGTTCGTGAAGACGAGTCCCATAGCCGGGTTGTCCTGGACCAGCAGCTCGGGCTCCTCGCGGCCGTTCAGGAAGCCGATCTCGATCGACTCGATCTGCGAGGGATCGGCCAGCAAATACCACTGGTAGGCCGTGGACAGCTGGGGGACGACGATCGGAACGATCGCCCCGGCCAGCGGGTTGATATCGTTGTTCGCCGTGCCGGCCAGGTACTGCGACTGGGTGATCACCTGGGCGGTCCAGCGCAGGTCCGGCGGGATCAGCAGATACCGACCACGGACGCCGATCCGCTTGCTAGCCGTGTTCTCCATCTTCTCCAGGACCGTCATCGCGCTCTGCAGCGCCGCGGACGACAGGTCGTACGTCGTCGAGGTGGAGACGTTGCCCTGGTGGTGGGTCGCGTCGAAGACGTTGTAGGTGTCCGCCATCGCCGGACCGGTCCCGCCGTTCTGAGTGAACAGGTTCGCGACCTGCTCGTTGATCGTGACGACCGCCGCGTGAGCGAGCTTGGTCGGGATCCGTTGCACCGCGTGCAGGTCGTCGTTCAGGAACATCTCGAGCGTCACCGCGACCAGATTGCCGAATTTGGTGGGCGTGTAGTTCTCGCGCGCGTCGCCCCAGGCCACGTTCTGGTAGGTCCCGTCTTCCGACACCGAGGCCAGCGACGCGAAATCGTTCAGGCGGATCCGGTTCTGCTGCTTGAAGTCGATGACCGGGACCTTGATCGTGAACGGCTCCCACCACTTCGGCTGCGCCTGATAATCCTTCACCAGCCGCTTGGTCATCGAGTTGAGCACCACGTTGGACATGACCGACGTGGTCGTCTCGTTCGCCTCGCGGACGATCGACTCCTCCCAGTGATAGCGTCCGTCGAAGAACTTGTCGCCGGTGATCAGGACGTAGGCCTCGCGAATCCCGGTCAGCCGCGGCACGGCGGTCAGGTGCGCCGCCACGTCCAGCCCGAACAGCCGGTCGAACGCCGCCTGCACCTTCTCCAGCGGGGTCACTCCCTGGGGTTGACCGGGGTCGAGGACTGACGCGCCGGCCCCGCGAATGCTCTGCTGGCCGAAGACCGCGCCAAGCAGCTCGCGCATGCCGGCGATCGCCGCGT
>JAJPKB010000623.1 GCA_021323915.1 Chloroflexota bacterium | reverse complement strand
TCGCTCACCTGACGAGTGGATGCTGGTCTTCGACGATGTCTTCCACCTCGATTAGCCCGTCCAGGGTGGCGGTTTGGGGGTGTCCCCTATCACAGAATATTTTTCCGGGGCGGGGTGGTCGGGCACCCCTGCGGGGCGCCCTGTTTCTGCGCTGGAGACAAACCGGTGGATACTAGATACACCCCTATTCACGACCGGAGACCCGTGCTATAATGCGCGCGATTCGACCGGGGCTTCTCCATGGTCTCCGAGGAAGCCATGGGGCTCCCGCGGCGCGGATACGAGGCGATGTCGGAGGGAGGTGAGCCAGCAGAACTTCCAGGTCGAACCCGATGGCGTGACAGTCGATTCGGGAGAAGCGGTATTGGCGTAATGCCCGTTCGCGTAACCACCGCGAACTTACCGAAGAGTTCGGTTTTCTCGGATTGCTGGACCCGGCACGGCGAGGCGGCTCGACCGAGCGTCGCGACGCTGGGTTACAGTTCAACCGAATCACACGCGATCTGCGAGGAGGTTTTGAATGTCTAGTGTAACCCTGGAGCACGTCACGAAGCGGTTCGGCGAAGTGACCGCCGTGAACGATATGACCATCGAGGTGAAGGACAAGGAGTTCCTGGTTCTGGTTGGCCCTTCCGGCTGCGGCAAGTCCACCTGCTTGCGTCTGATCGCCGGTCTCGAGGAAGTCAGCGCTGGCAACATTTACATCGGTGATCGCCTGGTCAACGACGTGGCGCCGAAAGACCGCGACATCGCGATGGTCTTCCAGAGCTACGCGCTTTACCCGCACATGAGCGTTTACGACAACCTTGCCTTCGGTCTCCGCCTTCGCCACACTCCGAAGAAGGAGATCGATCGCCGCGTCCACGAGGCCGCCGAGATCCTTGGCATTGCCGCCCTGCTGAACCGCAAGCCCAAGCAGCTGTCAGGAGGCCAGCGCCAGCGCGTTGCCCTCGGCCGCGCCATCGTCCGCGAGCCCAAGGTCTTCTTGATGGACGAGCCGCTTTCCAACCTCGACGCGAAGCTGCGCGTCGCGACCCGAGCCGAGCTGATCAAGCTGCATCAGCGCCTCCAAACCACCGTCATCTACGTTACCCACGACCAGACCGAGGCGATGACGATGGGCAGCCGGATTGCTGTCCTGCGCGATGGGATTCTCCAGCAGCTCGACACGCCGCAGACGCTCTACGACCGCCCCTCCAACATGTTCGTCGCCGGCTTCATCGGCAGCCCCGCGATGAACTTCTTCGACGCCAAGCTGGTCGGCACCCCCGACGCGATGTACGTCGACGGCAACACCTTCAAGGTGCGCGTTCCAGCCGACAAGGCCGAGAAGCTGGTACCTAACCTCGGCAAAGAGATCGTCTTTGGCATCCGCCCAGAAGACATCGTCGACCGGGCGACCGTGCAGAACGTGCCGGCCGATAGCACGATGAAGGTCCAGGTCAACGTAGTCGAGCCGCTAGGTAGCGAGCAGTTCGTCTATCTCTTGAGCGGCGACACCGAGTTCGTCGCGAAGATGGACGCCCGAACGCCGATCCGCGCCGGTCAGCAGATGGAGGTCGCGCTCGACCTCGCTCACATGCACGCGTTCGATCGCGCGACCCAGGTCGCGATCACCTGATCGCGCTTTCCACGCTCAAACGAAGAGACCGCCCCACGATCGTGGGGCGGTCTCTTTTTGTTTTTCCGTTGTTTCAGCGCGTGAGCGCGGTATCCCGGGCGGAGGATCAGTGGCCCTCGCCAGCAGGCGGCTCAGCGGCGCCGGGAAGTGGCAATATCAGCCGGTGTGGTTCGTGGTCGAGTCGGGCTCCGGAAGCTGGCGCGGGTGCTGCGATTCGCCGATCGTCGAGGCCGCCTGGATGACCCCGTCCAGATCGACCGAAGGTGGCACCCAGCGATGCTCGTCGACGAAGCGCGTCGCGGTATCAATGATCTCCGTGCTCTGGCGGCGCAGCCGCCAGGCTCGCCGACTCTCTCCGTCCAGATCGAGACGGTCGACGAACCGCTGATACCGTAAATCCTCCAGCACGCCGACGACGAGCGCTCGCTCGGAAGCCGAGATCGTCGCGCCGGGCCCGTACACGCCCAGCGAGCGACTGATCAGCACGTCCTCCGAGACCCATCCGCGATGGATTGACGGCAGGTCGATATCCCGCTCGTCGGCTTCGTACTGACCGACCAGATCACGGAGAAGGAGAACCTGCAATCGCCCGACGGCCTCGCGCAGGCGGGCTTGCTGAATATCCTCCGGACCGCGGAGCACTCCCGAGGTTTCCGGCGTTCGGTCCGACCCCACTTCTCCTCCTTGCCGAGAAAACAACCGGACGACGCGAGCGCGTTTTGCAACCAACATTGTACCACCCCTTGGTTCGGGGCGGTGGCCATGTGGTATACTGCACGCCGATGGTCAGCCGGTCTGGCCACGACTGGCGCGCTGACGCGTGTTTCTGGCCGATCGCCGCGGTTCGCCCGCGTGTCGGTCAGTTGGCAGGCGCCGCGGGCTTCCGTCGTCATGGGATGGATCGCCGTCCGACGCCACCCCAAGCCAGCGAACCGGCCCCAGCAATTCTCAGCCCACAAGGGAGATCGTCGGTGAGCTTCGAAGACAAAACCATCACCTGTCGCGACTGCGGAAACGTGTTTGTCTGGACCGCGGGCGAGCAGGAGTTCTTTCAGAGCCGCGGCTTCGAGCACCAGCCGGTTCGCTGCCGTGACTGCCGGAACGCGCGCAAGAACGAGCGC
>JAJPKB010000257.1 GCA_021323915.1 Chloroflexota bacterium | reverse complement strand
GCTTTCCGCCGCCATCATGGTTTATAGCTCGACGCCCCTGACCGATTCCTGAACAGACGCGTGAAATTCCTGAATACTTCCTCATCACCGGGGCAACGCGGTCCTTGAGGTCTATTCGGATTCGGGGGAGTTGAGGGGGATGCGGACGGTAAACGTCGAGCCGACGCCCTCTTCGCTTTGGACGCGAATCGTGCCGCCGTGTAGCTCGACGATCTCGCGGGCGCCGGCCAGTCCAATCCCCGATCCGCCGATCTGATCGACGACGTTGGCGGCGCGGAAGAACCAGCTGAAGATTCGCGGAACGTCGGCGGACGGGATGCCCAGGCCGTGATCCTGTACCGCGACGACGGCGAACGGCGCGTCGGGGTCGCTCCCCACTCGGACGACGATGTCCGTTCTCGGTCGGCTGTATTTGATCGCGTTCGAGAGCAGGTTCCCGAGAACTCGTTCGAGGCGCGCCGCGTCCCAATCGCCGATGACGGTCGAATCAGGCGCTTCGAGGATAATCCGGTGAACGCCGGTTCGCGACTGGTAATCGGCAACCGTGTCATGCGCCAGCGCGACCAGATCGCTCCGGCGGCGGTTGAGCTTGATCCGTTGGCCGGTCCGCAAGTGCGCCACGTCCACCAGCTCCTCGATCTGCCGCGTCATGCGGTCGGCGTTCGCCTCGATGCGGGCGAGTCCTTCGAGGATCGGCTCGCCTTCGACCGCCGCGGCCTCGGGCACCTGCCACTTCAGGGTCTCGGATATCAGCTTGATCGCCGACAACGGACCGCGTAGGTCGTGCGACACCGACGAGAGGACGGTATCACGGAGGCGAACCGCCTCCTGAGCCTGGCGGTAAAGGTTGATGTGGTCGACGGCGATGGCGGTTCGATGGCCAAGCTCCTCGACCACGGCGACGTCTCCGTCCTGAAAGACGTGCCCGGGCTCCATCGAGACACAAGTGATCGTTCCGATCACGCGATCCCGCACGACGAGCGGAACGACGATCAGCGACGCGACCTCGCGCGGCAGGAGAGCCAGCACGGGCGGGTCGGCCGCGGCGTGGGGACCGCTGGCTGAAGAATCCGGGTTCAAGTGAATCTGCGGTAGTCCGGTCTGAAGCGCCCGGGTCACCGGCTGCTCGCCGACCGGCGCCGACGATAGCCGGCGGCGTAGCTCGTGAACCTCCTCGTCCTTCGTCGGGTCTCGGTGCGCCACCACGATGTAACAGGAGTTTCCGGGGCTGTCGACCAGCTCGATGATGCATTCATCGGCAAGCGGGCGCACGATCAAACGCGCGATGCTCTGGAGGGTCTCTTCGTAGTCGAGCGACGACGCCAGCACACGGGTCGCCTCGGCGAGAAGCCGTTGCGACTCCTCGGTGCGCTTGCGTTCGATCGCGTAGCGCAACGCCCGAACGAGCAGGTGGCTATCGACCTGCCCCTTCACCAGATAGTCCTGGGCGCCTTCGCGGATTGCTTCGAGGCCCAGCGTCTCGTCGTCCAATCCGGTCAGGACCACGATCGGAGCAGACGGGGAACGGCTCTGGACTCGCCGAAGGGTGTCGAGGCCGCTGCTGTCCGGCAGCGACAGATCCAGGAGAATTGCCTCCACGCCCCCGGCGTCGAGCCGGGACAACCCGGGCTCGAGGCGATCGACCCGCTCGAGGTGAATCAGCCCGTCTCGCGCTTCGCGGACCATCTCGAGGATGAGACGCGCGTCGCCGGGGTTATCTTCGATCAAAAGAACGGTGCGCGACATGCCGATTCCCGACGTCAGCCTTCGGGCAGGGTCACGATGGTGAACCAGAAGTCTTCGATCGATCGTACCACGGTGATGAACTGTTCCAAATCGACCGGCTTGGTAACGTAGCAGTTCGCGTGGAGATTATAGCTTCGCGCGATATCCTGGTCAGCCTTCGACGTGGTCAGCACAACCACCGGAATGTCCTTGAGATACTCGTCCGCCTTGATCTCGGCGAGCACCTCGCGCCCGTCCTTCTTGGGAAGATTGAGGTCCAGCAGAATGAGATCCGGGCGCGGCGCCTGGGCGTACTGGCCCTCGCGTCGGAGGAAGGCCAGAGCTTCGACGCCGTCCACCGCGACGTTCAGATGGTTTCGCACCTTTCCGTCTCGAAGAGCCTCGATCGTCAGCCGGACGTCGCCCGGATTATCTTCCACGAGCAGAATCTCGACCGGCCGCAAGCGCGTTACCCCACCCATCTTCTACTGCCTTTCTGGAATGGTAAAGCTAAACGTCGAGCCAAGCCCCGGTTCGGATTCTACCCAGATTCGCCCACCGTGGCGCTCAGCGATCTTCTTGCAGATCGCCAGACCGATTCCGGTGCCCTCATACTCGCCTTTACCATGCAGGCGCTGAAAAATCACGAAGATCCGGTCGAAATAGCGTGGGTCGATGCCGATGCCGTTGTCCCGAACGCTGAACTGCCACTCCGAGCCGTTTCGCCGCGCGGATACCCGTACCCGCGGCGTCTGATCGCCCCGATACTTGATGGCGTTTCCGATCAGGTTCTGGAAGAGCTGGCCGAGCTGAGTCGCGTCGGCCATGATCGTCGGCAGATCGTCGTGGGTCACCACGGCGGCCGCTTCCTCGATCGAGGCGCCCAGGTCGCTGATCACCCGGTCGACGACGGCGTTACAATCCGTGGGAGCGAAGTCTTTCCCCCGCGTCCCGACCCGCGAATACGCGAGCAGATCGTTGATCAGATTCTGCATGCGCCTCGCGCCGTCGACGGCGAACGCGATGAACTCGTCGGCATCGGCGTCGAGCTTTCCCTTGTAACGACGAGCGAGCAGCTGGGTGTAGCTCGCCACCATGCGGAGCGGCTCCTGCAGGTCGTGCGAAGCCACGTAGGCGAACTGCTGCAGCTCGGCGTTCGATCGAGCCAGCTCGATCGCCTGCAATCGAAGCTGCTCCTCGGCGTTTCGACGGCCGATAAACTGGGTG
>JAJPKB010000460.1 GCA_021323915.1 Chloroflexota bacterium | reverse complement strand
CGATGACCCCGAGGGCCAGCCCGGGGCCACCCTCTGAGAGCGCGAGGGCCGCCGCGATCGTGCCCGCGGCGATCGGGCCCAGAATCGGCACGATCTCCGGGAGCCCGGTCGCCACCGCGAGCGGCAAAGCGTACCGGAGGTGGAAGATCAATTCGAGACCCAGGAACGAGACGGCGGAGACGAGTCCCACCAGGAACATCTCGCCGCGAAGAAAACGCGCCAGGGTGCGGTGGATCTCCTCGCCGACTGCCTGCACTTCCAGACGGCGACCAGCCGGGATCACTCGGTAGAACAGACGGATGAATCGGGCTGAATCGAGAAGCAGGTAGATCGACACGATTAGCGCGAGAAACACGTTCAAGAAGAAGTCGACCAGCATCGACGCCAGATGGATGGCGAGGGACGGCGAGCCCAGCGACTGGCGGGCCGAGCCGACGAGGTCGTCGCTAATCTGCCGGGGGTAGGTCGTCGTCCCCATCAAATCGTAAGGGCCCGGGCCGAAGGCTTGCTCGATCAGCCGCGCCATGATACCTGGAGCGCGGACGATCAGCTGGCGGGTCTCGTCGAAAAAGCGCGGGCCCAGCAGGATCAGCACGACGATCAGCGGGCCGAGCAATATGAGATACACCAGAAAGACCGCCGCGGCGTGAGGGATACGCCAGCGTTGCTGAACGCTGCTGACCACCGGCTCGAGCACGTAGGCGAGCGCGACGCCGATCAGAAACGGGGGAATGATCGAGCGAACGAGATAGAGGAAGAGCGCCAGCGCGACCACGCCCAGCCACCAGAGCCGAAAGCCCGTTACCGCGAGCACGGTCTGCTTTTCCGCCACCGTTCCTCCTGCTACAATACGCACGACCGCGAAACAGTCCGGCGCTCGAAAGGCGCTTGATTACATCTCAGGCGGAGATTGAGCGAAAGAAACCATGCGCGTTTTCGTGACTGGCGCTGCTGGACAACTGGGTAGCGAGATGACCCGTGCGTTCGCTGGCCACGACATTATACCAGGCTCCCGCCCCGACTTTGACCTGACCGACGAGCGATCGGTTCGCCGAGCGATCGACGCGGCGGAGCCGGACCTGATCGTCCACGCCGCGGCTTATACCGACGTCGACGGCTGCGAGCGGGAACCGGAGCGTGCCTACCGGGTCAACGCGCTCGGCACACGATTCGTCGCCGTCACCGCGCACGCATCCGGCGTGCCTCTGGTGGCCGTCAGCACCGACTACGTCTTCGATGGAACGAAGGGCGAGCCGTACCTCGAGTGGGATGAGCCGCGTCCGCTGAGCGTTTACGGGCGCTCGAAGCTGGCCGGCGAGCGCGAAGCGCTCACCCTCCACGATCGCTCCTACGTGGTTCGAACGTCCTGGGTCTACAGCCCCCAGGGTAGAAACTTCGTCCGGACGATGCTCCGCCTGGCCGGCGAGCGCCCCACGCTGACGGTCGTCGACGACGAGCGCGGTGGGCCGACGCTCGCCGCGGATCTGGCCGACGCCATCGCGCGGCTGGCCGAGCGCCCGGTTTATGGCATCTACCATTTCTCGAACACGGGGTCCTGCTCGCGCTACGAGCTCGCGTCCCGAACGATCGAGCTCGCCGGTCTCGCCGCCAGCATCGTGCCGGTCAGTACCGCCGAGTATCTCAGCCGCTATCCCCTGCCAGCCCGGCGGCCGGCTGACTCGACGCTCCGAAACGTGGCCGGCGCTGCCCTGGGAATCGAGCTGCCGCCGTGGGAGGACGCGCTGCGGCGCTGCCTCCAGCCCTCCCGCCGGTGACGGCCGTCGGCGTCGTCGTTCCGAATCTGAACGGCGCTCGCTTCCTGCCGACCTGCCTGGATGCGCTGCGGCGCCAGACTCTGCAGCCGGCCGAGGTCGTCGTCGTCGACGACGGGTCGGTCGACGGATCCCTCGACCTTCTCGCCCGCGATTACCCGGAGGTCAAGGTTATCGCCCATGGAACGACTCGGGGAGTCGCGCGCGCGTTCAACGACGGGATCCGGGCAACCACCAGTCCGACCGTCGTGCTGCTCAACAACGATACCGAAGCCGAGCCCGACTGGCTGGCCGAGCTGACTCGCCCGCTGGATGACGACGCCGAGGTGGCGATGGTCGCTTCGAAGCTACTCCTGTTCGATCGGCGCGACGTCCTCCATTCGGCGGGCGATTTCTACGGTCGCGACGGTATGCCGGGCAACCGCGGGGTTTGGCAAACCGACCGGGGCCAGTTCGACCGAGAGCTCGATCCGTTTGGCGCGTGCGGCGGCGCCGCCGCGTACCGGCGCGCGCTGTTCGATCGGATCGGCTTTTTCGACGAGGGAATGGGAAGCTACTGCGAGGACGTCGATCTGAACGTGCGCGCCCGGCTGGCGGGATTTCGATGCCGGTTCGCGCCGGGCGCCCGGGTCTACCACCGTCTGAGCGCCACCGGTGGTGGCGTGACGTCGAGCTACTTCGTCGGACGCAACGTTCTCTGGGTGCTGGCCCAGGACGTTCCATCGGCGCTGCTCGGAAAGTACTGGCCAAAGATCGTGGCGCGCCAGCTCTCGATCGCCTTCGAGGCGCTTCGGCACTGGCGCGAGCCGGCGGCGCGGGCGCGGCTGCGCGGCCAGATCGACGCGCTCCGTGGCTTGTCGGCGCCGCTCGCGAAGCGCGGCGAGATCCAGCGGCGCCGTCGCGTCTCGATCGCCGCGCTCGACGCCATCCTGAGCTGATGGCGTGGCCGCCAGGGACGTTTGGACCACGAAACACGCGAAGCGACGGGAGAGCTGCGAAGAACGGACCGGGCTAGCCTCGCGTCTTCGGGCCCTCTGGCTGATCTCGGTCCCACGGATGTGAAACCTGGCCACCGGACCGGTGGCGATTTTGAGGAGGCTTCCAATGATCGCGAATCCCCCCGAGCGAATTATCGATTTGACGCGACTGAACCCGTTCGAGCGGTTCCCCGACGGTCGCCCCCGCGTTCCGGACGACATTCTTGAACGGATGAAGAAAGTCACCACCGAAGAGGCATGGGGAGTCCTTCGACGCAACGGCTACCACTTCCAGTTCGAGGGGAACTGGCTGAATCTTCACCCGGAGCGACCGCTGGTGGGCCGAGCGGTGACCTGCGTGTTCATGCCGACCCGCCCGGACATTCAATCGCTCATCGAGGAGGAAGGGAAAAGGGAGGGCCGAATCGGCGGGCAGAACTCCTGGGTGATCGATACGCTTCTACCGAACGACGTGATCGTGGTGGATCTCTTCGGAAAGATTCAGGACGGGACTTTCGCCGGCGATAACCTCTCGACGGCGATCCACTCGCGCAGCCGAACCGGCATGGTGATCGATGGCGGTATTCGCGACGTGCAGCGGATCTACGAGATCGAGGAGTTCGGCGTGTTCGTCCGCGGGCTGGATCCGTCGGCCATCGCGAACGTCACGCTGATGGGGATCAACGTGCCGATTCGGATCGGCCACGCGACGGTCCTTCCCGGCGACGTGGTCCTGGGCACACGCGAGGGCGTGATCTTCATCCCGCCTCACCTTGCTCAGAACGTCGTGGAGCGGTCAGAAGACATTCGCTTGCGGGACGAGTTCGGCCACCAGCGGATTCGCGAAGGAAAGTACACGCCCGGCGAGATCGACCGCGCCTGGCCGCCGGAGATCGAGGAAGACTACAGCGCATGGAAGGCGGAGAAGCGATGACGCGCGCCAGGAGCGAGCCCAGATCCGCTCTTCGCGTCGTCGACGGCCCGGCTCACCTATCGACATAAAAAAGTGGGGCACGAGCGGCTGGAACTCGTGCCCCCGCCAAAGGAGGAAAAAGTGGGGATGAGGCCACAAACCAAGCCAATGGCTTCCTCACCCAAGTAAAAGAGCAAGAAGTGTGCCGAATAGGGGCGTAACTCGCCGGTGGGAAGGTCGGGAGCTCAGGTAGGCTGTGCGGGAGATGGCGGCGAGGAAGAAATGAAACACGGAGGCCGCGAGCTCTCGGGCTGGAATCATCGTAAATTGGGTTCGTCGGGGGGGGGGATTCGGTAGCGCATACGGGATTCGAACCCGTGATCTCCGCCTTGAGAGGGCGGTGTCCTTGGCCGCTAGACGAATGCGCCGCGTGGGAGATATGCTGAGAATAAGTATAGCGTTCTCAGCCAGATTGCGCAAGCGGTATCAGCAGCACGGCTAGCCTGCTATAATGCCCGCGAGCCATGGCCCCATTTCGATCGGTGGGATTGAATGTGAAGCTATCGGTCATCATCCCGGTCTACAACGAGAAAGAGACGATCGCCGAGATCATCGCGCACGTCAAGGCGGTGTGCCTGGACAAGGAGATCGTCGTCGTCGACGACTGCTCGGTGGACGGCTCGCGGGAGATCCTCCGGCACCTCGCCGATCCGGACGTCGCGGTGTACTTCCACGAGCACAACCAGGGCAAAGGGGCGGCGGTGCGGACCGGGCTGGCGCACGCGACCGGCGACTACGTGATCATCCAGGACGCCGACCTGGAATACAATCCTCAGGAGTACCCGCGCCTGCTGGCGCCGATCGAACGGGAGGAGGCGGACGTCGTCTACGGGTCGCGGTTCAAGGGACAGATCCGGGACATGACGCTGGTCCAGCGGGTGGGGAATCGGTTTCTGACGCTGCTGACGAACCTGCTCTACGGGACGAGCCTGAGCGACATGGAGACCTGCTACAAGCTGGCGCCGCGGGAGCTGATGCAGGGGCTGACCTTAAGGAGCCGGGCCTTCGACTTCGAGCCGGAGGTGACGGCGAAGCTGCTGAAGCGGGGATGTCGGATCGTTGAGGTGCCGATCGAGTACCGGGCGCGGAGCTCGGAGGATGGGAAGAAGATCAGCTGGACCCACGGCTTCCCCGCTGCCTGGTGCCTCCTCAAGTACCGCTTCGTGGATTAGCGCGAGCTTCCAGAGCCGCCGATTGCTTTGGGCGTCCGACGGACGTATAGTTTGTGGGAGCGGGCATCGCCGCGCGAGCGAAAAGCCTCTGGAGGAGCACCGACATGGCCATTTCTTCCCT
>JAJPKB010000553.1 GCA_021323915.1 Chloroflexota bacterium | reverse complement strand
GCCCGACGACACTCTACGAATGTGTACCTCGAGCGGACGGTTTGTGAAAGTCAGCGCTGTTTCAGGTACAATCTCAACGATGTGTCAGCAGGCGTGAGGCACATTCCCCGGCTATTGGTGCCCGGCGCCGAGCGGCCATCGCGAGGAGAGACGAGTGCCCACGCTCGGTCAGGCGCTGGCAGACTATCGTGATCGTCTTTTCGTGGGCCGCCAGGCCGAGCTGGCGGCCTTCGACCGCTGGATCGAAGACGCCGCGCTTCCGCCGTCGATTCTGAACGTGAGCGGCATTGGCGGAAGTGGCAAGACCGAGCTTCTTCACGCGTTCGTCCGGCATCTGAACCACCTTGGCATCACCGCGCACTACCTCGACGGGCGAACCGTTCGCGCGTCGCGTGACGAGCTATCCCGAGCCCTGGAGCCGGCTCGACGCGTCGCCCCGTCCGCGACCGGTCGTCCGACGATGGTGCTGCTAATCGATACCTACGAGGAAATCGGGGCACACGATCGCTGGTTCCGCGAGTCGTTCCTCAGCCATCTTGATTCCTCGGTTCGCATCGTGCTAGCCGGCCGGTACCCGGTGGACCGCCTCTGGATGGCCTTTGGTGGCTGGACCCAACTGGTTCGTTCGCTTCCGATCGGACCGCTCTCGGAAGCCGATGCGCGCGAATACCTGCGGCGTCGGGGAATCGTCGACGCCGCGCTCTCCGCGCAGCTCTGGTCGTTTACCCGCGGACATCCTCTCACGCTTTGCCTGGCAACCGACCTGGCGCAACGGTTGGGTCTGCGAGAATTCTCTGCCACTCCGGAGCGTTACCTTGTCCTCCAGACCCTTTCCCGGCAGATCCTCGCCGAGGTCGAAGACCGTCAATTCCGCGAGCTTCTCGAGGCGGCGTCGATGGTGCGCCAGTTCGACGAAGCTATGCTCGCCGCGCTGGTGGGTAAGGACCAGCTCGGCGACACCTTCGAGCAATTATGTCGACTTTCAATCGTCCGTCCTACCGCTCACGGCCTCGCCGTTCACGACGTCGTCCGTCGAGCGCTCACCAACGAGCTTCGCTGGCGAAATCCCCAGCGTTACGCCGAGCTTCGGTCCCGCGCGCTCGCGTTCTATTCGTCGCGCTTCCGAAGCGCGTCGACGGACGACCGGCACTGGCTCGTCGCCGACTGGCTGTCCTTCTCAACCCGCGCGCTCATCCAGCACCTGATGTTCGAGGAGATCGAGCCGGGGGAGATTATCGTCGAGCCAGCAGCCTCCGGTGATGCCGACGCGATCCGGCGCATTCGGGCACGATCGGCAGCGGCACGTGCGCACACTGGAGACGACGCGGCGGCCTCGGACGTGGTCGCGCTCTCGCCATCCGCGCGGGTGGTGGTCGCCCGGAACTGGGATGGCGAGGTCGTGGGCTATTCCGTCGCCGTGCCGGTTTCCCGCGCCACTCTCCCGGCCCTCTTCGGCGGCTCCCCCGTGACGACGCACCTCGTCGCCGCCATCGGCGACGGACACGCGCCAGAACAGTCAGACCATGCCGATGACATCGATACGTTCGTCATCTGGGACCTCGCGCCAGGAGATGGGCTCCCGGCGGTCCAATCGGCGTTGATTCGCGACCTGATCGGCCTCTTCGCTCGAGGCCAGCGTTACCTCGTCCTCAACGCCCTTCCGAAATACCTGGCGTTCTTAACGATGCTGGGATTCCGACCAATCGCCGTCGAGTCGAACGAGGATGGCAACCCGTGCATGGAGCTGGACCTTCGCACGATCGGCGCGGAGCGCTGGGTGGAAGCGGTGCTTAAAGACGAGCTGCCCCCCCTTCTCGATCGCGATACCGCCGCCCACCTCCAACCGGTCGTCCAGGAGGTGCTCGCCCACTGGAACGACGACGCGTTTCTCGCGGGGTCACCGCTCCTGCGGATGGTCGGCGACAGCGAGCACGCGAACCCTCGTGATCGCGCGAAGGCAGTCCGCGATCTCGTCTGCCACGCTTTGCGGCAGGTGTCCGATAAAGCGACCGACGACGAGCGCCACGCGTTGCACGCGGTCGAGCTCGCCTACCTTCAGCGCTCGACAAGCCATGAGCGGTTGGCCGAACGCCTGGCCGTTTCGCGCTCAACGCTGTATCGGATGCTTAATCGTGGCGGTCGCATCCTCGCGAGCCACCTTGGCGAATCGAACCGCGAACCGTAATCATTCGCGGAACGGCGCCCGCCGATCGAACTCCGCCGCGACTTCGTCCATCCGGCCGAACGTTCCACCCAGCTCGCCGACTCTTTGGATGAGTCGCTCGAGCATCAACATGCGATGACCGCGTCCCACGACCTGGGGGTGAAATGTGAAGGTCAACGCGCCCCAATCGGCGTTCTCCGCCATGAAACGAAAGTCGGCGACCCAATTGTTGAGAACCGAATCGGCGTGCATCAAGCCGGGTTGGAGATACGCCTCGGTTCGGCGGTACTCAAAGTGCGGAAAATCGTCGAGCGACCAGCTCACCGGTATCTCGATCAGCCGCGTCTGGCGCCCCCAGCGCACGGTCCCATCCCGGCCGAACTCGTCACCCTGGCGCGCTCGGTATGGCTGGTCGTCGTGTGCCATCATGCTGCTGTCGTAGACGAACCCGTGGCGCTGGAGCAGGTCGACCGAGTGGGGACTGAGATCCCACGACGGTGATCGATAGCCGCGTGGCGCCGAGCCGGTGATCCTCCGAATCGACTCGCTTCCCCGCGCCAACACCGCGTCCTCTTCCTCGCGCGTCAGCGTCGCCGGCGGCTCGTGCAAGTATCCGTGATGAGCGATCTCATGCCCCCCGTCGTGGATGCGTCGGCAGACTTCCGGAAACGTATCCACGGTGTGCCCCGGCACGAACCAGGTTGCTTGAATGGCGTAGCGATTGAGCAAGGCGAGAATTCGCTCGGCCCCGACCAGTCCGAATTCCCCGCGCGAGATGGGAGTCGGCGTCGTAAGACCGCGGTTGATCCACGAGGAGATCACGTCGAAATCGAAGGTAAGGCACGCGATATGTTTGGCCATGGATACTCCTCCGCCTTTCAACAAGTCCGCCCTTTCGGCAAAGGACATCGCGCCGCCTTCCGGTTCCCGGTCACCTTCCCGCCGCGAATGGAATGGGAAGGATCGGCTCGACGTCGAGATCGAGATCTCGCAAGGCCGCGATGACCTCGGCGCAGTGATCCGGGCCGCGCGTCTCGAGATGGAGCAAGACCTCCGATACGTCCACCGGTAGACCCCAGCTCGCTCGGTGGTGCTCGATGTTCAATACGTTCACCCGGCGCTCGCTCAGCGGCGCGAGGAGGCGAACGAGCTGGCCAGGTCGATCGGGAAGCCGCGCCCGAAGCAGCAACGACCGCCCGGAGTGAACCATTCCGTACTCGATGAAGTGGCCGAGCAGATTGAGATCGACGTTCCCACCCGAAACGATCGCGACCACCGACCCGTTCGGAGGTAGGCCGACGCGCCCGGCAAGCAGCGCCGCCACTCCCACCGCGCCCGCCGGCTCGACGACCAGTTTCGCCGTCTCCAGCAGATAGGCGACCGCACGGTAGATCTCGTCCTCTTCGACGGCGATCATCGCGTCGACCTGCCCCCGGATCACCTGAAAATCCCTCTCCCCGGGCTCGCTCACCCGGATTCCATCGGCCACGGTCTGGGCTGGGCGCGCCTGCCGCTTTCCGGTCCGGAACGCCTCGACTGCCGCGGCCGCTCCGCTTGCCTGAACGCCAACGATTCGCACGCCCGGCCTGATCGCCCGTGTCGCGAGCGCCACGCCGGCGATCAGGCCGCCACCGCCGACCGGCACCAGCACGACCCCGGTATCCGGAAGCTGGTCAAAGACCTCCAGCGCGACCGTTCCCTGGCCGGTGATGATCTGCCAATCGTCGAACGGATGGACAAACGTCAATCGTTCGTGGCGCGCCAGGTCGAGCGCGTGGCCATTGGCGTCCTCGTAGCTGTTCCCATGAAGAACGACCCGCGCCCCCAGCCCTT
>JAJPKB010000153.1 GCA_021323915.1 Chloroflexota bacterium | reverse complement strand
TCAGGTACAGCCGGGCGAAGCGGCGCGCGCGCTCGACGAGCGTGGGGTTGGTCGGATCGGCGAGGCAGAGGAAGTAGAAGTACAGGTTGGCCTCGCCCTGGTGAAACCAGTCGTAGCCGCGCTCGTACTCGGCGCGAACGTGGCCGAGCGCGGTCAGCTGACCGGTGATCGCGTTCCATTCCCGGAGGCCCAGCGACTGGAGGTGATCGCCACCCCCCAGCAAATAGACCAGCGGCCAGTTGTAGCAGCTTTCGTAGAAGTCGTCTCCGCCGTCGCGACCGGGGAACTCGTCGCGCCAGATCAACGTGCCGTCGTCGCGGGTGTACGTCTCCAGGAACGGCGTCACCGCCTCATCGAGCACGTCGAACAGGCGCCGCTCCAAAACTGCCCAGGTTGGAGGGTCGAGGGTCGGCAGCGAAGCTTCGATCGTCGTCACCGGTTCTCCCATCGTCCCCAAACCTCCCGCGTGTTTGACGAAGCCTGATTCACTCGATCCGATCGCGGCTCCCGCCGCCCGCGCGAGTCGTCAACGCCAAATCCGTATCATCATACCCGAGATTGACCGTTCGTGTCGGCTGGCCGTTCCTGGTTCGACGTTGGACGCCTCACCCGCGCGGAGGCGACCCGAAAGACCAGAATCCATCGGGAACCGGCTCCTGGAGCGCGCGGACGTTCTGCTCGACGTGGGCGCGGGAGTCGGCGCCCGCGATCACCGCGGACACCCCGGGGTGCCGCAGGCAAAAGCGGAGCGCCGCGGCGGCGAGCGAGATCTCCATCGAGCGACAGACCTCCTCCACCGCCCGGACTCGCGCCCGCACCTCGTCGCCCGCCGGTTGATAGAAGTAGTTGGCCCCCGGCCCGCTTCCGCCCGCGAGGATTCCGCCGGCGAATGGCGTTCCGACCAGGACGCCCATGCCGCGGCGCGCCGCCTCGTCGATGACCGAGCGCCCGGACGCGTCAAGCAGATGAAAGCGCCGCCAGACGAACACCGTCTCGAACTCGCCGGTTCCGATCGCCCGACGCAGGGCAGCCAGGTCCGAGCCGGTGACCCCGAGGTAGCCGATCGCTCCGTCGGCGCGCAGCTTCTGGAGGGCCGCGAGCGTGCCCTTCGGCGCCACGACCGCGTCCCAGATCTCGGGGCGAATCTCGTGGACCTGGACGATCGGTATCCAGGAGAGCTTCAAACGCTCCCGACTGGCTTCGAAACTCCGCACAGTCGCATCGAACGAGTAGTCGAAGTCCGCCGGAAGGTAACCAATCTTGGTCGCGACGACGCACTCCGCGCCGCGGGGATGCCCGGCCAGCGCGAGGCCGACTCGCCGCTCGCTGGCTCCCCTTCCGTACAGCGGCGCGGTGTCGACGTAGCGGATGCCCAAATCCAACGCCGTCCGAATCACCTCGACCGCCTCGTCGTCGGTCAATTGCCGGTATAGATCGCCGATTCCAGCGGCGCCGAGCCCGAGCGGGGTGACCTGAAGACCGGTGCGTCCGAGCGCGCGTTGCTCCATTCCTGGTACCCTCAACCGATGATCAGCGCGCGGGCGAAGCCCTCGACGATGTACTTCTGGACGTAGAGCGCGAGGATGATGCTGGGGATCACCATCAGAACCAGCGCTGCCTCGAGCGCGCCGGGGTTTTCCGGCCCGCCGAAGCCGGCCGAGAGGTACGAGATCGCGACGCCGATGGGGCGAATCGCGTCGGTGCGGGTGATGATGAGCGGCCAGAGAAAGGACTCGAACGTCGCCTGAACGCTTCCGATAACGATCACCACCAGGATGGGTTGGGTGAGTGGCAGGTCGACGTGCCAGAGGACGTCCAGCTTGCTACAGCCCTCGACCTCCGCCGCTTCCTCGATCTCTCGTGGGATGCTCAGGAAGAACTGCCGCAGCATGAAGATCGTGAAGGCGCTCGCCGCGCCGGGCAAGATCATGCCGAGGTAGGTATCGTAGAAGCCGAGGGCCCGAACGACCAGGAAAGCCGGGACGATCGTGACCTCGGCCGGAATCATCATGGTGGCGAGGTAGGCGTAGAAGATGTAGTCGCGGCCGGGGAAGCGCAGTCGAGCGAAGGCGTAGCCGGCGCCGGTGTTCACGACGAGCGCGTTCAGCGTCCCGAAGAAGGCGATAACCAGGGTGTTGATGTAATAGCGGGCGAAGCTCGTCTGGGCGAAGACCTGAACGTAATTGTCCAGGTCGAGCCGTGGCGGCACCAGCACCAGCGGCACCCGATAGAAGGCCGCCTGGTCGAGGAACGACGTGCGGACCAGCCAGTAGAGAGGAATGAGCGACAAAACCGCGCCGACGAGGGTGATCAGCGTCCAGATCAGGCGCGTCCCCCCGTACTCGCCTTCGAGATCGCGACGCCAGAAACCGCGCTGGACTGCCACGCTACCCTCCGCTCAGAACTCTCGCTCGTGGCCGGTGCCGCTGGTGCTCATTTTCAGCTGCCCGTAAGTGAAAGCGAACATGATGATGAAGAGAACCCAGAGGATCGCCGCGCCGTAGCCGTACTGGAAGCTCTGAAAGGCGCTCATGTACGCGTAGGTGACGATCGTCTCGACTTTGATCCCCTGGGTGATCGTCCC
>JAJPKB010000326.1 GCA_021323915.1 Chloroflexota bacterium | reverse complement strand
TTGGAGACATATGATAGAGCTATAGCATATCTCCAAGAGACAAACGACGCGCTCGGTGGCGGAGCTGGTGGGCCCGGTCCTGGCAGGAGAAGATCGACTGACCGAGCGGACGGTCGTCCACGAAGGGGGAAACTAGAGTGTTCGACCTCGTGAAGCAGCCAGCTCGCCGGATCGCCGAGGCACTGGCGCGCGGACTGGCCTGGACCGGCATCACCCCCAACGGCCTGACTTTGATCGGCTTTCTGCTGAACCTGGCCGTCGCGGCGGTGCTGGCGGCGGGCTTCCTCCGGCTTGGCGGCGCGCTGCTGCTGCTCGCCGGCGCGTTTGACACTCTTGACGGCGCGCTCGCCCGAGCGACCGGCTCTTCGTCGCGGTTCGGCGCGTTTCTGGACTCATCGCTGGACCGCTATTCGGAATCGGTGCTGTTGGGGGGCCTGCTCTTGGAGGCGTCTCGACGTGGGGATGGCGCGGTCGAAATTCTCGCGTTCGTGGTCGTCGTGGGCTCGCTGATGGTCAGCTACTGCCGGGCCCGTGCGGAGGGATTGGGTTTGGACTGCGAGGTTGGCTTCGCGCCGCGACCCGAGCGGGTAGTGATTCTCGGAGTCGGCCTGATCGTTGGTCTGGAGGTGCCCGCGCTCGCCGTTCTGGCGGTCTTGACCCACCTCACGGCGATTCAGCGCATTTTCCACGTCCACGCGACAACGCGCGATCGAGGGCAATCGGCGGGCTCACCTTCGTCTCCTCTTCAGGTTGGGCGGCGCGAAGAGGGCTAATCGCCATCTCCGACGATCGGAATGGAAACCGGATCGCCTTAGCGCCCGACCGGTCCCCCGACGACCAGCGCTTCCAGGGCGAGGCGGGCGTTCACGTTCTCGGCGAGGCGCTGCGCCGCGATTCCGACGTTCCGGACGTGCTCGGCGACGACCGAGGTCGGAACCCGCTCCGCCAACGACTGCAGCGCGTCTTCGCGGTCGGAGTTGGTGATGAGGTCAGCGCAGCCCCGCTGGATCAGCTCGACGTCCCACCAGAAGAGCTGCCACGCGCTCAGCGTTCGCATTACTTTCGCCTGGTCGCGCCCGTAATCGGCGGCGAGGCGCTCCGCGACACCCAGTCGATCGCGGTAGCCGCGCCCGAGCGTTTGCTCGAGCTCGCTCAGGGCGCGCGACCGCTCCTCCAGCTCACCCGGATTCGCCGCCGCGTCGATCGCCCAGCCCGGGCGTCCGCCGGACATTCGGGCGAGGAACGAGGCCCGCGCCGCGTCGCAGCCGTGCTCCTGCTCAAGCGCATTGGCGATCGTGCGCCAGGGGACCGGCGACAGTCGAATCACCTGGCACCGCGATACGACCGTCGTGGGTAGAGCCTGAGGGTCGACAGCGGTAAGAATCAGAACGACGCGCTCGGGCGGCTCTTCGAGGGTCTTCAACAGACAGTTAGCCGCCTCGAGGCTGAGCGCGTCGGCGCCGGCGATCAGGTAAACCTTCCAGCGTCCCTCGTGGGGCGCCAGCGACGCGTCGTGCTGGAGCGCTCGGACCTGGGCGATGCCGATCACGCGCTCGGCAGTGCGAGTCCCTGCCGATGGAGGATCGAGGGCGAGGCCGAGCGTCGGATCGCGCTCAGCCGGGAGCTGGACGGCGCGAACGTCCGGGTGGGTGCCGGACAGGATCAGCCGACAGGCACGGCACCGCCCGCAGGGCGGCGATACGCCGTCGCAGTTCAGACGCATCGCCAGCCAGCGCGCGACACGCGTCTTCCCCAGTCGCGCCGGGCCGACGAGCAAGTACGCGTGCCGCAACCGTTCTTCCGTCACGGCCCGGTCGAGCATCCGCAGGATCAGATCGTGGCCAATGATCGCCTTCACGTCTTCACAAGAGTAACACCCCGTGCGGCCGCGGTCAAAGGTGTTGACAACAAAACCTTAGAATGTTGATAATGAATCTGGAAAGTTGGTCGACGAGCTGTACGCTCGTTTGCTTCCAGATACGTCGAGGAGGTTGGCTCGTTCATGGCAGGATCCTACGCTCATCCCGAGGCGTTCGTCGAAACCGCGTGGGTGGCCGAGCACCTGTCGGACCCCAAGGTCCGAATCATCGAGGTGGATGTCGATACCGCCGCGTACGACACCGGACACATTCCCGGGGCGATTGGCTGGAACTGGCACACCGATCTCTCGGATCGGGTTCGACGCGACTTGATCCCGAAGGCCGAGCTGGAGCATTTGCTGGGGCAGGCGGGCGTGACCGCCGATACCACCGTGGTGCTCTACGGCGACAACAACAACTGGTTCGCGGCGTGGGCTTTCTGGCAGCTCAAGCTCTACGGGCATCGAGATGCTCGCCTGATGAACGGCGGTCGGAAGAAGTGGGCGGCCGAGAATCGGTCGCTTGACACCGTGGTGCCGTCGTACGCCGCGACGTCTTACCATGCCAAGGATCCAGACTCTTCGATCCGCGCGCTGCGCGATCAGGTGCTGGCGAGCATCGGTCGGTCTGACACGGTCCTGGTAGACGTCCGTGGGCCGAAGGAGTACTCGGGCGAGCTGCTCGCGCCGGAGAACCTTCCGCAGGAAGGCGCCCAGCGTGGGGGCCACATCCCCGGCGCGGTCAACATCCCGTGGGGGTTGGCGGTGCGGGATGATGGGACCTTCAAATCGCCGGAGGAGCTGGCCACCTTGTACCAGTCGAAGGGCGTGACCCCGGACAAGAACGTGACCGCCTACTGCCGGATTGGCGAGCGTTCCTCCCACACCTGGTTCGTGCTGAAGTACCTCCTCGGATACGAGAAGGTGCGCAACTACGATGGCTCCTGGACCGAGTGGGGCAGCCTGGTCGGGGTGCCGATCGAAAAGTAGCTCGACCGAATCGTGTCAGGGACCGAGCCGCGGCCGGAGCGAGTCAGGCACGGACGACTCGGCATCGATTCGGTCCCGGGCATGCCGCGGCCTCCCGTCGGGCTCAGGCGCCGGATGGCGACGATCGTCCCCGGGGCGAACGCCGATCGGCTCGGCGGGTTAGCTTTTCCCCCTTCGTTTTGCCCTCGGAGTCTCGCCTCGTGCCCGTGGCGCCCCGATCGATGCGCATGGGATGGGTTGCCATGCTATGATGCTACCGTGGGACGGTGGGGAGTACGAGGATGAATGCGATCCGATTCAGTATCGTGGACCGCGACGGCGCGGTGAGCTTCGTTTACGACGCCGGGGCGCTGGCCAGTCTGCTGGAAGCGTGCGTGTCCGGCGCGTCAACCCTCGCCGCGTTCCTCGACGCGACCGCTCGTCGCAACCGGAACCTCCGCGAGTACGTGAGCTGTGGGCTCGCCGTCTTCGACGAGCACAACCTCGCCGGGCACTACAACTCGATCCATGAGGCGATCGAGCACTTTTCATCCGACGAGTGGCCGGTGTTTCGAGTCGTCGACGACGTCACGCGCGAGGCAAGCCTGCGCCCGACGCGGACCGGGGTCATCGTCTTCAACCTCGTGGAACGGCGCATCGTTCAGATGCACAACAGCTACGACGGAACCGTCGACGTGAGCCAGCGCGCTCGTCAGTTGCAGCGCGCCGGGTGGCGGATCGTTCCCTAGCTTCGGTCGAAGACCGGGTCGGATCTCGCCTGGCGCCGGTCCGACGCACCGGCGAGCGCCGACAACCTCGCTCCGACATTCCAACGAGAGACGCGATGTTCGTAATCGGGACGGCCGGGCACATCGACCACGGAAAGTCCACCCTGGTCAAGGCGTTGACCGGAATCGACCCGGATCGCCTGCGCGAAGAAAAAGAGCGCGGCATGACGATCGATCTCGGGTTCGCCTGGCTCCGTCTGCCGAGCGGGCGCGAAGTCAGCGTGGTCGACGTTCCCGGGCACGAGCGCTTCATCAAGAATATGCTCGCCGGAGTCGGCGGTATCGACCTCGCGCTGCTGGTGATCGCGGCCGACGAAGGGATCATGCCCCAAACCGAAGAGCATCTGGCGATTCTCGAGCTGCTGCACGCCAGGCGAGCGGTCGTCGCGCTGACCAAGTGTGATCTGGTCGAATCCGACTGGCTGGATCTCGTTCGTTCGGAGGCCGAGGAACGCATCGAGCGCTCGGAGTTGCGCGGCGCCCCGATCGTCAACGTCTCGTCGGTGACCGGCGCGGGGCTTGCCGACCTTCTCGCCGCGCTTGACGCTGCCCTGGACGAGACGCCGCCAAAGGAGAACCGGGGGAGACCCCGGGTGCCAATCGATCGGGTGTTTACCATCGCCGGTTTCGGGACGGTCGTGACCGGAACGCTGATCGACGGCTCGCTCCAGGTTGGTCAGGAGCTAGAAATTCAGCCCGGTGGATCGCGGACTCGTGCCCGAGGTATTCAGACCCACAAGCATAAGGTCGATCGGGCGCTTCCGGGGACGCGTGTCGCCGTCAATCTCGTCGGGATCGCCGTCGAGGAGCTGCATCGGGGCCAGGTCGTGACGACTCCGGGCTGGCTTCGTCCAACGCTCGCGGTGGATGCCCGCTTGCGGGTGCTCGCCCAGGCTCCCCCGCTGGTTCACAACGCACGAGTCAGTTTCCACAGCGGGAGCGCCGAGGCGATGGCGCTGGTTCGGCTGCTCGACTCCGACGCGATCTCGCCCGGCGATAGCGGGTGGGCGCAGCTGCGGTTTGCGGAGCCGGTGGCCGTGGCGAAGGGCGACCTCTTCGTGCTCCGGAGCCCGAACGAGACGGTCGGCGGAGGCGAGGTGGTGGAGCTTCACGCGCGACGTCACCGGCGCCAACAGGAAGAAGTACTTCATCGTCTCGAGATTCTCGAACAGGGATCTCCCTCCGATATCCTCTTGAAGGCGCTGACCGGGCGGTCCGGTCAGAGGATCGCCGCGGTCGCCGAGGCAACCGGATTCGGCGTCGATCAGGTCCGCTCTCTCCTCCGAGAGCTGGGCGAAGCGGGCCGCGTGTCCCTCCTGGGCGACTCCTTCCTGACGACGGAAGCGCTCGAGGTGCTCCGCTCCGACGTCGAGCAGGCGCTCGACGAGTACCACCGTCGGTATCCACTGAGGCTGGGAATGCCCCGCGAGGAGCTGAAGAGCCGTCTGCAGCTAACGGCGCGGGAGTTCACTGCCCTAGTCGATCATCTGGTCGCCTCGACGTCCATCGTCGTCGAAGACTCGATCGCCCGGCTGCCGTCGCACCAGGTCACGTTCACCGCCGAGCAGGACGATCGGATCCGCGGATTCGTGGCGGAGCTTCGCGCGCAGCCGTTCTCGCCGCCGTCGCTCGACGAGCTACTGACTCGGTTTCACATCGACGAAGAATTGCTTGCCGCGCTCATCGCGCGCGGAACGATCGTACGGGTGACCGAGTCGATTGCCTTCGAAGCCGACGCGTTCGACCAGCTACGAAGGCGCATCGTCGACCATGCTCGCCAGCACGGCTCGATCAGCGTGGGTGAGGTACGGGACATGCTAGATACGAGCCGTAAGTATGCACTCGCGCTGATGGAATACTTTGACCAGCAGCGGCTGACTCGACGGGTCGGGGACGCCAGGGTTCTCCGGTAACATTGGCAGCGCCTCGGGTGATACGTCGAACGCGCCGGCGCTCCGGACCGTGTAGAATGTCGGGGATCGCGGCGCGGGCCGACTGACCCAGAGACGTGCGCGAGGGAGGGGATGTGGATTTGACACGCGCCGCGATGCGCGGATTGGTGCTTGGGACGGTCGCCGGGTTCCTGTACGTCGCGAGTCGACGCACCGTCGGCGAACCTCCTCGCTTGATCCAATGGGACCGCGCCCGGGCGATCGCGCGAGGCATGGTCCGCCGCGATCAGGGCGCTGCGGTCATCGCGATGGGAACAGCGGACGAATACCGCGCGATGGTGCGGCGCAGCGAGGACGTTATCGGACAGTACCTCAATCAGACGCTTCCGCTCCCCTTGAGCAACGTCGAGACCTTCGATCGCTTTCAGTGGATCGACGCGAACATCTCCAGCTTTCAGAAGCTCTTCGAGCCTCTGGAGTCGATGAACCGCGATGCCCTGCGGAACGCGACGATTGGCACGCACTTCTTCGGCGAGATCAACCAGGTAGTTCTCAGCGGACAGCTAGGCCTTCTCCTGGGGTACCTCGCCCGACGCGTCCTGGGTCAGTACGATACGGCGTTGCTCGGGAAGGAACCGGTCACGACCGGTCGTCTGTACTTCGTCGAGCCCAACATCGCCACGTCGGAGCAACGGCTTCGCCTGGACGGTCGTCAGTTTCGGATGTGGATCGCACTGCACGAGACGACCCACGCCTACGAATTCGAGGCGCATCCGTGGCTGCGCGATTACATGAACGATCTGCTGGGACAGTACTTCGACAGCGTGGGCCGCGACCTTGGTCGCTTCGCGGTGGGGCCGGGAGGTATGGCCGGTATCGCCCAGCGCGTCTGGCAGAACCTTCCGCGCACCCAGACCGCGATCGAGCTTTTCATGACCGACGAGCAGAAGGACATCTTTCAGAAGCTCCAGGCGCTCATGTGCCTGCTCGAGGGCTACAGCAATCACGTGATGGACGTCGTCGGCGAGGGTTTGCTCGATACCTATCCCCTGATGAAGAAGCGCTTCGAGGCGCGAAACGAGCAACGCCCCTTCGGAGATCGACTCTTCACCCGCCTGACCGGTCTGGACTTGAAAATGGAGCAGTACCGCCTCGGCGAGCGTTTCGTGAACTCGCTCGTTCGGCAGGTCGGAATCGATTGCTTCAACCGGATCTGGGAAGGTCCGTCCAACCTTCCGACGCTCGCCGAGATCTACGAGCCGGAGAGGTGGCTGTCGCGAACCGGCGTCGGATGACTTCTTCCGCACCGGCCCTCGGGACCGGCGACACGAAACGCGGGGTATACCGCGGAATCGTGAGAGGGCAATCAACCAGGGAGCGCAGGCGTCTGGCCCGCCTGCGTCCGGTTTCCCCGAGCGGGCGTCTCGCCCACGCTCCGGTAGGACGATCTACGTTCCTGGAATGTACCCCACAAGGCAGCATTAGTTAACATAATATTATGATCATGCTATAATTACGGTCTGTGCCTCTCGGTACCGGACGGGTGGTGGCCTCCCCAGCGCGGGACGTGCCGTCCGATCTCTTCCGGGCTCGTAGCTCAATGGCAGAGCAGGCGCCTTTTAAGCGCAACGTTGCGGGTTCGACTCCTGCCGGGCCCACCATCCCTTTTTTCACCGTATTTGCTGGTACGCCATCGCGCGCAGCCGCCGGACTCGATCGGCGGTCGGCGGATGGTCGCTGAACAGTCGCTGTAAGACGCCCGGGCTCAGCGGATTCATAATAAACAGGGGAGCGGTCACCGCGGGAACGTTGTTCATCGGGCGGAAAGCAATTCCCCGCTCGAGACTTTCCAGCGCATCGGCCAGGGCCAGCGGATCGCCGGTGATCCGAGCCCCGGAAGCATCCGCGCCGTATTCCCGGGATCGGGAGATCGCGAGCTGAATCAGCAGCGCCGCGATTGGCGCCAGGAACATCATCAAGAGCGCGCTGAGCCCGGTTAAACCGCCGCCGCGCTCGCGCTGATTTCCGTAGCCGTATCCACCGAAAATATAGGCCAGCTGCCCCATCCGGGCGAGATAGGTGATCGCGCCCGCGATGGTCGCCGCGACGGTCGCGATGAGGGTGTCACGGTTGCGGATGTGGGCCATCTCGTGCGCCAGCACCCCCTCCAGCTGGTCACGGTTCAAGATGTCCATGATTCCGCCAGTGACGGCCACGGCGGCGTGGCTGGGATCGCGCCCGGTCGCGAACGCGTTCGGCGAGCCGCTGGGCACGACGTAAACCTTCGGCATGGGGAGGCCTGCCTTCGAGGCCACGTCCCTCACGATCGCGTACAGCTCGGGCGCCTCTTCAGGGGTCACCGGGCGCGCACCGGTCATCGCCAGGGTGATCTTGTCCGAGAACCAGTAGCTGACGCCGTTCATGATCAGGGCGAGGATGAATGCGATGGTGAGGCCGGCCGTGCCGGCAAGCACTTCGCCCACGACGAGCATCAGCCCGGTCAAGCCGGCGAGCAGCAACGCCGTCTTGATTGTGTTGCCCATGGCAGATCTCCCCGCCGGTCGCGTGTCTCAGCTAGCGGCGTACGCTTCAGCTGGAATTGGCTGACCGATCGGAACTCCGTTCGGTCGCGGATTAGCTATCGGTCCGAGTATAAGAACGCCGACCTGAACAGAGCATGATCCGGACCGGTTTCCGCCTGCACAAAACCTGGACAGCCGATACCGACGATCGAACGGCGAACTGTCCGGGCTGACGCCGCCCCGAGGCGGTCCGTCGTGTCCGCACCGTCAGATCGATCCTCGGTCCATCGGTGAATTAGTGCGAGAACTCCAAGCTCTGCAGGCAGACGGGCTGACCGGCCGCCGGGGCCGAGCTTTCCAGAAGCACGCCGGTCACCGTCGTGTCGGAGGCGCCCAGCGCCGACAGTGGAACGCGGACGCGCTGCCAGCGGCTTTGATTTCCGGGCGCGAGGTATTGGTCCAGGTTGGACTGGCCAAGCGGCGCCCCGTTCTGCCCCCGTAACAGCAACCGGAGCACGGACGGGGAGACGTTCGCCGGGTCGAGCAGCAGCGTTAGCGAGGTGTAGCCGTGGGTAGAGAAGCCGGGGTGGTGCGCGTAGAGCGCGCCGTCGGCTGGTCCAAACGTCACGCACAGCGAGCGTGGCGCGTCGGGTCCGGGCGGGGTTCCGATTTGGACGACCTTCACTCCCCAGGACCAGTCGTCCCATTCGAGGGTCGTGCCGAATACGACCGGCCCGGGCGGACGACCACCGCCCAGGTCGGCGAGTGGAGGCGCGGCGGACCCGCTGGCGACCAGAGGTGCCACCGTCGGCACGGTGAAAGCGACGAGGGCGACGAGCCCGAGCGAAAATAGGACCGAGTCTGACCGGTGACGAGAGCGCCAGAGCGCGCCCAGGAAGCCCACCGCCAGGGCCGGTCCGAAGAGGAGGATCGCCACCGAAGTCGGCGCGTCCAGCCCGACGTGCTGTTGAAGCAGCCAGGTGAGGTAGGCCGTGTCCTGGTTCAAGCCGAGGAGCCACGATCCACCCATCGTCGCGGCGACGTCGAGCCACCAGCCTCCGATCAGGCTGGCCAGGGCGATGGCGGTGACCAGGTACCAGGGAAACCAGTCCCGCGACAGCACGGCGAGGTAGACGAACAGCGCGAGCATCGCGTCTTCGAGAATGCGATCGATCCGGTGGGTGTGGTCGAGCCGTGCGAAGCGCGCGCCGACCAGCGCCACCAGTCCGACGACCAGCTCGAACGGTGGTTGCGCCAGGTGCGCCAACCGGCCGGATTCGGTCAGATAGGTCGGGACGTGCGGCGCGATGGCGAGCGGATCGAACGGAGTGATCATGAGCATCGAGGTGGTCAGCGCGACGAGCGGCAGGCGCCACCGAGCGATCGTGCCGTCTTCGGACCGCCAGCGCCCGATCAACAGGCCGATCAGGAGCGGAAGCGTGTAGTATTTGACCAGCACCGACAGCGAGAGCGCGATCACCGCCAGGGTCGATCGATGGCGGAGGAACAGCCAGAGCCCGAGGAGAGCTAGGAAGAGCATCAGTGTATCGTTGTGCTCGACGCCGACGAGAAGAACCGCCGGATTCCAGGCGTAGGATAGGATTCCGACCGTCCGTCGCGAAGGCGCTAGATATCCGAGGATCAGCCAGATGAGAGCCACGTTCGCGACGGTCAATCCGACGAACAGCCCTCGAAAAGCCAGAACGGCGCGCGTCGCGTCGGGGACGGCACCGCCCCGGTCGACGGCCAGATCGATCGCCGCGCTGGCGAGAAGCGAGCTGGGGCCGTAGCCGGTGGCGAGATCGCGCCAGGTGGGGCTGAGGAGGGGAAACCAGGAATCGCCTTCCTCGGCGCGTGGCGCGACGACGTAAGGGTTGACCTGGTCCCGGACGATCATTCTGCCCTGGAAGGCGTAGTAGAAGAGGTCAGCTTTACGGGCTGGAGGTGACATAAGAATGAGGCCGCACGCCATTCCGGTCGCGGTGACGGCGACGAGAAAGACCTCGCGGCTTGGCCGAATCGAGCGCGCGAGCCAAAGGGCCACCACGTAACCGCCGACAAAGCTGGCCAGGAGCGCCAGGGAGAGCGCCAGCGCGAGGGATGGCATGCTCGGGACGTTTCGGAGCGCGGCGAAAACGGGCCATGCCCAGGGTCCGGCGTCGACGAGGGCGGATTCGGCGGATCCCTGGAGACGCGGGAGGATCAGATCGGCGACGAACGCGAGGAAAGACAAAGCCGCGCCGACGCCGGCGAGGGCGGCGAGACGGAATGAGGTGCTGGCGTGGGAGGGGCGCGGGGCGGCCTGATCCATGGCGGGGGCGGTCTCACAACCGTTCAAGGCTTCGGGGAAATACCGGCAAGGAGCGGACCAGGGTGGCGCGGCCGGTCCATTCTATGTCAAGTTCCAAGGCGCGCCGGCCAGCCGCCGCTTTTACTTCGCAGAAGTTATATTCTGCGAAGTAAAAGCGGCGATCCGCGTCAAACTGGCTTGCCTTCCACCACTCTCTCCGCGCCAGCGAACGTTCGGCGATACCCTCCGGTCGACCGTCAGCAGCCTTTCGTCTTCCGCCCGGTTCGGTCGACGACGGCTCGCCGTCGAAACCAGCGAACGAGGAAAGGACGATGCGCGTTGAGTCACCTGAATGGTTGCCGGCCACGCCGGGGGACGTGTGTATCTTGTTGGAGCCCGGTGCGGACGACCGCGAGGCGGTTCGACGAGAATCGCTGGCGCTCCAGCGGACGTTCGGAGGCCGACCGGAACCGGACCTTCACCTGACCTGCCAGCGCTTTCACCCCGGCACGGCTGGCCAGATCTCCGGCGTCGTCGCCAGGCTCGGCGCGCTGCTCACCACCGTTGAACCTCCTATCATCGCGGCGTCGAGACTGATTCGCTTCGACTCCGGTTTCTGGAAGTCGAGCCTTCTGCGTTGGACGATCCCGGTGGATGGATCGCTGCGAGCCTTCCTCGACTCGCTGGACAAGATCCTCGTTCAGGCCGGACTCCGCCCCCACTACCCGCCCTCGCACCAACGTCCGGTTGTCCCCTG
>JAJPKB010000563.1 GCA_021323915.1 Chloroflexota bacterium | reverse complement strand
TTGGCTGGCCGCCGTTTTGCTGGACCAGGACAGCCGTCTGAGCGTAGCGCAGCGCCCGGGCAGGCGCGCGTTCCCCGCGGTTCCAGTCGTAGCCCCACACGCCGATTCCCAGCACCAGTCGGTTCGCTGGAACTCTGCTCCGCGCGTAGTCGGCGACCGACCGCACCCATGGCAGCGGAGAAATCGGACCAGGCGTGGGATTCGAGCCGGTTCGGTAGGCGTACGCCATGAGGATGACCCGATCGGCCGCCGCGCCGATCGCCGCGTCGTCGAACGCGCCGGCCCACCCGTTCGACATCTCTCCCGACTTGGCCGGAATCGCGACTGCCAGCAGCTTCCCGCGTTGGTGCAGGGCGTCAGCCAGGGCTCGGACGTACGCGGTCAACCCGTCCCGGTCGCTCGGGCTCACCCCCTCGAAGTCCAGGGTGATTCCATCGTAACCATTGGCCATCGTGATTCCGACGATGGCGTCGACCGCGGCCTGACGTCGCGAAGGATCGTTCAGCAACGGGCTGAGATTGCCCTGAGAGACGCGGTTCTGGACCATCGGCAGCAACCGCTTGTCATGCGATCGAACGATCGCGTCGACCGCCGGGTCGTCGTCTCCGGCGATGGCCGCGTCGGCGTTCATACCGAAATAATCCGGCACGACGACGTCGAGCTCGGCGATATGCGCGCTCAGCGAGGCGCGAGACGCGGGATCGTAGGTCACGTAAAAGCCCCAGCGATCGAAGGTGCCGTCGGCGCGCGCGACCGACGGAGGAAGAACGAAAGCGGCGACAGAGACGACGACCGCTAGCGCAAGGCGCGCCCAACGTGGCATTCGCGCCATACCCACCTTCTCTCCACGCCCATCAACGCGGCGGCCGCGAGGTCGCATCGGTATGGGATGGCGTTGGGGATTGGCCAACGACGGCGACCGGCGGCCGCCTCGGACGAGACGTAGCTTCGGTTTCGAGTATAGGGCGAGCGCCGGAAGCGGAACAGAAGAAAGGCAATAAAAAACCAAGGGACCGGAACCATCTCGAAGTCCCGCCCCTCGGCGTGGGAAGGAGGGAAATTGATATTGAGCACTACGGCGGTCTTCGCCGCTCCGGAACCCGGGCCTGGCGAAGGGCCGGCACGTTGGATGTGTAACCCGAGCGGAAAGTCAGTATGAGGTGGGCAGAGGGCGCGGTCACTGCCCACCTCAAACCGCTGGATTGTTCATCCACGAACGATCTTATGCTTTCCGCGGTCGGGTGTATGTAAGGAAACCCATGCAGTTTTGTAAGGTTTTGCCTGACCTCGGATCTGTCAAGTCAATCCTGAATTCGCCAAACCGGCGGCCTGAGCGGTTATACTTGTCCTCGGCTCACTTGGATACTTGGAGGAGGGCATTCGTCCAATGGCGATCGGCGAACACGTTCTCACCGCGCGCGACCGCGTGGTGCTGGCCGAGCTCGAAGCGCTGGTTCGCGAAACCTACCAGTTGTGGGATCAGGAGTGGGTCGGCTTCTCCTGGCGCAACTATACCTTCGATCACGTTATGCGCGTCCGCAATCTCGCGCGGACGATCGCATCGCGCGAAAACGGCGACCTGCGCGTCCTGGAGTTCGCGGCTACTCTGCACGACGTGACCAAGTCCTTCGACGGCGAGATCCTGATGCGCGACGGGAAGCGCGTCCTGGATGCCGATGGCTTCTGGATCAACGAAAAGCTCCCGCCGGCGCGCCAGAATCGGGTTACCAGCCTCTACGATAGCCTCGGTCTCAGCGAGACCGTCCATCACTACTCGGGCAGCCAGATCGCCACCGCGCTCCTGCGTGAGTACGGCTATTCGGACGATTTCTGCGCGTCGGCTCGAGAGATGATTCTCGCCCACCTGAAACCTCTTCCGACCTCCACTCCTGCCGCGCTCGCGCTCTACGACGCGGACACCATCGACGCCAACATCGGCCTGCCCGCCTTCTACCGCAACATCCGCATCACCATGCACCGCATGGAGCAGGACTACGCGCGACGGGGAGAAGATCTCGACCGGTACCTGGAGGAGAGCTTTCCAGTATTCCTATCGGGATACCTGCGGGAGAGAATACCAACCTGGGTCGAGGGAAAGCGCAACGATTTCATCAGCAAGCTGATGACCGAAAGCGGACGGGCCGTCGCGCGCGAAAGGATCGAGCGCTTGTCCGAGGAAGTTGACGGCATGATCGACGAGCTGGACGACTTTGAGGCGAACGCGCGACGCGGCCGGCTGGCGATTGTCCAACGCTTCGTCGGCCAACGCAACAACCCATCGCTGTCCGAAGAGCTCGATCACCTGGCCACCACCTGGGTCAGGGATGCCGAACCGACCAGCGACGCTCGCGTGTTGATTCGCCGATACCAGGACGAGGTCGCCGGACTCAATTAACGCCTGGGGCCCACGGCGCAAGTGCCGTGGGCCGAACAACCTAGAGCCGGTAGAGTGCCCGCGCGTTCTCGAAGAGAATCTTCCGACGAAGCGCGGCCGGTACCTGAGCCGGAATCGCCTGGTCCGGCGCGTCGAAGTCCCAGTGAGGATAGTCGGTCGCGAACAGGATGTGGTCATCCATCGCGAGGTCGTCGAGCAGGACGAGGAAGTCTTCGGGGTGCGCCGGTTCTTCGATCGGTTGCGTCGAAAACCA
>JAJPKB010000427.1 GCA_021323915.1 Chloroflexota bacterium | reverse complement strand
TTTGTTCTGTGCACAACAAGCCCACCAACACCACAGACCAACTATCCAGCCCCTCGACGATTCGGCACGGCGCAGCTCCGGCGGGGCATCCCGGCAACCACGGTCTTTCCGAACACAACCTATCCCCTCTACCTATTACCGGCAGAATCTCGCCCCGAATTCAACGCGCCGGCAGGGCGGGCCAAAAACCATTGCGCACACCTCGCGGCAAGCGTAAGATCCGACCGATCGGGAGACGTCGGCGGGATTCGCGAGGACGATGAGCCCGGACTTGCTGCCCAACCTTTTCGCGCTCTGCTTCTGGTTCGGCGCCGCGGCCACCGTGCTGACCTTCGTCCTCGGCATCGGCCACCACGGACCGCTGCACCTGCCGCACCTCGGCCACGCGCCGGTCCACGCCGGGTCGCCGGGACCGACCGGTGCCGCTGGCCTGTCTCCGTTCAACCTCACCTCGATCCTCGCATTTCTGGTGATCTTCGGCGCCGTCGGGCTGGCGCTCCAGGGCGGACTCGGCGGCGTCATCGCGCTGCTGTTGGCGATTTTCTCCGGTCTGGTGGCGGGCTGGCTGGCCTTCGTCTTCATCACGCGCTTCCTCATGCGCGGCGAGACCTACCTCTCGGACGAGCCGATCGTGGGCACGGTCGGAACGATCAGCATTCCGATCGGCGCCGGCCGGGTCGGCGAGATCATGTACACCCGCCGAGGGGTCCGACGGAGCGACGGCGCGCGCTCGCTGGACGGACAGGCGATCGAGACCGGCGCCCAGGTCGTCATCGTCGGGTACGACCACGGGCTGGCGACGGTCCAGCGCTGGGATGACTTTGTCGCGGAGATTCCGCGGGGAAAGGATGGCCCCTAGAATGACGACGCCGGTGATCGCGGTTATCGCCGCGCTCGTGTTCCTCCTCATTCTGACCATCACGGCACGCATGTTTCGCAAGGTCGGGCCGAACCAGGCGTTGATCGTCTACGGCTGGGGCGGAACCCGGGTCGTGAACGGAGGCGGCGCGCTGGTCCTGCCGTTCTTTCAGTCGGCCCGCGCCCTCTCGCTCGAGCTGATGTCCTTCGACGTCGCTCCCCAGCAGGACCTCTACACCCGCCAGGGCGTCGCCGTCAACGTCGAGGCGGTCGCCCAGCTCAAGGTGCGCTCCGACGCCACCAGCATCCGGACCGGCGCCGAGCAGTTCCTGACCAAGAGCCAGGACGAGCGGCAGGAGATGATCAAGCTCGTTATGTCGGGTCATCTCCGGGGCATCGTCGGTCAGTTGACGGTCGAGGAGATCGTCAAAGAGCCGGAGATGGTCAGCGAGAAGATGCGCACGACCTGCGCTGACGACCTGTCGAAGATGGGGCTGGAGGTGATCAGCTTCACGATCAAGGAAGTTCGCGATCAAAACCAGTACATCGAGAACATGGGGCGGCCGGACGTGGCCCGCATTCGGCGCGACGCCGAAGTCGCCACCGCCGAGGCGGCGCGCGACATTCAGATCCGGCAGGCGATGGCCGCGCGGGAGGCGGCGGTGGCCAGGGCCCAGGCCGATCAGGAGCGCGTCCTGGCCGAGACCACCAGTCAGGCCCAGCAGGCCCAGGCGCTTCGCGATCTGGAGCTGAAGAAGGCGACGTACCAGGTCGACGTCCAGAAGGCCAAGGCCCAGGCCGACGCGGCGTACGGCATCCAGGAGCAAGTTCAGAAGCAGCAGATCGTCGCCGAGCAGGTCCACGTCGAGCGGGTTCAGCGCGAAGAACAGATCAAGGTGCAGGAGGCCGAGATTCTTCGACGCGAGAAGGAGCTCGTCGCCACCATACAGAAGCAGGCCGAAGCCGACCGCGCGCGCATCCAGACGCTGGCCGAAGCGGAGAAGGCGCGACGGACGATCGAAGCGGCAGGCCAGGCGGACGCGGTTCGCGCCCAGGGTCAGGCTGACGCCGACGTCATTCGTCTCCGCGGGACCGCCGAGGCCGAGATCATCCGCGCCAAGGGCGAAGCCGAGGCCGAGGCGATGCGTCTCAAGGCCGAGGCGTTCGAGAAGTACGGCCAGGCCGCGATCCTCGACAAGATCATCGCCGGGATTCCGGTCATCGTGGAGAAGATGGCCGCTCCGCTGTCAAACGTCGACCGGATCACCGTCGTCTCGACCGACGGCGCCAGCGCCGGGGTGAACCGGGTGACCGGCGACATCGCCAGGATGATCGCCCAGGCGCCAGAGCTGATCGAAACCCTGACCGGTCAGAAGATCACCACCATGCTCGAGCAGCTCGGGACGCTGAAAACGGGAAACGTCCAGCCCGACGGCCACGCCGCGGTTCGACCTAACGGTGGTGACGGTGGCGAGCCCCGCTGATCGCGCCCGGTTGGCGCTGGAACACCGGCGACGCGCCTCGCGACCGTCTCAAGTTGAGCACGGGGGGCGCGTCGCCGTAGCCGGGCTCGACGTCGAGGTGGCCGATGTGCTGAAGCTGGATCAGGTGGCGGGACGCCCGCTTGGCGGCTACGATCGCGTCGTCCAGCATCCGCGCGTCGATCCGGTCGCCTCGCTCGACCTTGGTCCGAATCATCTGATTGAGAATCACCGTCGTCGTCAGGTCGTTGTTGATCAGGTGGGCGGCGGTTCGAGCGAGCAAGATCGCGCCCTCCAGCCGCGCGCGCTCGATCGCGCCGTCGTCGACCGGGACGGTCGGGCGAAACCGACGCCGGCGGCGCACCTCGCGCGTGCTCGCCGACCCGGCCCGGTACGCCGCCGCCCCGCGCGGCAGCGTCCGAGACCGATCCCGTCGGCGCGGCACCGGGTTCACCCGAAAGCGACGGGCGCGGCAGCGCTTCAGCAGCGTCAGATAGTTCCGCTCCATTTCGTCGACGAGCCCCCGGGTCACCAGCAGCGTCTGGCCGATCGTCAGGCACAACGCGCGCAGCCGAAGCGTCTCCGCGATCAGATCGGCGAGACTGCACGGAAAGGCGACGGCCCGCGGCGGTGAGCCGTCGGTGGGGGAATCGGTCGGAAGTGGTGCTGGGAAGGGGGAGTTAGTAAACGTATCCATTCAAGAAAGCCCCGAAACCGAAATTCAGGTCAGGATTCAGACTGACGACCCTGCAAGATTTGTTCCACGTCCTCGCGCGTTGTCGCAAGACGAGCCGGTTTCACGCGACGGATCGAGTCGTTGGCGCGATTCTTGCTGCCCTGGGGGTGTGTGGAAGAGGTATGGAAACATGCAGCTTCTGACAGTACCCGAAGTGGCCCAACGAATCCGCGTCAGTCCCGAGCTCGTCCGTCGGTGGCTTCGCGACGGACGGCTTCGGGGCGTTCGCCTGGGTGGAACGCGCCTGGGCTGGCGGATCGCCGACAACGAGGTCGAGCGGTTCCTCCATGCCGCCGGCCTGAGCGTTCCCGAGGCCTCCTCGACCGATCGGACCGCCGGCGCGACGGTGGATCTTCCCACGTCGCCGCAGCTGGTCCACAGTCGGTAACCTCCCCCGGTCACGGATCGGAGACGTGGATGGCCCCGCCGACGTAACCGTCGAACCCACCTCGGATAACGGCGCATCACTCGGATTCCCTGCCTTCCAGCCAGTCGCGACTGACGACGAACCGCACCGGACGCGCCTCGCCGAGCACGGCGGCGATGACACGCCGGATCGCGTCGCCGAGGCGGCGCTCCAGCAGGTCCCGCGCGAAGCTGCTCGGCGCGCCCACGAGGAGGGCTCCGTCCACTTCGCCGACGATCGTTGCCTGATCGAGCCAGCGCCGATGGCGCGCGCCCACCGGCTGGCCGACGAGCTCGTCGCTGACGAGCCGCCAGAGCTGCCAGTTCGCCATGGGCCGGCTCGCCGAGACGACGAAGGCGGGGATCGCCACCTCGACCACCTCCTCGAACGGGTCGACCGGGGCCGGCGACTCCTCGGCCTCGCCCGGTCCCGGCCGGTCCTCCGACGAGTCGATCGAAGGCGTCGGGTCGACCTTCCGAGCGCTCGGGCGGGCCCGGCCGGGCGCGGTGGCAGCGCGGGACCACCGCTCGCAGATCGTCGCGACGCGGCGTGGGGCGACGAAAGCGCTTCCGCTATCCACCGCCTCGACGATTGCGGCGATGACCCAATCGGCACCGGTCGACCGGGGCGTCGCGCGCCGGGCGACCGGATCGAAGCGGGCGGCCAGCTCGGCGAGGCGCTGACGCTCGAGGGGCGTCGGCGGGCGATCGTTCGCGTCGGCGTAAGTCCGCGCGACGCGCTCGAGGGCGTCCGGCCGGCCGGCGAGCGACGAAGCGGCGGACGAGGGCTGGTCGTCCTGGTTCTGTGGAGTATCTCTTCCGGGTACCTCTTCTTCTGCCAATTTGTCACTCATAGTTAAAGCTGACAACTTGTCAGTTAGCAGCGGCGAGGAGGTAGGTGACAGGTTGTCACGAAGGTGAGGCCGGGACCTGGCTGACAGATCGGCAGTGAGGTGGTCGGGGGGGAGCCGGTCCGGGCCCGAGCGCCGGCTGGCCGGTCTGGTCGGTGGGATCGGGACGGGGGCGGCGTTCCCCGCCGGAGGCTCGTCGTCGGGCGATCGACGCGCGTCGTCGGGGTTGAAGGGGGAATCGGCGTCGCGCTGGCCGGCGATGAGCCGGTCGCGCTGGGCGGTCTCCTCGGCGAGGATCCGCTCGGCGACCATGCGGGTGAGCACCGCCTCGTCCTCGGGGCGCAGCGGATCGTCCATCGACACCAGGTAGGCGCTGGAGGTTCGGACCTTCTTGCCCAACGCCGGGTCGTAGCGGTAGCGATGTCGCACCCGGATGAACCGGGCGGCCAGCGGGTCCTGGAGGGCGCGGATCACCGTGCGCACCGAGACGCCGATCGCCCGGGCGAGCTCCTCCTGGGACGGCCAGCAGTAGTCGCGCCGCTCGCCGGTCCGCGGGTTGTAGTAGCAGCGATCGCGCAGCTCCATGATCAGCAGGGTGAGGACCGGCCCCAGCTCCGCCTTCCACTTGCGGAAGAAATAGCGCGTTTCGACGTGGACGTTGAGCGGGTGGACGATCTGGTTGCGCAGGTCGTGGAAGAAGGGCAGCACCTCGAGGCGCTCGTCGCCCAGGCGAGCGACGAGCGCCTCGACCGCGTCCGCGCGCTCGCCGGACTCTCTCGACGCGGCCGGGGCCGGGTCGCGGGCGTCCGGAGCCGGAACGGTGGTGTCGTCCAAGTGAGCTCCTCCCTTCGATGTCCCATAATCTGCGACATTGTATCGCAATTTTTGATATGTTTCCCGGGCCGGAGACCGCCCGACCGTTCTGTCGCAAATTTTGCGATGGTCCGCGGTCGGTCGCCGGCCGTCTTCGGGGGGCTCAGGGCGGTCCGGGCGAGACGCCCGGCGGCGTGTCGGTTCGGGCATCGCCGACCAGCTGGTCCAGGTAGAACACCTCGACGGCGATTCGTCGGTGATTCCAGCGCAGGGTGGCCGCCGTCTCCCCCAGCAGGAAAACGTAGCCGCGTCGCGACGGATGAACCTGGGCGACGCCAAGCTCGGTCAGCTCGCGGATGAGCTTGGTGAGGGTGTTGCGGGAGCAGTCGACCGCGCGCTCCATCATCTCGTCGGCGGTAGCGTAGGCAGCGAGGAAGCCATCCGCGCGGGCGCGGTCGTAGTCTTCGGTCGCGCCGGGATCGTCTCGGCCGACCCGGGCCCGGAGCCAGAAGTAGAGCTTCTGGCTATCGCCGGACCACCGATGGAACAGGGGGTTCTCGACGAAGCTCGTCGGAAGCGCGATGGCGTCGGTCAGCGATCATCCTCCCCGCGGCCGGCCTCGTGGGTCAGGCGCGCGCCTGACGCCCTGGTTGGAGTATAACCAGCCGGCCACGCTATGTCAAGAATTGGATTCGTGCCCAGGACGGATGATGGCATGATAAAATACGAATAAATGTTCGTCAATAGGTCAGACCGCTTTGCTGGCTGACGACGAGGGGTACACCGCGGAATCGTCGGAAGGCAGGCAGCCCGCGCTCCGGGAAGATACCCCGCGTTTCCGCGTTATACCCGACCACCGGATCCGCCACGCGGCACCGCCCGATGTTATACTACGGGCAGTCCGACAGAGCAGTCTTTCGATTCAGTGGGGAGTCAGGAGAGTATGGGGCATACGGTTCGAGCAGAGTTCGCCGAGTGGTTACGCGCCCAGTTGCGATCGCAGGGGTGGATGGTCTCCGACTTCGCGGAACAGGTTGGCGTGCGGCCATCGGCGGTTTACCGCTGGACCGCCGGGCAGCGCGCGCCGACTGATTCCCAGATCGATAAGATCGCCGCGGCCCTGAAAACTTCGCGCGAAGAGGTGTGGGAGGCGCTGGCCCGCTCCGGGATCGGTCCGTCCACCCCGCCCTCGGCCGCACCGGCCGCGCGGCGGGCCGAGCCGCGGGCCGGCTCGGCCTCGTCGAGGGACATGCGTTTCGCCGAGTGGCTGCGCGCGCGCCTCGCCGAGCGGGGATGGACCTCCGGCTCGCTGGCGCGACGCCTCGATCTGGACCCGGTGACGGTCCGGGCCTGGGTCACCGGCACCCGACAGCCGGCGACCGTTCAGTTCCCCCGGATCGCCGAGACGTTCGACGTGAGCGTCGACACGGTTCGGGATTTGATCGTCGATTCCGGCTCCGCCTAGTGCAGGATCAGGGCACCTATTCGGCATTGGTGCCCCGCCACCCCGCCCCGGGCATGGAAAATTCGGGGGTCACCCCCGAACCCCCGCCTTGGTCGGACACTAGGATCCCGTCAGAATGCGTTTGAGGTCGGCCAGGCGGTACGGCTTCGAGATCACCGCGCTGACGCCGTTCTCCCGGGCCCGCGCGGGATCGACGCGGGTATCCCAGCCGGTCGAGAGGCAGAAACGCACCCCGGGGTGATCGTCGCGGACCGACCGAGCGAGCTCCCAGCCGTTCATCCCGCTTCCCATGCCCAGGTCCGAGATGACCAGATCGAACCGCGTCTCGTCGAGGCGTCGGAGGGCCTCTTCCCCGGACGAGGCGAGCTCGACCTGGTGTCCCTCCGCCCTCAGCATGAGCGCGATCATCTTCGCGAGCGCGGGGTCGTCGTCGACCGCCAGGATCCGCAGCGTCGTCGGCACGGGCGGGGCCGGCTCCGGTGGCGGGGCGGGCGCCGTCGACGCGGGAAAGATGAGGCGGAAGGTCGTCCCCCGGCCCGGAGCCGAGTCGACAGTGACGTGACCGTGGTGCTGCTCGACGATGGCGAACACGACCGGCAGACCGAGACCGGAGCCCCGGTCGCCCTTGGTCGTGAAGAACGGCTCGAAGATGCGGTTTCGGATCTCCTCGTCGATGCCGGACCCGGTGTCGGACACCTCGACGTCCACGATGTCGCCGCGCCGGCGGGCGGCGAGCCGGATCGCGCCACCCCGGGGCATCGCGTCGACCGCGTTAAAGATGAGGTTCGTCAGCGCCTCGCGCAGAGCCTCCGGGGACCCGTCCACCCGGCTGTCTCCCTCGACGGCGATCTCGAGCGTCACCGGCAGCCCGTCCGCCTGGGCGGCGTCGCGCCAGCGCGGCGCGGTGAGGTCGGCGACGTCGGCGAGCAGGTGCCCCAGATCCACCGGTTCGCCGACCGATCCGGCCCGGGGTCGCGCGAACGTCAGCAGGCGGTTGACCGTCGCCGAGCCATCGGTCGCCGCCTGAATGATGGTTTGAATGGACTGCCGCAGCCAGTCCGGGTCGGCGGTCCCGCCGTCGAGCGAGCGCAGCGCGAGATCCCCGTGGCCGGTGATCAGCCCGAGATACTGATTGATGTCGTGGGCGACGCCCCCGGCCATCTGGCCGATCGCGCGCAGCTTCTCGGTCTGGGCCAGGTTGTGGAGGGTCCGCTCGGTCTCCTTGCGCGCGGTGACGTCCACGAACGAGAGCACCACCTCGATCGGGCGCTCGTCGGGCCCGCGCAGGGGAATCGCGCTCGCCTGGATCCACCGTCGCTCGCCGGATGGCTGATCGAAGCCAAGAACGACGTTGCGGACCGTCTGCCCGGTTCGCAGGGCGACCACGCTTGGCCATTCGGATGGGGAAAGCGGGGCTCCGCGCTCGGTGTACGCCGCGAACGCGGCCTCGGTGCTCGTGCCGATGAGCTCTTGCGCCGATCGGCCCAGGATCTCCTCGGCCACGGCGTTGACGTGGACGATCGCGCCGGCGGCGTCGCGGACGACGATGCCGCAGGCGATCCCTTCGTAGATGCTTCGGATTCGCTGGGCGGACCGGGCAACCTCGGCGCGGTGCCGCTCCGCTTCCTGGTGGAGGCGCGCCGTCTGCAGCACCAGGCCGATCTGCGCCGAGATGAGCGCCAGCCACTGGACCTCGGCGCGCTCGAGCTTCCGCGCGCGCCGCGACATGACCGCGAGCGCGCCGATCGCGGCCCCGCCGACCAGGAGGGGCGCGGCGACGCAGGAGACCAGACCGGCCTCGATCGCTCGGGGATCGGCGTGCTCCCAGGAGGGGTAGTCCTCCACCTCGACGACCTGGCCGGTCGCGTGCGCTCGGCCGAGCGCCCCCCGATCGGGGGAGATTGGCGGCGCCGGATCCGGAAAGTCCGGAAAATTGTGGGCCAGCACCCGGGCGCCCGGGCCGGCCGGGTCCGACCAGGAGATCGCCGCCGCGTCGACGCCAAGGTAATCGCGCAGGTGATCGACGACGAGCCGGCCCACCGCGACCGGATCGACGGCCCCGCTCGCGGTGACCGCGTGCTGGAGGGCGCCGAGCAGCTGGGCGCGCGGGTTCGGAACGGGCGTGCCAAGAGCCATGGTCACCTTGCGTCGCGGATTCGACGATACCCCACCGGTTGTGACTATACTACGGTGCATGCTTGAGTCAAGTGAGAAATTGTAAGGCGGGAACACGATGATGCGGCATCCACGGGTGGTCTGTCTGGCCGGCGCCGGCAGTCGAACCGGCTGGGCCTGGGAGATCATGGACGGGGTGATCCGGTACCTCTCGACGGCGGGGGGCTACGACCGGTCGGACTTCGTCGAGGCGAGCTACCGAGTCGGCGGGAACGGCGAGCCGCTGGCCTACGGCGAGGAGGACTCCACCGCGCCGCTCGCGGCCTCGACCGGCGCGGTCGCGCGAAGCCTGGAATGGATTCGCCGGACCCAGGCGGCCCGGCTCCATCTCCTGGGGTGGAGTCTCGGGGGGGTCGTTCTTTTCGACGCGGCGGCGCGGCTGGTGGAGGCCGATCCCTCCTGGGCGCGGGACCTTGGCGCGATCGTCACCCTCTCCAGCCCGCTTCTCGGCTCCGACGTGGACGGCATCGACCTGTTCGGCGCGATCGCCGCCGGGCCGGTCGGCGCGGTCCTTGCCCGCCGGGCGGCCGACGAGGTCGCCCGGGCGAGCGTTCGACGAAGCGCCGAGCGGCTGCGCGCGGCCGGCGTCCGGGTGGTGACCCTGGCAGCCGAGGATGACGCCGTGGTCACGCCGGAAGACTCTCTCCTGCCGTCGGCGGGCCCGGAGAATTCCGCCTTCGTGCTGCGTCCGCGCCGCCGACCCGGGGCGCCGTACGTCGAGAGCGTCCTCGGGCACGGGGCGCTGCCCCACGATCCGATCTGCTGGCAGCGGGTGCTGGCGGCACTGGGGCCAGCCGTCGACCCGGCTAACCCCAGCGAGGAACACGCGCGTCGCCCCGATTGAGCTGAACGGTGTCCTTCAGGCGGCCCGAAGGTGTTATGGAGTGGGAGTGACAGTGGGGGTCGCGGTCGTGGAGCTGCCGGCCGCGCTCGCTTGGGAGGCCGCGGCGGGGGTCGTCGTGGACCCGGGCGTGGTCGTGGTTCCAGCCGAGGGAGTGGTGGTGCCGGCAGGAGTCGATGCTGCCGTCGGACTGCCGGCGGCGGGAGTGGATCCGGCCGTCGGGCTGCCGCCGGCCGCGGTCGTCGCGGCTGGCGTCGTACTGGACGCGCTCGTCGTGGCCGCCGGACTAGCCCCGGCCGCGGGAGTCGTCGCGGCTGTCGGACTCGCGGCGGTCGCGGGAGTAGTCGCCGGGCTCGCGCCCGCGGCGGGAGTCGTCGCCGCCGCCGTCGGCGAGGTCGCCGTCGATGATGAACACGCGGCGAGCAAGGATACGACGGCAAAGCCACTCATCGCGGCGATTGCCCCGCGACGAGTTAAACGTGGGCTAACCTGCATGCATTTCTCCTCTGTTCTCAAATCTGTCGGGTCTCCAGGCAAGGTTTTGGGACGAATGCCCGCTAGGCCGCCGGAATCATTATACTGAGTTACCACATTCCCCGCAAGCAGAAGTCCGAGCGCGCACCTGTTCGAAGGCCGTTCCCATCCGGTCCGGGGTTTACCGGGGAATCGCCGGAAGGCACTCGACCGGGGAGCCCGTACGTTTCTGCGTTCTACCGCCCGGCGCGGCCGCGGTTGACTGAATGGCAGACCCCAGCGTATTCTACCGACGGTCGAGGAAATTGCTGGAGAATTCTGTAACATGTCAACCGAACGCCGCCCCCGCGCTCTCGCCTCGTCCCGCCGGCGGGACGACAGCTTCTACGGGCCGACTCGGGCCGAGCTCGAGAAGGCCGGCGTCGAGCTCGTGCTCGCCCCCTTCACGACGATGGAAGAGCTTCTGCCGATCGCCCGGGACGTGGACGCCATTTACCAGGGCCCGGTTCCGATGAGCCGGGAGCTTCTTCAACAGCTTCCAAATTTGAAGGCGATCTGCGCCCTGGGGATCGGCTACGACGACTTCGACGTCGAAGCCGCCACCGAGCTGGGGATCGTCGTGATCAACCTGCCCAGGGTGTTCCACCGCGAGGTGGCCCACCACACCTTCGCCCTGCTGCTCGCGCTGGTCCGCCAGATCGTTCCGCTCAACCAGGCGATGCACGCGCGGGCCAACAATCCCGATGCGCCGAGCCGACTGGCCGGCGTGACGCCGCACCAGCACATCTACGGGCAGACGCTCGGCCTGATCGCCTTCGGCAACATCGCGCGGGTGGTCGCCGGCTTCGCCCGGGCGTTCGAGATGCGGGTGATCGCTTACGATCCGTTCGTCACCCAGGCGATGGCCGACGAGCACGGCGTGACGATGGTCGGCCTCGAAGAGCTGCTCCGCGAGTCGGACTTCATCTCGATGCACACGCCGCTCACGAAGGAAACCTTCCACCTGATGAACGAAGAGCGGCTCCGGATGATGAAGCCGACGGCGCTGCTCGTGAACACCAGCCGCGGCCGGACGGTGGACGAAGCCGCGCTGGTCAAGGCGCTGCGGGAAGGCTGGATCGCCGGCGCCGGGCTGGACGTGACCGAGAAGGAGCCGCCGGATCCGGACAATCCGCTCCTGACCCTGGACAACGTGATCCTGACGCCGCACATCGCGTCGGCGTCCGACCGGTCGCGCGCCGAGCGCCCGCGCTGGATGGGGATCGAGGTCGGGCGGGTGTTAACTGGACACTGGCCGCTCCACGGCCTGGTGAACAAGCGGGTCAAGCCGAGGATTCCCCTGGCGTAGGGGACGCCGCGGCCGACGGCGGGCTCAGCGGCAGGCGAATCGTGACCGTCGTTCCGACGCCCTCCTCGCTCGCGACGTCGACCGTGCCCCCGTGGTGGGTCACGATCTGGTGGACGCTGGCCAGGCCGACGCCGGCGCCGGGGCTTTGCCGTGCGACGTTGCGCCCGCGGTAGAAGCGCTCGAAGACGCGCGGCAGGTCGGCCGCGGGAATACCCACCCCGTGGTCGGCGACCGAGAGCACCGCCCAGGGATGACCATTCAGCTCCTCGACGCCGATCGAGATCGTGACCTCGCCGTCTTCGCGGCCATACTTGATCGCGTTGGAGACGAGGTTCGAGAGGGCGCGCTCCAGCCGGCGGGCGTCCCAGAACCCGATCAGGCTCGGCACGGCGGCCTCGACGCGCACTCGCTGGTGATCGCCCGACTGCCGGTACCCGTCGGCGACCTGCTCTGCCAGGCTCACCAGATCCATGGGTCGGCGCTCGAGCTCGAGGGGCTGGCCGATCTGGGTTCGGGCGAGGTCGAGGAGCTCGTCGATCTGGCTGGTCATCCGAGTGGTCATCGTGTCGACCTTCTGGAGCCAGTCGAGCATCTCGGCGTTCTCCGCCGACTTCAGCGCCGCGAACGAGCGCAGGATAAGCTGGGAGTAGCCCTTGATGTTGGCGAGCGGATTCCGCAGATCGTGGGCGACGGTGACCAGGAATTCGTTCCGCGCCCGGACCGCGTCGCGGGCCTCGCGGTAGAGGCGGCTGTTGTCCAGCGCCGCGGCGACGCGCCGGGCGAGGTCCTCGGCGAAGAAGAGGTCGATCTGCCGAAAGCGCCGGTCCGGCTCGACCTGAGCGAGGGTGATCGCGCCGAGGGTCGCGTCGCGGGCGATCAGCGGAGCGCAGAGATACGATCGGCAGCCGACCGCGCGAAGCACCTGAAGGTCAGCGGGCTCGCGCGAGGCCGCGAACAGATCGCGGTCGCCCACATCGGCGACGAGCTCGGCCTGACCGGTCTGGATGACTGATCGAACGCTCCGTTCCCAGATCGGGCCATCGGCGAACCGGTCGGGAATTGCCCGGAGCAACGGGGTTCGCGAGGCGTCGCGGTGGGCGGCCTCGGCGCGACGAAGCGATCCGCCCCGGTCGACGAGATCGATCGTGCACCAGTCGGCCAGGTGAGGAACGATGAGCCGAGCAATTGACCGCAGGTGGCTGGCCTCGTCGAGCGACCCGGCGAGCATCGTGCTGGCGCGCGCCAGGAAGGTCATCCGCCGCTGGACCGTCTCCGCCTCCTGGCGCAGGGCCTGCGCCTCGGCGAGGATCCGCTGGCGCTCTTCCTCGGCGCGCCGTCGATCGGTCGCGTCGGCGAAAACGACGACCGCGCCGGCGACCTGGCCGTCCTCCAGGATGGGAAAAGCCGCGTAGCGAACCGAGAGCGGGGTCAGGTCTCGCCGCCAGATCGTCTCGCCCTCGATCCGAAACGGGTCACCGGTCGCCAGCGCCCGCATGATCGGCGTGTCGCCGGGCGGATAGGCCGACCCGTCGGGGAAGCTGTGGTGGATCAGCTCGTGCAGCGGCTGGCCGACGACCTCGCTCGGTCGATAGCCGAGCATCCGGGCGCCGGTCTGGTTCACGAAGGTGCAGCGACCCGAGCGGTCCACCGCGCACACTCCGTCGCCAAGCGACTCGAGCACCTGGATCGACGGCCCGGCGCCGACGGCCGCGCGCCCGGTCGCCGCCGGGCGGTTTCGGTTGAGCTCGGTCGTGGTCAGTGACGCCAGGTCTTCCAGGGTGCGGACGTCGCCGTCGGACCATTGACGAGGCTGACGATCGATCGCGGCCAGGGCGCCGACGACGTGACCGCCGTCGACGGTGATTGGCATCCCGAGGTAGGCTACCGCGCCGAGCTCGTCGATCGCCGGACTGCCTTCCAGCAGCGGATGCTGGCGTCCGTCGACGACGGCCAGCGGCTCGCCGGTGCCGACGACCAGCCAGCAGAACGAGTGGGTGAGCGGAATGGTCCGTCGGGATGCCCACGGCTCGGCCAGCCCCTGCTGGCTCTTCAGGTACTGCTCGGTCGCGTCGATCAAGGAGAAGAGGCAGATCGGGACGCGGAGCGCCCGGGTGGCAAGGCGGGTGATTCGGTCGTACGTCTCTTCCGAAACGGTTCCCCAGAGGCCGGTGGATCGGAGGGCAGCTAACCGGATCGGATCCCGAATCGCGTCCAATCGGTTGACGGCCATCCAGCAAAACCTCCGAGCGCGTCCGCGAAGCGCGAAGTCAAGCGAGTAAGGTGCGAGATCTGAATGATCGGAATGGGCCTCA
>JAJPKB010000237.1 GCA_021323915.1 Chloroflexota bacterium | reverse complement strand
CTGAATGATCGGAATGGGCCTCAGGGTGAAATCGACCACGCCGCGCCGCGCTCGGTCAGGGTCCGTACCCGCCGGTGCACTATCTTCGTACGCTTCGATTCGCCGAAGCAAGGTACCCTTCGGAACTCCCGCGCTGGGAAAGTTCCGTTATTATAATCGGCAAACTACCTATTTACGGACAGGGGGCAGTCGGGATGGCGCGTGGAGTGCTTCCTCCGGGGGGCGGATCGAGCGGAAGGTGGCGAAGATCGCGAGGTCGTAGGCGATTTTGAGGCCGCCGGCGATCAGGAACGGTAGGCCCAGGGCGGGTGCCGCCAGGGTCGTCCCGGCGAGCGCCGGCGCGACGGCGGCCGCGGCGTTCCGCGCCACCGAGGTGAGGCCCGCCGCCGCGGCGCGCTCGTCGGGCGCCACGACCGCCATCGTGTACGACTGACGGGTCGGAACGTCCAGCTGCGAGAGGAGATTGCGCGCGAGCAGGGTGGCGACCGCGAGGGGAAGCGTGGGCATGAGCGGCACCAGGGCAAGTAGGACGTTCGACGGCAGGTGGGTGAAGACCATGGTGTTCAGCAGCCCGAACCGTCGGGCGATCGGCGCGGCGGCGAGGAAGGAGAGCGCCGAGAGCAGGTTGGTGCCGAAGAAGATGGCCCCGAGCGCGGCCACGTCCACCCCGAAGCGGAGGTGGAACCAGTAGGCGATCAGCCCCTGGACGACGAACGCGCCGGCGAACGAGTCGACCGCGAAGAGCGCCGCCAGCCTGGTCACGATGCCGCGCGACCGGTGAAGCCCGAGGCGACGCGGCCGGTCGGACCGCTTGACCGGACCGGCCTCGACCGCCGGCGACAGCCGGCCGAAAAGCATCAGGAGCGCCAGCGCGGCGACCACGTAGCACCAGATCATCGCCCGGGCGCCGGTCGTGGCGCCAAGGCCGAGGACGGTCGGCAAACCGGCCGCCAGGGCGCCGAGGGCGCCGGCCGCCGAGCCCACCAGATTGTACCGGGCGAAGAGGCTCGTCCGATTCTCGTCGGGGGTCGTCTGGGGTAGGATCGCCTGCTCGATCGAGAGGAACGGGCCGACCTCTTTGCCGGAGGGGCTGATCGTGCCGACGATCGCCGCGACGATCAACACGGCGAGGCTCGTGCTGAGCGCGTAGACGAGGCCGGCGAGCGCCATCAGCCCGGCCCCGATCATCAGCGCGCGGCGCCGCCCCAGCCGGTCGGCGGTCGTGGTGAACGCGACCGTCATCAGGGCGCCCCCGCCGAGGGCCGCGGCGAACACGATGCCGATGACGTTGGCCCCGAACCCGAGGTCCCCGAGGTAGAGTCCGAGGACGACCGACAGGAACCCGTAGGCGAAGGTGCGCACCCCGCAGGTGACGAAGAGAAGGCGTCCGTCAGTGGAGAGCATCGAGCTCCGGCAGCAGCGTCACGCTCTCCTGCTCGTTGGGATCGGTGCGGGCGACGATGGCGACGCAGGGCTCGGTCGCGCTCAGGTTGATCGGCAGATGGGGAACGCCGGCCGGAATGTAGATGAAGTCGCCCGGACGGCAGACCATGCGCTCTTCCAATCTAGCGCCGTACCACATCTCGGCCTCGCCGGAGAGGACGTAGAGAGCGGTCTCGTGGTGCGCGTGGCGGTGGGCCTTCGCCCGGCCGCCGGGTGGCACGGTGAGCAGGTGCATGCAGAGCCCTTGCGAACCGGCGGTCTCGGCCGAGACGCCGGCGAAGTAGGAGAAGCCCTGCTTGCCCTGGTAGGCCCCGGCGGACGCCCCGCGAACGATCGAGCAGGTTGGCTTCGTCGACACGTGCGGCTCCTTGGCGATCGATTGGTACGTATTATACGCGTACCGGGGGACCGGGCGTCGTACAATAAAACTGGAGCGACTTCAGCGTCGGGGTCGGCCGGGGTCTCCCTCACCCCCTGCCCCATCTCCCATCCGAGGGAGGGGGGTCTTGAGGATAGCATCTCCCTGGAGACCCTTCCCCCGCGGCTGAAGGCTCGCCGGGGGAGGCATTCGCGTTCACGATCCGCCGAGCGACCCCTCTCACCCCGGCCCGCTCTTCATCCCAGACGCTGGGGCGTTCACACGCCCGGCGCGGAGAGAGCGGGACCGCGCCGGGTGGGTTCTGCCGCGTTCGTTCCTCTCCCCGTGTCGGGGAGAGGGCAGGAGGGGGGCCACCGGGCGTCGCACCGTCACCATCCCTGAGCGATTAATGAAACGGGGTAGAGCGCCTTGAGCGACCTTTCGCGTTCGGACGAGGTCCGCCACCAGGCCGAGGAAGCCATGCGGGCCTACCAGATCCCCGGTCTCGCGATCGTCGCGGTTCGCGGCGGCGCGCCGCTCGGGTCCTGGTACCTGGGGGCCGACGCGGCCGGCACGCCGCTCACCCCGGAGAGCATCTTTCCGATCGCCTCGATCACCAAGCTGGCGACCGCGCTGAGCGTGCTGCGGTTGGTCGACGCCGGCACGCTCGCCCTGGACGACCCGCTCGCCCGCTACCTGCCCGACGCCGCGGCGGCCGGGCCGGACGTCACGATCCGAACGCTGCTCTGCCACCTGAGCGGCTTGCCGCTCGACGTTCCGGAGGACCTGGCGCCCTACGGGCCGGGGCTGGACTGGCCGACCCTGGCCGTCGGCTGCCTCGGCACGCCGCCGCGCTGGCCGCCGGTCACCCGGGTCCAGTACAGCAACGTTGGCTACGGCCTGCTCGCGATTGTCGTGGAGCGGGTGACCGGTCAGGGCTTCTCGACCGCGCTTCAGGCGCTGGTAATCCGGCCGCTGGGAACCGACGCCTACCTGGGCGTCGAGCCGCCGCGGCCGCCGGTCGTCCTCGCCGACGTGCGCGGCCCGTTCGCCGGCACTTCGCTGGCGCCCTACAACTCGGCCTTCTGGCGCTCGCTGGCCCTGCCATGGGCCGGCCTGCTCACGACCGCCGCCGGGGCGCTCGCCCTGGTTCGGGCCTTCCAGGGGCAGCCGCTCGGCCTGCTGACCCTGGAGACGCTGGCCGCGGCGACCCGCAACCAAACCGACGACCTGGGCGGCGGCATGGCCCCGCCGCTGATCTGGCCGCGCTGCCCCTGGGGGCTGGGTCCGGAGCTGCGCGACGAGAAGACGCCGCACTGGACGCCGCCGGCGGCCGGCCCGAGCTCGTTCGGCCACGCCGGCATGTCCGGCTGCGTGGCCTGGGCGACGCCGGACTCCGACGTGGCCTGGGCCATCCTCGGCACCCGCACCGCCGACGGCGGCTGGCTGGTCCGCCGCGGACCAGCCCTCGGCGCGGCGATTCTGAACCGGGCGTGAAATGAGCTATGGGGGCGGAACGACAACCTTAAGCTTCTGCTCGGCAAGCCATCGGAGATGCCGTTCGTTGAAGGTCAGCAGAGCATCCACTCCCGCCGCGAGTCCGCACGCGGCGATGACGGCATCGTAGATGCTTCCCCCCGCGATTCCCCGGGCTGGCGCACCGCGAACAAGATGGCGATAGGTCTCCCATCCGAGAGCAACCATCTCTATGGAGTCGCCAGTGAAGTTGGCCTCGAGAAGGAGCGCGCTGTCGGCGGGTGAGAGACGATGGGGTGAAGGCAGTCGAGTGAGGACGGCATAGGCTTCGACGAGGGCCGGTGCCGCGACGACGAGACGCTCTCCGGCGCTCAGCCGCCGCTCCATCTCTCGGGTCGCACGCTCATGATGCTCGTGCCAGGCGCAGACGACGGAGATCATGCAACTGGTATCCAGAAGAAAGCTTGCCATTAAGGGCCATCGACGGCTCCGCGCTCGCGCGCGAGCGCCTCACGCGTCTCTTCCACTATCTCCGTCGTCAGTTCGTCGGTACCGTCGGCCACCGCGACGAGGAAGCGGCCCCGTCGCTCGAGTCGAACCGGCCGCGCGGCGGGCTCGATCTCGATGCGTCCATCTTGCCATCGGACGTCAAGTGGCATGCCCGGCTGCAAGCCTGCCTGACGGCGGATCTCTTTCGGGATCACCAGCCTTCCCGCGGCGTCGATGGTGGTTTTCATGGCTCGGATTATACCATGCTCTCGGGTGTTCGCGTGGCAATCACCGCGGCAATAGGTGTGATTGGTTCACCCGCCGACGCGGGTCTGCCGCGATCGTCCGAGTTCAGCTCTCCGGTGTCCGTGGTACTCATTGGGCCGGGTGCCCCAGCTTTGCGCTGGTTGCGGGCTCGCTCGATTTTGGGTACAATACTAGTATCCGTGAGAAGGTGTTGTCCACCTTCTCTCTTTTTTTGAGAACGTCCTCGGCCCATTTCCCTCGCCGGCTCGGCTGAGAAGGGGGGTGTCGCGCGAGCGCGGCGTCCGGTGGAGCCGTCCGACCTGGGACGGAACCGAGCGAGGCGCCGGGAAGACGCTAGAGAGGAATCCGATGGCCACCCTGACCCGAGTTCGCGACGACGTGCGCAACGTCGCCATTATCGCCCACGTCGATCACGGCAAGACCACCCTGGTCGACG
>JAJPKB010000478.1 GCA_021323915.1 Chloroflexota bacterium | reverse complement strand
TCGTCGATGCGGTTCAACAGCTCCGGGCGAAAGTGGCGGCGAAGCTCGCTCAACACGTCCTCGTCTTCCGGGAAGCCGTCCGCGAGTCGATCGAAGCCGAGGCGACGGTGCTGGCTCGCCGGGAGCAGGTTCGAAGTCATGATGAAGATCGCGTGGCGAGCGTCGACCGCCCGTCCGCTCGAATCCGTCAAACGACCTTCGTCGAAGACCTGGAGAAACAGGTCGAAGATCTCCGGGTGCGCCTTCTCGACCTCGTCGAGCAAGACGACCGAGTAGGGATGAGTCCGTAGCTTTCCGGTGAGCTGCCCTTCGTCCTGGTAGCCAGCGTAGCCCGGCGGCGCGCCGATCAGCTTGGACACGGCGTGCTTTTCCTGGAGCTCGGACATATCGATGCGGATCATCCGATCCGGCGCGTGGAAGAGTGCGTCGGCGATTGCTTTGGCCAGTTCCGTCTTACCCACGCCGGTCGGTCCCAGGAAGAGGAAGACCGCCTCGGGGCGATTCGGGTCGCCCAGGCCAACCCGATTGATCCGAATCCGCGCGGCGACGCGCTTGACCGCATTCTCCTGTCCGACGACGCGCTGTCGGAGCGTCTCTTCGAGGCGGAGCAGCGACGCGTCCGGCTTCAAAACGTCGACGGTGGGAATGCCGGTCCGCGCCGCGATGACCTCGGCGATCAGCTGCCTGGTCACCCGTTCGTCCGTTGGGCCCGATCGTCGTCCCATCGAGCTGAGCGCCGGGACCTTTACCCAGGTACACGCCTCGTCCAGGATGTCCTTTGCCTTGTCCGGGAGGCGGCGCGACGGAAGGTAGCGGACGGTCAGCTCGACCGCCGCGTCGAGGGCCTCCGAGTCGATCGCGACTCCGTAGTCGGCCTCGAAGCGCGGTTTCAGACCTTCGAGCATCTGACGCGCTTCCTCCGGCGTCGGCTCTTCGATCTGGACCGGGCGGAAGCGTCGCTCGAGGGCAGCGTCCGCCTCGATGTAGCGACGGTACTCCGCGATCGTCGTCGCCCCGATAACCTTCAGCTCGCCCCGCGCGAGGGCCGGCTTCAAGATGTTGGCGGCGTCGAGCGAGCCATTTCCGGTGGCCCCGGCCCCGACGATCTTGTGAAGCTCGTCGATGAAGAGGATGACCTCCGGGTGCGAGCGCGTCTCCTCGATGATCTGGTTGAGGCGCTGCTCGAACTCACCACGGTAGGTCGTGCCGGCTACCAGCCCGGCGACGTCGATCTCGATGATACGCTTGCCCGAAAGCTCTTTACCGGCGGCGATGCGCTGGGCGACCCCTTCGACGACCGCCGTCTTCCCGACGCCGGGCTCGCCGATCAGCACCGGGTTGCTCTTTCCCACCTGCTCGAGGATCCGAATCACCTGGAGCATCTCGTCGCGTCGGCCCAGGACCGGCGTGAGCTTGCCCTCGCCGGCCAGCCGGGTCAGATCGCGCCCGAACTGATCGAGCGACGACGGCGCCGCGGCTTGCTGGGGCGCTTCCGCGACCTGCTGCCGGGGCGGCTCGACCGCGAACCCCTCGATGGCGCGCTTGTAGAGATCGTTGGTGTGGACGCCGAATTGGCGCAAGATGTTCGCGACGGTGTTGCTCGGCTGCTCCAGGAGGGCGATGAGCAGGTGAAGTGACGTGGTGGCGGGGAAACCCGCCGCCAGCGACGCCGCCCGGTTGAAGATGGACCGGCACGCGGCGCTGGCGTCGATCGAGCCGTCGGGGTGGGCGTAGCCGCCTCGACCCATGCTCTCGCGGAGGCCTCGCCGGAGGGAGGTCGGATCAACGCCGCCCGCCTGGAAGATCTGACCGAGTCTTTCGTACTCGTCACGCACTGCCTGGCGGGTTGGCTCGTCGGCGAGCGCACCCGGCACCAGGTACTTTCCTAGGCTGCAGATCCCGATCAAAACGTGCTCGCACTCGACGTACTGGTGTCCCGCCTGGAATGCCTCCTGGGCGCCGGTGTGCCACGCCAGGTTTGCTCCGATCGACAGATCGCTCATACGCGGCCCTCTCCTTCCACCGGACCCGGCGCCGACTCGAGAGGCTCGAACGCGACCAGATATTCCCCGGCCGGCAGCCCCTCGAACCGGGCGACGCGGAAAGGCTGGCCGAGGCGCGGATCCAGCGTCGCCACCCTCGGCTTTTCCCCCTCGGCCAGCGGGACGAGCATCACCAGCGGCGCGCCGCCCGGGAACGTATCGTCGACGCGCACCGCGACGTAGCCATCCCCGCTCACGACTATCCGCGCGCCCGGAGCCACTGCGACTGCCTCTTTTGCCGTACCGGCCCGCCCCGGAGTCCCACGAATCGGCGGAGTTGCCGGCGCGGGAGAGAATTGCCAGCCGGCCGCGGAACCGGTGAGAGCTTCGAGCCCCGCGGCCACGAAGCGGGGGGCAGAGGCTTCCACGACGATGCGAACCGCGACCTCGGCCCGGCCGGCCCAGCGTTCCGCCCAGCGGGCCAGTCGAGTCCGAACGACGGGATCATGGTCGGACGCCCGGGCATCGCGGAGCGCGCGATTCAATAACGCCCTCAGGTGTGCCGCGCCGTGCTCCCGCGCCGTCCAGCCGTTCCAGGCGACCGCGAAGTGACGGGCGGCCCGTGCGGCCTCGACGCATTCGCTGCACTCCGCGACGTGCTCCTCGATCCGCGTCTCCGCGTCCTCGCTCAATCTTCCGTCGAAGTAGTCGAGCAGCTGATCCACGGTGAGATGTTCCACGGTCACCTCACCCGCCCACTCGCGCGCCGCGCCACGGTCAATTGCATTCGGCGGAGCAGGTCCGATAGCGGTCCCGTCTCGACGCGCTGCAGCTCGGCTCGGACCCGTCGCTGAACGGCGTACCACCAGGCCGTCACATCCCCGGTCGGATCGTTGGCCGTGTAGTAGTCTTGAAGGGTGGTGTCGCCCACCACCTGACCCCGGAGGTGCGAATAGGTCGCCAGGGTCTTGGCGCTCTCGGCCACCGCTTCGAAGGGAAGCTCCAACCTGGCCCGAAGCGGCACAAAGCACGGCTGGACCAGGGCCGGGGGCAGTTGCGACTCCTCAAGGTAGAGATGCTCCAGCCGCGCTTCCAGGTCCCGGAGGGGGATCGTCGAAAGCTCGGCGGTGATCCGGCGCGGCGTCCAGGCGGAGATCTTGCTGAAGCCGAAGGCGATGAGCTGGTGGGGCGGGCTGGCGCTGCTCATCGTCACGCGCAGGAGGTTGGCGTAGACGTCCGCGCCGATCGCGGGCTCCTCGGGCTCAGTACGGCGGGCCCCGAGGCGATCGAGCACCCCTGCCATGCCCTCTTCCCCGGCGATCGCCGGATACCGGGCCGCGAGCTCGCTCGCGACTACCTCGCCCACTCGTCGCGACTTCATCGCGTCGTAATAGCGCAGCACCATCACACTCGACCAGTACTTGGCGAACGCCTGGAAGCTGCCACGCGCCGGATCGAAGGTCGGCAGCTTCTGCCAGACCTGGAGCCAGGTTTCCTGAAGCACATCGCGCGCGTCGTCGTCGCTGGCCACACGGACGCGGATGGCACCATAGACGGCCTTGCCGTACGCCGCGCAAAGCTCGTCGAAGGCCTGGCGGTCGCCGCGCCGGGCTCGCTCGATCGCGTCCGATGGGGCAAGCCCGTGCTCGTCGTCTCGTGCCACCGGTCCCATGATCGAGCGGACTCCTCCGCGCTGAAGCTGAGGCCAGCTAAATTCTGGCTTGCTCGGGATCGCGCTGGTGGCGCCCATCTTAGGCTTTCGGAAAGCCCTCTGTCAACACAATCGACTGCAGGGCTAGACGGCCAGATCAAAAGAGGGGCCTTCCCCATCGTCCGCTGGCGCCGGTTCAGCCAGGGCGGCTTCGGCGCTGGACCCACTCCACAGCACCCGAGCGAACGCGGGGAAGTAGCGATCCACCGCGCCCGCGGCGGCCATGGCCATCTGGACCTGGGCGCGACTCGGGCCTTCCGGCGCCAGGATGGGCAGCTCGAAGACGAGCCGCTGCCGCGTCGGATCGACGAAGAAGCAGCCAAGCCGCAGGCGAGTGGCGTTGAGGTGGTTCGCGAGGCGAACGACCTCGTCGCGCCGATTCGGCGGCACGGTCGCCAGCCCGGGGGCAGCGACGACGATGAGGGGATCATTGGCGTCGATCCGGAGGTGGTACGGGACGTTCTCACCGTTGAAGCTGATCCGAATGTACTCGAGACCGTCATCCCCGACTCGCTGGAAGATCAACCCGAGGGTCGTGAGATGCTCGGCGACCTGATCGATCGTGCCCATTGCTATTTTCCTCCGTCGTTCAATTTCTGGCCGCGACTATCGGGTAGAAAGATCCTGACAGCACCGCTTGCCGGGTGGCGTGGGATAGCGACGCTCGACCTGCCAGCGCACGAACCGGAGGCGATCCAGATCCAGCCCGGCCGCGAGAGCGTTCGTCTCGACCAACGTCTCGTAGAGATCCGCGCGGGAGATGGTCGCGGCGCCCCGGCGCTCCGCCAGAGCGTCGGCTCGCTCGAGCAGCTTCTGGAGCGGAGGACTCGCTTTGATGGTGGTTGGCGGCAAGGACGACGGCTCGGGGCTCGCGATGGCCTGCTCGAGATGCTCGATTCCAACCTTGCCGTTGGCGAGCCGTCCGGCCCGCCGCAGGACCTGCGTCGCGTCCTCGTCGAAGGGAAACATCGTTTGTCACCTCGCTGGCGTCATCTCGTCTCGATAATACATACGCCGCTCGGAGCACTTTCTCGCAGGCGAGGCGGTCACGCGGGAGGCGCCTGGAGCCGCCCGAGACCGCGAATCCAGAGGTCCAGCCCGAATCGGAAGAGCCCTTCGGAATCGTCGGCGGCGATATCATCCGCGAGCAGCAGCCCAAGGATCGTGTCGATCGCGGCCGGTCGGCGGAGACCGGCCGGCCGGGTGTCCGCCAGCAGCCGGGCGGCATCGCGGTGGCTCAGGAGGGTCCGTCGGACCCGGTACGCCAGATCCGCTAGCTGGTCCTGCCAGGGACGGCGATCGTCGACGACCGGGATCTCGCCGCTGATCTCGTCGGCGAGGAGGACGAGCAACTCCTCCTTGTCCTGGACGTGTCTGTGGATGCGATCGAGGACCAGGTTCGGGGGATGCACCTGTCGTGGCTGAATGCCCTGCTGACCCGGTTGACGTTCCGGTGCATGCTGCTGAAGACGGCGTACACCCACGCGGAGCTCGAACGAATGGTGACGAAAAGTCGCTTCGGAAGGGGCGAGATTCGTCAGGAAGGAATTGGCTTCGACCTGCGCCTGGAGAAATGACCCGGCGAAGGCAGGCTGCTGGCCGCCATCGGGCATCGACCGAAGCGCGGCCTGCCCCGGCCGGGTGCGCCGCATGGCCCCCTTGCTCCCTTCTCATCGCATACGTCGACGATCAACCGGTCGGTGAAGCCGAGCTCCCGCCTAGCGGGGGCCAGCTTGGCCCGAGATACTCCCTCGACTACACCTTTAGGTTACCGCGCTGGCGTCTTTCCTCGGTTAGGATCCGCGTACCGCCGTCGGAGCCCGTCCCGCGGCGAATGCCCAGCGGAGGA
>JAJPKB010000042.1 GCA_021323915.1 Chloroflexota bacterium | reverse complement strand
TTCCAGCGCACCCTGACCTGGCTGACCGACGGGAAGAACAAAGGGCCCTTCCCGATGCCCTACAATCTGCGTTTCTCGGAGCTCGAGGACAAGTACGAGAACGTCAGCTACCCGCTCTGGTACGGCGAAACGCCGTTCGAGCAGGGATTGCAGAGCGTCCAACAGCAGTGCGAAACGATCGTCGAGGAAGCTCGACCGTAGTAGACGTCAAGTCTAAACCTAACGTGGATACAGCGTTTTGCCCTCGGCGAGCATCGTGACAAACGATGCGATCCTCCGGGCGCGGGTCTCGGGCTTCTTTGCGTCCTGGATGCGGTAGAGGATCGCGTACCGGTTCTGGCGGTCCAGCGTCGCGAAGAATTCTCGCGCCGCCGGGTTCGCCTCGAGCGCGCGCTGAAGGTCGTCGGGCACGGTTGCCGTGCCCGAGCTCGCGTAGGCGGACTCCCACCGGCCGTCGGCGCGGGCTGCCTCCACTTGGCGAAGGCCTGCGGGCTGCATGCGGCCTTGCGCGATCAGGTCCAGCGCCTTGTCGCGATTGCGCTGCGACCATCTGCTGTCGGACCGGCGCGGGGTGAACTTCTGGAGCCACCACGCCGCGTCGAAGGTATCCTTCTGCCCATCGATCCAGCCGTAGCAGAGCGCGACGTCGAGCGCCTCGCCGTAGGTCACGCTCGGCTCGGTCGCGCCACTCTTGCCAATCTTCAACCAGATGCCGGCCAAGGAGGCGTGGTTTTCGGCGAGCCACGCCTCCCAATCGGCAGACGACGCGAAGCTGAGCACCGGCAGATCTCGGTTTAGCATCGTATCTCCAACCGCGCGAAGCGATCGACGAGAAGCGTCTCCGGGACCGGGCTCAGCTCAGCGCCGGCACCAGCTGCGGCAGCGGCTCGAACTCCCGAATCGCGTCGATCGAATTCCCCATCGATACATCGGCGTCGCGCTCGATGATGATGTCGATCAGCGCCGTCTTGCCCGAATCCAATCCGCGACGGAACGCGCCCTTGATCTCATCCGGCCGGGTGATCCGCTCACCGTACAACCCGTAGGCCCTGGCCAGCTGCACGAAGTCGAGGTAGCTGTTCTCTTCGCCGTAGGTCAGGTCGATGCCGTAGCGCAGGCCATTGTAAGCATACTTCTGGTTCTGGCGAATCAGGCTCATATTCCCATTGTTGATGATGACGACGAGGACCGGAACCTCGTACTGGGCAGCCATCGCCAGCTCTTCGATGCAGAACTGGATGCCGAAGTCGCCGGTGACGTTGACGACAGTGTTGTTCGGACGCGCCAGCTTCGCGCCGATCGCCGCCGGCAGGTCCCAGCCGAGCGGTCCGGCGCCGCCGGCCAGGAGATAGTGCCCCGGCTTGTAGATCTCCTGCATCTGCCCCGACCAGATCTGGTTGTTGCCGATGCAGGTGACGAAGATCGTATCCTCGTCGAAGAACTCGTTGATCTCCTTGAAGACCCGCCCCGGCTTGATCGGAACGTTGTCGAAGTCCAGACGTCGGGCGAGCTCGCGGCGAAGCTGGGGAATCTTTTGAACGTAATCGTCGGCCGACCGTGGTGGCGTCTGCGCCCGCGCCTCTTCGAGCAGCGCCTGGAGGGCGAGGCGCGCATCCGACACGATGCCGAGGTCGGATGGGAAGATCCGGCTGATCTGGGTCGGCTCGATGTCGATGTGAATGAACTGTCGGCCGCGGGTGTAAACGTCCAGCGAACCGGTGTGACGGTCGGCGAAGCGACAGCCGACCCCGAGCACGAGATCCGAATCCAGGAACACCCGGTTACCCGCGAGGGTGTTGCACTGCACGCCGACCTCGCCGCCGTAGAGCGGATGATTCGCCGGGATTCCGCCCTTGGCCATGCTGGTGTTGACGACCGGCACCTGCAGGTGCTCGGCCAGTTGAATCAGCTCCTCGCAGCCGCCGGCGATGATCACGCCACCGCCCATGAGAATGACCGGGCGCTTCGCGGCCAGGATCATCTCGATCGCCTTGCGGATCTTCCGTCGCTCGGGCGCCGGCTTGAGGATCGCCAGCGCGGCGTCGATCGAGGCGTCGTATTCGACCTCACCGCGCTGAACGTCGATCGGCAGGTCGATCAGCACTGGACCGGGGCGTCCTTCGCGCGCGATCCGAAACGCTTCGCGGAAGATCCAGGGTACGTTCGCCGATTCGCGAACGTAGAACGTCTTCTTGCAGACCGGTCGGGCGACCTCGGTAATGTCCATCGCCTGGAAGCCTTCTTTGCCCTGCATCGCTCGAATGTGCTGACCGGTGATGGCGATCAGCGGGATCGAGTCGGCCTGGGCGTTGTAGAGCCCGGTGATAAAGTTCGTGCCGGCCGGGCCCGACGTCCCGACGCAGACGCCGACTTTTCCGCTCGCCCTCGCCCAGCCCTCGGCGGCGTGGGACGCGCCTTCCTCGTGGCGGGCGATGATGTGGCGGATTTTCTTCGATTTGGCCAGCGCGTTGTAAAATGCGTTGACGTTGGAACCGGGAATTCCGAAGACGTGATCGACCCCCTCGTCTTCGAGAATCTGGACCGCGGCTTCCATGCAGGGAATCCGAGGCATCGTCGTTTCTCCTTCTCGCCCCGGTGACCGGGGCGACCCACGTCCTCATTTTGGCTTCGGCGTCAATTCGACCGCTCGCTCCGCGAGGCATCCCGACGGACGATGAAATACGGCTGGTTCGCCAGATCCGCCGCGAAGCCGGGGTAGAGCCAGGCTCGATTTCGTCCGCGGTGCAACTCGAAGAAGTACGCGAGCGGATACGGCGAATCGGAGTACTCACCCGGGATCGCCGCGCGGTACCACCCCGCGTCGCTCTCCATCTCGACGCTTCGGTACGTCTCCGCCTGATTCACGTGCCGATAGCGCAGGCGAACCGAGATCGGGCGAGTGCTATCGTCAAGCGAACGGACCCTGATCTCGACGAGGACCGGCCGCCCCTTGTCGAACGCCACGGGCGGCGTATGTGAGTATTCCACCGGCGGCGGTTCATCGTCAAGCGCGGCGATCGCCTGGCCTCCGGCCGCGTCTCCATTCCCCGGCGTGGACGCCGAGATTACCCTCTGCCCCTCCGCCTCCATATCGGCCAGGTCCGCGTCGATGGCCGCCAGTCGGTCCACCCAGTGGCCGCGCAGGAATGGCTCGCCGCCGACGGTGATGTCGTCACGGTACACCTTCCCGTGCTCGATCGCGTCGATCCACGAGGCGCGCGCCGAGCGGTACGCGTCCAGCTCCTGGCGCAGGCGATTCAGTTGACCGGTTCGGCGGTAGAGCGCGTATGCCACCCCCGCGCGCAGCTTCTGGGCAAAGAATCGGCCCAGCGCGCACTGGATCGAGACGTCGATCGCGAGGCGACGGAACGCGGGCAGCCGTCGGTCGGCGATGCGGGCCTCGGCATCCGAGAGGTGCCACGCCGCGGTGGCCGCGAGCTCGTCGAGCCACCGGGCGACGCGGACCGGCGAATACTTGCCGCTCCGTTCTCCCCGGACCACCTCGTCGACGAAGTCTTCGATCGACAAGAACAGCTCTGGATCGAGCGGGCTGACGGTGCCGAAGCGCTTTGGTGCCGGCGTATCCCCGTACGGGTGCGGTCGCGCTTCGTCGACGATCGGCATATTGGTGTAGATCTCCGGCCAGAACCGGTTGTTCGCCGCCGACACGTGATGGGCGGTGGTCACCAGCGGCAGGATCCGGCTCGCGCTGGCGAGCGCCGCTTCCGCCGACTCCGCCGCGGCGCCGAGGTCGTGGGAGAGGTGGCGGCGCCAGCCGTCGGGCTCGGCGTCCGGGTTGTAGAGAAGCCGGCCGAAAAGGCGGTAGGTGTAGAGATACTTCTCCCAATCTCCGTCCTCGGGATGCAGCGAGGCGTCGGCGTAGGCATCGCGCCCCCCGGGCAGGCCGGAGCCGCGACGCCCTTTGAACGAGAGCGGCTCGCAGATCTCGAGGCCGAGGCAGCCGCAGAAGCCGGCGTATCGGCCGAATCCGGCCGCGAGGGCGGGATCGCCCCAGAGCAGCAGTCGCTGCGTTCCGGGCCAGAGCCGAAAATAAACTCCGTAGCGACGGTCTTCCTCGAGGAAATCGGCGTAGCCGTAGCGCGTGTAGCGCAGCGCGCCGGCGCTCTGGTTCATCAGGCTCGCCACGAACCGATCGCCCTCCGGCGGACGAGAGACGCGCTCCAATTCGCGGATCGACGCCTGCTGATACGGCAGGCCCATGTGCTCGGCGGTGTACTTGGGCGAGATCGTGATCGGCAGGCCGGTGGCGAGCGCCACCTGGATCATCCGACGGTCCACGCCCTTCGGGTGCATGTCGATCTCGACCGGGCGGCCGCATTGAACCACGCCGTCGAAGACCGTCTTCCAGAAATCGTAGCTGCCCTCGGGCACGCCGCTCTCGCCGTGTACCCGCAAGGTGACGCCCCCGATCGTCGGACACTCCTGGAGCAGGGTGCGGAGCGCATCGCGGCAGTACGCGGCATGGTTCTCTGGCGTCAGCCCTTCGACGACGTAGTTGGGATTCGGACTGTCCACCCACTCGTAGCCGTGCGTCCAGAGGCCAAGCTGGAACCGCAGGCCGCGCCGGGCCGTCTCTTCGCCGATGAAGCGCAGCGACGCCAGGTTCCGCTCGCGCTCGGCCTCGGACAGCCCGGCCACCCGCACGTCGTAGCCGGGAACCGCCACCAGGAATGGGTAGGGGAAGAGAAAATAGGCGTCGAGGACGCCGCGGAGAAAGTCGTGCCCCATGCCCAGCGCCAGGCTGAAGCGATTGAAGCGCTGAGTGGCCAGGTTGGTCAGGTAGCGTCGCCAGAACGATCGGTCGTAGAACCAGGGCTTGTCCTCGACGTCGCTGACGAACAGACGGGTCACGCTCCGGATCGGATTGGCCGGCTGTTCGACGACCGGCCGCGTCACTCGAAGGGCCTGAGCCGGATCGGCGGCGTGGGCGACGCGGTCCGCCAGCTCGAGGGTGGCGTACGCCAGTCCGCGGGCGTCGCTCCCCGAGGCGAGGACGACGTCTCGGCTACCTGATCGGCCGGGCGTCAGCGCGACCGCTTCGGGCGCATCCGGCATCGCCAGGCTGGCCTCGCGCAAGATCTCGCTGGCTGCGGAGGATGAAGGACCCGCTACCAGCACGCACACGGCGCCGTCGGGCACCTCCCCGATCTGGCCGGCTTCCCGCGCGGTGACTCCTCGGGCGGCCAGGGCAGCGCGTAGCTCGCCCACCGCCCAGCGAACCGGTTCCTCGGCGGTGAGGCGGTCGGTCGAATCGCGAAGGATCGTGATCACGGATGTCTCACTCATGAACGTGGCGCTCGCTCTCAAAAATCTTTCACTGGGCGACGCGGCGCCGCGTCGCCATGAACGCGCGGTCCTCCGGTCAGCCGGGAACGTCGAGCGTTGGGTAGTCGTGGGCCGGCCCCGGCTGGCGTTGCGCGTCCCCGGCCAGGCTGGAAAGTTCGCCCAGATTGGACGGTAAGGAGCTCAAGAGGGAGACGATTCGATCGCGCGCCCCCGACACGTGCTGCTCCATGAGTCGCTCGGCGTGTCGGGCCTGGCGCCGGGCGATCGCATGGAAGATAGCTCGGTGCCCACGCTCGGTCGCTTCTCTGGTCTCCGGGCGCGACACCTGTGCCTGGATCGTCCTCAACCGTGCCACGTGGTGGCCGATGACCCGGAGCATAACGACGAGCTTTTCGTTTCCACTCGCGGCGACGATTTGAGCGTGGAACCGAGAGCCGAGCTCGTAGAACCGCTCGCGGTTCGAGGCGGTCATTCCTGCCGCCTCGTCCAGCGTCACCTCCATGGCCCGAATCTGCTCTCCGCCGGCGTTCTCGGCCGCCAATCGGGCGGCCAGCGCCTCCAGGGTAATCCGCAGGGTGTAGATCTCGTCGGCGTCTCGAGCCGTCATCGTCGCGACCGAGGCGCCCCGGTTCGGGTGGATGACGACGAGCTGTTCTCGCTCGAGCTGGCGAAGGGCCTCACGAACCGGCAGACGGCTGACGTTTAGCTCGGTCGCCAGGCTATTCTCGATGAGACGGGTACCTGGCGCGAGGCGAAGCGAAATGATCCCGTCGAGGATCTGCTGGTAGACCCGCGCTTGAAGGAGTACGCTGGTGGCCGCGCAACGTTGGGCCGATCCTGCATCGTCCGCGAGCATCTACACGATGCCCCCTCGCGCCGCGTACAACTGGCGGTTGAGCTGAATCTGCCCCCAGTGCTCTCCAGCGTGAATCAGCGCGTGCTCGACACACCAGGCAATCGAGACGTCTTCCTCCCGGTTGGTCGACAACCGACGGACGTGGCGGAGCGTCGACAGGTCGGCCCGGTCGAGGGCGGAGAAGCGTTCGCGGGTCTCCAACCGCGAGCGATCGATCATGGCCACCAGCTCGTCGGCGTCGTGGCGGGCGCGGAACTCCGCGTCGCGGTCCCGATTCACCGTCTCCCCGAAGGCTCGACGCAGCCAGTTATCGACCGAGCCGACGGTATGGGTGACCAGCGCCGAGATCGAGTTTGTTTCGGGGATCGGCGGCGTCCAATTGAGGCAATCGGAGTCCAGCCCGCCGACGAGATCTCTCATGCCATCATAGAGCTCTTCGAGCACCGCGAGGCTCGCCGCCAGGTGCGCGTTCATCAGACCTCCAGCAAGACGGAATTGCTTCACACGGTCCTAATGATAGTGCCTGAAGGCGGAAACGCAAAACGTGAAGTGCCGAAGGGCAGAGACAGGACCGGGAAAGACCGTTTGTATTTCCTCGTGCGTTCTCTCGTGTGCCCGAGCGTCGGTTTCCTTGCTATAATCAAGGGAGCAAACGGCAACGAAGCCGTTTCGGAGGACGTCGATGCCATTTCCGACGGTGGCGACCCGCTGGACTTCGCGCGCCCGTCGAACGGCGGCGCTTGTCGCGGTCGTGATCTTCCTCGTCGCCTCGGCTTTCCAGAATCCCGCACCGGTCGAAGCGGCCGATTGCCAGTTCACACTTGGCTTCGCCACACTTCATAATCTGATCCCATCCGTCGTCGGCAACTGTCTAACCGACGAAAGCTATAGCCCGGC
>JAJPKB010000040.1 GCA_021323915.1 Chloroflexota bacterium | reverse complement strand
GCTGGGCACGGTCGGCGAGCCGATCAACCCGGAGGCCTGGATCTGGTACCACAAGAACATCGGCCACGAACGCTGCCCGGTCGTCGACACCTGGTGGCAAACCGAGACCGGGATGATCATGATCACGGCGCTGCCGGGGCTGGTGACGCTCAAGCCGGGCTCGGCGACCCGACCGTTCCCGGGCGTGGCGGCCCAGGTTCTCGACGAGGCCGGCAATCCGGTACCGGACAACACCGGCGGCAACCTGACAATCGTGCGCCCCTGGCCGGCGATGATGCGCACGATCTACGGCGATCCCGATCGCTACGTGCGCCAGTACTGGAGCAAGTACGAGGGAAAGTACCTGACCGGCGACGGCGCGCGGCGAGACGACGACGGCTACTTCTGGCTTCTCGGCCGAGTAGACGACGTGGTGAACGTCGCGGGTCACCGAATCGGGACGATGGAGGTCGAAAGCGCGCTGGTTAGCCATCCGTCGGTCGCCGAGGCCGCCGTCATCGGCATCAGCGACGAGCTGAAGGGCCAGGCCCTGGCGGCGTTCGTGACGCCGCGCGGCGGGGTCAAGGCGTCGGATCAGCTGATGAAGGACCTGCGCGCCCAGGTGACCAAGGAGATCGGTCCGATCGCCCGACCGGACAAGATCTTCTTCACCGCCGAGCTGCCAAAGACCCGCAGCGCGAAAATCATGCGGCGCCTGCTGCGCGACATCGCCGAGGGTCGGGTGCTGGGCGATACGACCACCCTGACCGATCCGTCGGTCCTCTCCGAGATCAAGCGCCAGTACGAGGAGAAGGAGAGCTAGCCGCGCTAGCTCGGCGGGAAACGACGAGAGGGATGGCATTGCCATCCCTCTCGTCGTTTCCCGAATTGCCCATCGCCGCATCGGAGGGTTGCCATGCGCCTGACGGACGGGGACCCGGTCGGGGTGGCCGAGTTCCGGATCGAGACGTTGCGGACGGAGGTTATCGGGATCCTTGGCGTGGCGCTCGTCGTCGCCGCGGTCAATGGCGCGGCGCTGCCTGAAGTCTCCTGGCAACCGCTTCCCGCGCTAGCCGGGCTGGCCTCCGCCGCGGGGCTGACTTACTGGGCCCTCCGCTTTGGCCCGGTTGCCGCCACGGCAGCCCTGGTCCTGACCCTGTCAGCGACCCTCTCCGGCCTGATCCTGCTGTACCCGGGGAGTCTCCTCGCCGGCTACTTCTTCTTGATCGTCCTGGCCGCAAGCGGCGTGCTCGGCTGGCGGGCTGGACTGGCGTCGGCGGCGCTCGACAGCGCGATCGTTCTGACGCTGACGTTTCGGACGTCGGCGATCACCCCCGACGTCGCCATGCAGGCGCTCGGGTTCATCTGGGCGGCGATGCTCCTCGCCTGGATCTCGGCGCGGCCGTTGAGTATCCTGGCGGCCTGGTCCTGGAGTAACTACGCGCTGGCCCAGGCCAGGACCGAGGAGGCGCGCCGGGGCCAGGGCGAGCTGGCCCGCCTGTCGAAGAGCCTTGGCGAAGCGTGCGACCGTCTGGAACGACTCAACCGCGAGCTGGAGGAGGCGCGGGAGGCGGCCGAGACGGCGCGCCGGATGAAGGCCGAGTTCGCCGCGACGGTCGGGCACGAGCTACGCACCCCGGTGAACCTGATCATCGGCTTCAGTCAGATCATGGCATCGCCGCGGCGTGGCTCCTATTACGACGAGCCGCTGCCGGACTGCTATCGTGAAGACCTCGCGGCGATCCACCGCAACGCCAGCCACATCTCGAGCCTCGTCGACGACATCCTCGACCTGAGCCAGATCGATGCTCATCGTATGGCGCTGCGCAAGGAGTGGATCGACCTGGAACAGGTCGCGCAAGAGGCGGCCGAGACGGTCCAGTCCCTCTACGAGGACGCGGGGCTTTTTCTGAAAATCGACGTGCCGGCGGCGGTGCCGCGGGTGCCGGCCGACGCCGTTCGCGTCCGCCAGGTGCTGATCAACCTGCTGTACAACGCCGTTCGTTTCACTCATCGCGGCGGCGTCACGCTGGCCGCGTGTCCCGCCGAAGACGGCGTCATCGTCGAAGTCCACGACACCGGAGTTGGGATTCCGTCGGAGGATCTCCCGCGCCTGTTCGAGGAGTTTCGTCAGGTTCATACCCCGACGCGCGGCCGTCTTGGCAGCGGTCTTGGGCTCGCGGTCTGCAAGCGGTTCGTCGAGCTGCACGGGGGAAGTATCTGGGCGAGCAGCGCGCCAGAAACCGGAACCTCGATCTCCTTCAGCCTGCCGCTGCACGAGAACGTGGCCACCTTTCCGCTCGAGCGGATGCCTTCTCCGGCGGTGCTCGGCGAGCCGAACCTCCCGTCGGTCGCGGTGCTGGATCCGGACGGCGACACCGCCCACGTTCTCGATCGGTACCTGGATGGCTACCAGGTGCGCTCGGTAAAGAGCCTCTCCCAGGTCACCCGCCTCGGCGAAGAAGGCGAGCTTCGCGCGCTGATCGTGACCTCGCCCGCCGATCAGCAGGCCTGGCACGCGCGCCAGCGGGCCTTGCCGGCGCTCAAGTCGGTTCCGACCCTGTTCTGCCCGCTTCGCAACCGGCGAGCCATCGCCGAGACGCTTGGCGCCGCCGATTACCTCGTCAAACCGGTGAGCAAGGATCAGCTCGCCCAAGCCCTGCGCCGTTTACGGAGGCCGATCCGATCCCTGACGCTGATCGAAGACGATGCCGAGATGCGCGCCCTGCTGTCTCGAATGCTTCGTTCTCTGTCGCGAGGGCTTCGCATCGCCGAGGCCGACGATGGCGCCAGCGGCTTGGATCTGTTGTATCGCCAGCGGCCAGATGTCGTGTTGCTGGACCTCTTGATGACCGGCACCGATGGCTATACCGTGCTTCGCGAGCTTCACCGCGACGAGGGGCTGCGCGACATCCCGGTCGTGGTTATCTCGGCGAAGGGATCGAACGAGGGCGTAACCACCGAAATGATCGGGGTCAGTCGGCCCGATGGGCTATCGGTCGGCGAGGCGACCGCCTGCCTCAGGGCGAGTCTCGACGCGCTGCTTCCGCGTCAGAAGGGCTCGAATCGGAACGAGACGTTCGACGGTAGGGTTCCAGCGCCTTTCGCAGGGACTCCGGGGTGACCGGCTTCGCGAGAAAGTCGCTTGCCTGGAGCGAAAGCGCGAGCTCGCGCTCCGGCAGCACCGAGCAGGCCACCACCGGAATCGCGGCGGTGGTCGGGTCGTCGCGCATCGATTGAAAGAAGTCCCAGCCATCCTGCGCCGGCATCATCAGATCGAGAACGATCACGTCCGGACCGAGCGTCCGAGCGAGCTGGCGGGCGCGGATCGCGTTTCGGGCCTGGAGAAGACGAAAGCCCTCGCCGTGAAGGTAGCGGCGAAAGAGCCGAATCAAATCGGGGTTGTCGTCCACCACCAGGACGAGACTGGCCTGACTGGTGAGGAGATAGAGGCGAGCGGTCACTCCATCCGGGCCGCGCTCGACCACCAGCGATCCCTGCTCGGTCTGCGCCAATCGCCTAGCGGCCACCAGCGACGGCGACGTCGCGTCGGATCCGACGTCCTCGGCACCTTCCGCGACGAGCCGGATCTCCGCCGTCCCGTCCGTCGCGAAAGCGGCAGCCTGAATTCGCCGGGTGGACGGCAGATCGATGAGGTAACCCAGCAGATTGAGCAGGATCTGGCGGAGGATCGAGCGAGTCGCGAGCACCGGAGGCGTCGGATCGCCCGGGAGCAGACGAACCTCGACCGCGTGCGCCGTGGCGAGGTGCTCGGTCAGCCGCAAGGCATCGGCGAGCGCCGAGCGCGGCTCGACGAGCTCCGGCGACGGCTCGGTCTCGATCTGACTGAGCTCGGCGTCCAGATCCGCGCTGATGCCGTCGGACGGTGAAGACTCGGTCCCGGACGTCTCGGCTGGCTGATACGCGGCGCCCGCGGGGGACGTCGGGGCTTGCTTCCCGGCCGACCGCCACGTCGGGTCGAGCAGGATGGCCGCCAGCTCACGCAGCGCGGCCCGGTGCTCGCGACGCGCCTGCCGCTCTCCGATGCCCAGCGCGGCGCTGACCTGGGCCAGCGGTGCGCCTTCGACGTAGCGGAGCCGAAGGT
>JAJPKB010000475.1 GCA_021323915.1 Chloroflexota bacterium | reverse complement strand
CTCGATAGAGACCGAATCTTGCAGATTGTCCTTGAAGAAGGTCCTCACCTGCTCGGCATTATCCGCTGAGAGGATTGCCATCCCACACCTCCGTCCGTAAGACATTGTACCGCGGAAATGCCGGAAAGGGGACGAATGTCGCTGGCCCTGTTCACGCCTTTCGATCGCGTCCTGCCCGGACAGCGCCTCCCGGCGTACAGCCTTCGCTCGACGTCGAACCAGCGCGTCCGATCGGCGGATCTCTTCGGCCGACGCCTCGTCCTGGCGTTTACTGACGGCGCGGACGACGTCTCGAGCCGGCGGATGCTAACGCGATTGAAGGAGATCTATCCGACGCTCGTGGCATACGGGGTCTTGGTCTTTGCCATCGCGCCGGTCGAGGCCGACACCGGATTCCTGGTCGAACCGGGCGTCGAGGTTCCGTTTCCCACGCTGCGCGACGTCGCCGGGAGCGTCCACCGCCAATTCGGGGCGATCGACTGGAGCGGCCAGCCAGCGACGAGTCTGTTCGTCACCGATCGATCGGAGCGGGTTATCTACCGGGCGTTAACCGGGCTGGGCGAGCGATTGCCAACCGGTCGCGACGTCCTGGCCATGATCCAATTCGATCGACTGAGTCCTGGCTACTGGCGGCCCTGATCCTCGCCTCGGCGCCGGAGAAATTCCTCAAGCTGCTGGACGATGGACTCCGGACTCGGCAAGTCGCCGGCGCCCGCCCCGCTCTCCTCTTCCGGCTCCGATTCGACTGCCGGTTCGCGCTGCTCGCGCTGACGCACGTAGTTGGCCACGTCCGCGTCGTTTGCGATCGCTTCCGCGATCTGATTATTGAAGCGGACAACCGCGCGATCGAGCTCCCCGAGATCGAGCTTCAGGTCGAACAGGTCCGCGATCGCCCGAAGCAGGGCGCGCGACAGCACTGGATTCGAGGTTGAGGATACGTAATGGGGGACGTTCGCCCAGATACTCCCGCTGGCAACTCCACGATCTCGGCAGGCCGCGCCAAGCACGCCCAGTATCCCAGTTGGGCCCTCGTAGCGCGATCGTCGTAGGCCGAGCCGCGACAGGCGATTGGCGAGCTCGGGATCCGGAATCCCCCCGGTGAGCACCGGTGGTCGTGAATGGAGCACGTCGGCGATCAATCCGCCGATCGAGAGCACGAATCCGACGCCGTGCGCCGTTGCGTAGTCCAGGATCAACTGGACGAAGGTCTTCCAGCGAAGCTGCGGCTCGATGCCCAGGAGAATCAAGAAATCGCGGTTGCACTCCGGAACGCGCGCCGCGAAGAAGCGTGTCTGGGGCCAGGTGATTTGCCGGTGCGCGGCATCGGCGCCTCGGACCTGAGGGCGGGTTTCGGTAAAGACGAAAAAGTCTTCCGCGAGGATCTCCGCGCACATCTCGGCATTCCACTGCCGAATCAGGAGCTTGACCGCCGTCGTCGCCGTCTCTGCAGCGTCGTTCCACCCGGAGAACGCGACCAGCAACACGGGATCGCGGAGATCTGGACTCTGATACTCGACTAGCTGATCCATTGGCGCTCGGTTCCCCTCTCTCTCGTCGCGTGTCGAGTATAGCATATTGCGTGGTGCCCGTCGTGGATCGTCGACACGGAGGGTGTTGACAAATCAAACAAGTGTTCTATAATGGCGGAGATACGAACACTTGTCCAATTCCGTGGAGGTAAACGTGGAGGTCTGGATTCAACGCTCATTGTTCGACGAGGCCGGCCTCGCCACTCAGCCACGGATCAGCCTGTCGCGCAACGCAACGACCGGGCGCCGTCGCCTCCAGAACAAGGTCGATCGCACGCGGGTCACCCGCGATCCGGCCGTCGCAATTAGTCACGCGGCGGCCGCGGCCGCCGCGTGCGATTTTCGTCTCGGCCTCGCTCGCGCCTTCGGGGCGCTGTCACCCGAGCAGCGCGCCGCGCTCCGAGCGGCCCTCGTGCCAAATCAGGGCAGCGATTCGCCATTGGTGTCCAACCACCCCGCCCCGGAGACGGAAATTCGGGGGGCAACTCCAAATCTCCGCTCTAGCGAGGCAATCGCCCCTCGCCACGCGCGCTCGGCCGCTTGATTCCGAGCCCGACTTAGAACACAATCAATCCACGCGCGACTTCGCCGGCCGCCAGCGCGCGGAAGGCTTCGTTCGCCTCCGACACGTCGTAGCGTCGAGTGATCAGCTCGTCGAGCTTGAGCTTGCCGGCCAGGTACAGGTCGACAAGCCGGGGAAAGTCGACGAACGTTCGCGCCGAGCCGTAGGACGAGCCACGAAGCACCCGCTGCGGCCCGACCAGTCGCCCCGGATCGATCGAGATCCGGGTCCCGTGCGGCGGAAGTCCGATCACGACGCAGGTGCCGCCCGGCTCGGTCGACTCGAACGCCTGCTCGGCCGCCCGGGTATCGCCAACCGCGACGAAGGCGTAAGCAACGCCGGCGCCGGTCAGTCGCCGGATCGCGGCGGTCGCATCCTCGCGCGCCGCGTTCACCACGTGGGTCGCGCCGAGGCTCCGCGCGTATTCGAGCTTGCCGTCGTTCACGTCGACCGCGATGATCGGATAGGCGCCCGAGATGTCGCCCCCCTGAATCGCGTTCAATCCGATGCCGCCGGTTCCGAACACCGCCATGCTCGCGCCGGCCGGCACCTGGCCGACGTTGAGCACCGAACAGACGCCGGTCGTCACCGAGCACCCGATCAACGCGGCGCGATCGAGGGGCATATCCTTCCGAATCGGAATCGCGCAGTTTTCGGGGACTACGGTCATCGAGCCGAACGTCGCGACCGTGCCGTAGTGATATACCGTCTGGCCGCGCAAGGTCATGCGGGTCGTGCCGTCGTACATGCAGCCGCCCGGCGGGCGCCGCTCGCAGAGAACCGGCCGACCGCTGACGCAGTAGCGGCAGCGTCCGCAGGTCGGAGCCCAGGAGAGGATCACGTGGTCGCCGACCGAGAGCGTCTTCACGCCCGGCCCAACCTTCTCCACGACCCCGGCTCCCTCGTCGCCAAGCACCATCGGCAGCTTGACGTTGGACCACGATCCGTCGGCGGCGTGCAGGCAGCTGTGGCAGACGCCGCTGGCCGCCATTCGGACCATGACTTCGCCCTCTTTCGGATCAGCTAGCTCGACCTCTTCGATGCCAAGGGGCTTCTTCTGTTCGAACAGGACCGCGGCTCGCATGGTACGTCTCCTCAGATTCGTTTCTCGCGCTGACTTGATGTTTCGACTGGGAGCGTTGTGCCCGGGGAAGGGCCGAACGGGCGATGCCAAGTATAGCACCATCGTCGAGACCGTCGTCCGGCGTGGCGCCCCTCAAACTTCGCGTTCGGACTCGGGCGTCGCCACGGTATAATACTCGGCGCAGGAGGTGCCTCACGATGCCAGCGGTTTCCTCTCCCTATGGTGCCTTCACCTACGACCGCTTCCTGAACGCGCGTCGCTGCTACGGAGCGAGCTTCTCGTCCGATGGCTCGCGCGTCGCGTTCATTTCCGACCTCACCGGCGTTCCCCAGGCCTGGACCATGCCGGCCCGGGGCGGCTGGCCCGAGCAGATCACCTACACCGATGATCGGGTAGGACTGGTCGCCTTCTCGCCCCGATCCGACCGCTTGATCGCCGGGACCGACGTGGGCGGAAACGAAAACGTCCAGCTCTGGCTTCTCGACGCCAATGGCGCGACGATGCGCCCCCTCACCGAGAACCTCGCCGCTATGCACGTCTTCGGCGGCTGGGCTCCCGATGGCCGCTCCATCGCCTACGCATCGAACGAGCGCGACCCGGCGAGCTTCGACCTGATCGTCCAGGACGTCGACACCGGCGAGAGACGCACCGTTTACCATGGCGACGGCACGTTCTCCGTCGAATGCTGGTCCCCCGACGGCCAACGGATGATCGTCTCCCGCACCGATAGCTCGTTCAACGGCGATCTGTTCGAGCTGGATCCGTCGACCGGCCAGGCTCGACTGCTCACCGCGCACGAGGGCAACGCGCGCTTTCTCCATCCGACCTACCGCGGCGACGGCCGGGCGGTGTTCCTGTTGAGCGACCTCGACCGTGATTACCTGGCACTGCGTGAGCTGGACCTCGAAACCAACGCCTGGCGGAACGTCTTCGAGGACGACTGGGACGTCGAGGAGTACCGCGTCGCGCCGAACGGCCGCCACGTCGCGACGGTCACCAATCTCGAGGGGTACTCGGACCTGATCGTGGTGGATCTCGCGACCGGCGACCGACGACCGGTGGCCGTCCCACGGGGAGTCGTGTCACGCTCCTTCGTCGGCAACTGGAGCGACGGTCTCGTCTGGTCTTCCGATGGTCGGCGCCTGGCGTTCAGCCTCACGACGCCGCGAACCACTCAGAACGTTTGGATCGCGGACCCGGCCGACGGCACGTCGTGGCCGGTCACCCACGCGACGATCGGCGCGATCCCGACCGAGGCCCTGGTGGAACCGGAAGTCGTCCACTACCCGACCTTCGATGCCCGCTCGATCCCTGCCTATCTGTATCGCCCGGTCGGCTCGACCACGGACGGCCAATCCCCCGCGGTCGTCTACATCCACGGCGGCCCCGAGTCGCAGTCGCGCCCGGCGTTCGATCCGACGCTCCAGTACCTCGCCCACCGCGGCTACGTGGTGCTGGTTCCGAACGTCCGCGGCTCGACCGGCTACGGTACCACGTATTCCCACCTGGACGACGTCGATCGGCGCATGGACGCGGTAGCGGACGCGAAGGCGGGAGCCGATTGGCTCGCCAAGCAGGGCCACGCGCGGCGCGAACGAATCGCCGCGATGGGCGGCAGCTACGGCGGATTCATGGTCCTGGCGTCCTTGGCGACTTATCCGGAGGTGTGGGCTGCCGGGGTCGATCTCTACGGCGTCGCCAACTTCGTCACCTTCTTCGAAAACACCCATCCGTTCCGGCGCAAACACCGCGCGGCCGAATACGGCTCGCTGGAACACCACCGCGACGTGCTGGAACGCATCTCGCCGGTGAATCACCTCCACCGGGTCACCGCGCCACTCTTCGTCGCCCACGGCGCCAACGATATCCGGGTACCGATCGAAGAGACCGAGCAAGTCGTCGCCGCGCTTCGGTCACGCGGAATCCCGGTCGACTTCATGCGCCTGCCCGACGAGGGCCACGGAATCGTGCGCCTCGAAAACAAGCTAAAGGTCTACCCGGCGATCGCGGCATTCCTCGATCGTTACGTCAAATCGAAATAGTCAGGAGGAACTTCCTTGAGGTCAGGCGTCGTCGGGCTCATGCCCAGGCATCCACGGGAGGTCACTCCGGAAACCGCCAGGCGACTGCGCGAGAATGGATTCACCGGCGTCACCGTCATCGTCCCGGATCCGTTGGAGGCGAAGCGCGAGGAGTACGAGCGGGCGGGAGCGATTCTGCGGGACGGCGGCATCGCCGTCGCCCAGGCCAATCCGCGCTACGAGATCATCGTCCATCCCGATGAGGATAAGCGAGCGCTGGGCATCCGCGGCCTGCAGGCAGCGTGCCAGTGCGCCGCCTGGCTTCAGGCCGGCACGACCTACGTGCGCCCGGGCAGCCTGAATCCCTCCGGTCCCTGGACGCCCCATCCCGAGAACACGAGCCTCAAGACGCTCATGCGCCTCGTCGATTCACTGCGCCAGGCCGCCCGGGCCGCGGAGGACGTCGGAATTCCTCTCGCCATCGAGGCCGGCGGCGTGTCCCCGCTCGATACGCCCGAGCGCGTTCGCGACGTCATCGAAGCGGTCGGGTCGCCCGCGCTGCGCTTCAACGCCGACCCGGTCAACCTGGTTCGGTCGCTCGACGACATGTACAACACGACCTCGCTGATCAACCGGCTCTTCGATCTGTGCGGCCGTTACGTCGTCTGCGCCCACACCAAGGACGTTACCTACGAAAGCGCGCTCTATCCGCGGATCCACGAGTGCCTGCTCGGCGAGGGAGTCTGCGATCACGTCACCTATCTTCGGCGATTCGAGGAGGCGTGCCCGGACGGATTCATGCTCATCGAGCACCTGCCCGACGAGAAGGTTCCCGCCGCCAAGCGCAACCTCGATCGCTTCGTCGAGCAGGCCCGCCTGGCCTGGAAAGAATAGCCCGGCGTAACCTCCCCTCTCCATCCCGATGGAGAGGGGGCAGGGAATGAGGCCACGCTTCCTATTCCTTCGGTCGCTTCCAAACGCCCCGTTCTACCAGCCGCTCGATCTGCCGGTCGATCACCTCCTGGCGAAACTCGGCGTGCTTGTACGGCGGACGGTCAAGATAGAGGTTCTTCGGGTAGATCGGGTTTTCGTAGATCAGCTGGTAGACCTCGGTCCGGAGGTCTTTTAGCCAGTTGTCCCACTGGGCGCGGGTGCGGAAGTCTCGCAGCGCGTCGATATCGATCGTGCCCCCGACGTACGATGAGCCGGCCCCGTAGAGGTGCTGGCCGACGATCTTCCCGCGATAGTCCACGATCATCGACCGCCCGCCGAAGGTGTCGATCGGGAGCTCGGCCTTGTCGTCGAGGTAGTAGGTGCCCATGTTCGGCGCCACGACGTAGAAGTTGTTGTCGAGCGCCCGGGCGCGATTGTGAATTTCGAAGAACTCGTTGCCGGTGTGCGGATGCGGGTAGGCGGCGCGGTAGACCACCTCGGCGCCGTTGAGCGCGAGCCCGCGCGCGTTCTCCGGATAGGACCCCTCGTTCGCCATGAGCACGCCAAGCCGGCCGATCTCGGTGTCGGCGACCGGATAGAACGCGTCGAGAGTTCTCCCGTAGAGCTCGATCCAGCGGTCCCAGACGTCGTGTGGTGTCACCGAGTGCTCGACCGGGTAAAGCGTCGCCAGCTTGTGGTGCTTGAGAACGATCTCGCCCTTCGGATCGATCGCGAAACCAACGTTGAAGAATCGATCCGGAAATGCCTCGTGGCGCGCCTTCGCCTGGGCCATGATGAACACGTTCCAGTGCTTCGCCAGGTCGCCCAGGAAGCGCGTCTCCGGACCAGGGATGTCGATCGCCGTCTCCCGGGCGTAGGTCACGTGATCGAGGTCGAACACCTCGTCGGTGAATCCCTGAAGCGCCCCTTCCGGAATCGCGACCAGTCGCACCGGCAGGTCGAGGCTCGACAGCCACGACGCCGCGGCCATCAGATCGGCGAGATGATCGAGATTGCGTTGGATCTCGGAGCGCTTTCGGACGCCGCGAACGGTCGGGATCAAGCCTACCGCGGTGTATGGCGCGGGCATGGTAACCTCCCTATCGACGCAGTATTCGACGTCCAACCGTCAACTTCCGATCGGGCACGCCATCCCGAGCTCGTCCGCCAATCGCTGGAGCGACTCGACCACCGCCGGATGAAGCGGAATTCCGTTGCGTAACCGGTCGCGCTCGGCGCCCAGCTCCTTTTCGCCGTGGACGTAGACCCGCTCCGCGCCCGGCGCGGGCTCGGCCGCGCGCAGTGCCTGAATCATCGCGTCCATCATCCCGGCGAAGTCGGCCAGGGGACGAAATGCGTCGACGCGCAGGGCGAGGAAGAAGTGACCGGTGCTCCAGCCGACCGGGTCCAGGATGCTGCTGAATCCCGCTCCCGAGAGGACGCCGCAGAGAACGTCCACGACGACCGCGAGGCCGTATCCCTTGTAGCTCGCCAGCTCCGGGCGGCTGCCCAGCGGCAGGAGCGATCCGCCCGACCAGAGCGCTCGCGGGTCAGTGGTGGGCCGCCCGTCGGCGTCGACCAGCCATCCATCGGCTATCGGCTTTCCGGTGCGCTCGGCGATCTCGATCTTTCCAGCGGCGCCGACGCTGGTTGCCATGTCCAGGATGAAAGGTCGTTCCTTCCCGGCCGGCACCGCGACGCTCAGCGGGTTGGTGCCGAGCAGGGCGTGCTTACCGTTGGTTGGCACCACCTGCGGCGCCGCGTTGGTCATCGAGATGCCGATCATGCCGTGGGCGAGGGCCAGCATCGCGTAGTGACAGGCGATGCCGAAGTGGTGGCTGTTCGTCACCGTCACCACGCCAACCGCGGCTTCCTTCGCCTTTTCGATCGCCAGGCTCATCGCTCGGGTCGACACCACGCCGCCCAGCCCGGCGTCCCCGTCCAGCAGCGCCGTCGAGGCCGTCTCGGAGACGACGCGTGGCCGGGCGTTCGCCTTGATGATGCCGCTCTTGAGGCCGGGAACGTAGCCGGGGTGCCCGGCCAGGCGGGCGACGCCGTGGGAGTCGATCCCGAGCAGGTCGGCGTGGACGAGGACGTCGGCCGCGGTGCGTGCATCTTCCGCGGGAACGCCCAAACGGGCGAACACGTCGCGGGTGAAATCTTGGAGCATCTGGTGATTCGCCCGGAGGTAGCTAACGGTCGCCACGGCCCCTCCACCGGTGATGGATGGTCAGTCGAAAGCCGACCGATGCACAGTCTACGGCAAAGCCCACCCGCGCGCAACGCGGTCATCGAGAATTGCACCGAAGGGTGGAAGGGTATTTGCCCCGGGAGCGCGGGCGTCTCGCCCGCGGCGGGCGGCCAGGCGGGCGAGACGCCCGCGCTCCGAGCCGGGTCGCTCTGCGCTGCGTTGACGCGGTCGGCGCCGTGCCGGTAAAATACTGGTACCATGAACCTCTTTCAGCGCCAGGCCGGCCAGGAATCCATCGTCATCCTCGACTTCGGCTCGCAATACACCCAGCTGATCGCTCGGCGCGTCCGCGAGCTCGGCGTGTACAGCGAGATCGTTTCGCTGGACGCGTCCTGGGAGGACGTTTCCACCCTGCGCCCGCGCGGCCTGATCCTCTCCGGCGGGCCTTCGAGCGTGTACGACCCGGGCGCGCCCCGACTACCCGACTATGTGCTGGAATGCGGTCTGCCGGTTCTCGGCATCTGCTACGGCATGCAGCTCCTCGGTGCGGAGCTGGGCGGCGTGGTGCGGCCCGCCGAGAGCCGAGAGTACGGGCCTCGTGTCGTCGAGCGAGTGGTCGGGAGCGGCAGCGATCCGCTGTGTCGCGGATTGCCGACGCGGTTCGACGTCTGGATGTCCCACGGCGACGTGGTGATCGAGCCTCCGCCCGGCTTCGCCGTTCTTGGCACGAGCGACGTTGGCCAGATCGCCGCGATGGCCTCCGATCGGATCTACGCGGTCCAATTCCATCCCGAGGTCAAGCACACGCCCCTGGGCCCGCGGATCCTGACGAACTTCGTGCGCGAGATCTGCGGCTGCGCCGGCACCTGGACGCCCGCCTCGCTCATTCCCACCGCGATCGAGCAAATTCGCGCGACGATTGGCGCGGGACGGGCGGTCTGCGGCCTGAGCGGCGGGGTGGACTCGGCGGTCGCGGCGACCCTGGTGCACCAGGCCATCGGCGACCGGCTGGTCTCGATCTTCGTCGACAACGGCCTGCTGCGCAAAGACGAGGCGAAGGGGGTGGTCGAGCTGTTCCGCGACCGCCTCGGCATGAATCTACTGCACGTGGACGCGAGCGAGCGATTTCTCGCGCTGCTGGCTGGGATCGAGGATCCGGAGGAGAAGCGCCGACGGATCGGCCACGAGTTTATCGCCGTCTTCGAGGACGAGGCGCGCTGCCTGGGCGACGTCGATTTTCTCGTCCAGGGCACCCTTTACCCCGACGTGATCGAAAGCGCGACGCCGAGCGCGAGTAAGACCGCGGCGCGGATCAAGACCCACCACAACGTCGGCGGGCTGCCGCCGGATCTGCGGTTCAGGCTGGTCGAGCCGCTGCGCTACCTCTTTAAGGACGAGGTGCGTCAGATCGGGTTGGAGCTCGGTCTGCCGGAGAGCCTGATCTTCCGCCACCCCTTCCCGGGACCGGGACTCGCGGTGCGGGT
>JAJPKB010000322.1 GCA_021323915.1 Chloroflexota bacterium | reverse complement strand
CTGGTGCTCGACCACGGGGTGATCGTCGAGCGGGGCACCCACGCGGCCCTCCTCGCCCGGGGCGGCTACTACCGCCAGCTCTACGACATCCAGTTCGCCGACGCCGGAGCGATGCGCGACCTCGGCGGGAAGCGGAACGTCGCGTCCATGCCCAGCGTGTCTTGAGCGTGGTGATTCCCCGAGGGCTCGCGAAGCCTACTCCACCGCGCCGAGGAAGAAGCTGGCGAGCAGGACGGCCAGGACGAAGAGGGTGACCAGCGTATAGACGATATCCTCTTCGACAAGGAACGCGATCACCGAGACGGCGACGCGCATCACCGGCGTCGCGATCAAGAGCATCAACCCGAAGTCGATGATCGCTTTTGGCTGAAGACGGAACAGATCCGTGATCACCTGGCCCGGAGCATGAGGATTCGGCGCTCCGGTCAGACGGACGGTCGCCGCCTGGCCACCCTGGATGAAGAGCATGACCGAACCGATCAAGACGATTAAAAAGCTAAGCAGCACGCCGTAGCGAAGGACGTTGCTGACGATAAACTCGATGTAGGCGGACTTCGAGGCCGGTTCTTCGCCGAGCACTGCTTGCATCGGTTCGGGCGGTCCCCCGGGGTTGCTCACCGAACTCTCCTCCTGTCGAGCGCGCGTAGGCTCACCTGGCTTTTCCAGAAAACCAGACTCTCACGGAAATTGAATGCCTAGCCCTTTACCAAGCATCTCGACGCAGATGATCACCAGGACGAGGACGAAGATCTGACGGATGACCGATCCACGGAGTCCGATCAGCAGCCGGGTGCCGGAGGTTGCACCGATCAGAACTCCCATGGCGACCGGCGCGGCGATCAACGCCTGGATGTCGCCTCGCTCGAAGTAGATGCCGGCGCTCGCCGCGGCGGTGACGCCGATCATGAAGTTGCTGGTGGCGCTCGAGACTTTCATCGGCAGGTGCATCGCCAGATCCATCGCCGGCACCTTCAGGGCTCCGCTGCCGATGCCCAGCAGCCCGGATACGACTCCCGCTATGTACATCAGGCCCAAAGCCGGCAGTACCCCCGCCACTCGGTAGCGAACGATCTGCTTCAACGCGGCGTCGTAGTACTGACCGTGCATGCGTAATGACGTCGCGAGCTTGCTCTCCGGTACGTCGGTCGGGATCTCCTGATTGCGCTTGCGGAACATCATGACCCCCGAATAGGCCAGGATGACCCCGAAGATGATGTAGAGGGCGCGGCCGGAGATCAGGCCACCGACGTAGGCGCCGGTGATCGCGCCGGTGGTGGTCGCCATCTCGAGGAACATGCCGATCCGGAGGTTGGTGATGCGGTCGCGGACGTAGGTGGCGGCGGCGCCGCTGGAGGTGGCGATGACCGAGACGATGCTGGCGCCGATGGCGTAATGGATGTCGACGCCGAGGGCCAGGGTGAGGACCGGCACCATGATGACGCCGCCCCCGAGTCCGAGCAGCGCGCCGAGGATACCGGCGAGAATCGCGCAGACAAAGGTGATCAGGAAGAACTCGAGCGGAGGCACTGGCAAACTCCGACAAGAAGGTGCGCGATAGAGGCGTGCTTCACTTCATCGAGAATGATAGACGGTTTGGAGGCCGCTGGCAAATTGAAGAGGACAGCGCGCGTGGAAGAACGCCTATCGCTCGTTCGCCCGATACTTCTCGATGGGGATCGGCTCTTCGAACCAGGCGAAGTCGAGCTCTTCGAGCAGACGACCTACTTTGATGGCCCATGGGGACCGTGTAGGTCTGGTTCGCGTCGGCGACGAGATCCGGGTTATCGCCGGCGACTTCGCGGGCCAGTCGGAGGTAGCGAAGATCCTCTCTGAGCGGCCGGCCGCCGATCTTCATCTTGAGGGCTTTGAAACCGCTGACCTTCGCCGCGCGAACGGCCGAGGCCAGCTCGTCGCTCAGGTCCGGGGCGGGGGTGTAATTGTGGAGCGATGCGTAGGCCGGCACCGCCTCGCGGAGCGATCCGCCGAGAAGCTGGGCGACCGACATATTGGTCAGTCGCCCTTACACGTCCCAGAGCGCGACGTCTACCGCGCCGACGCTGCGCCGGTCGCCCCGGCTCGCCTGGAACATGCGGTGCCAGAGGCGACCGGTCTCCCGCGGGTCCTCGCCGACGAGCAGGGGAGCGAGGACGCCGCGGATCACCTCGGGTCGGCCGCCCTGTCCCCAGCCGTGCGCTCCCTCGTCGGTTGACACCCGGACGATGGTCGTCGCGCGCCGCGCGCTGATCCCTCGCCCGTCGCCTCGGGGAACGTCGAGCGTGTGAGCCAGGGGAAAGACGTCGACTCGGTCAATCTTCACGGCGTTCTCGCTCTCCTTCGATTCGTCGGACGATCAGGCGTACTGGTCGTAAACGGCCTTGGCGGCCTGGTAGAACTGACTGTACGCATCCTGCGGCGAGGTGTTCTTGACAATCAAGTTCTGCATCATCTCGCCGATCAGGAAGCGTGTCGTGAACGTCGAGTATCCCGCCTGCGGCGACGCCGCGTAGGCCATGATCCGTCCGGTCTTGGCGATCTGTTTCACGCCCTGGAAGATCTGGTTATCCCAGACTTTGTCGTCGAGCAGTCCCTGGTACATCGGCGTAAAGCGCGGCGCCAGCGTCCGGATGCGGTCGGCGTAGTGAGTGGGATCGATCCACCATTCCATCGCTTGGAGCACGTTGTCCTGCTGGGGGGTCTTCTTCCAGACCGTGACGCCCCAAACGTCCACCTGCCCGAACGAGCCGGCCGGCCCCTTGGGGTAGCTGTTCAGGCTGGTCACCTTGGCGATGTCGGGCTTGTGCTGCTGCAGCCAGCCGTAGATGCTCAGCGCGTTCGAGGTCCAGGCGATTTGTTCGCCCTGGTAGGCGTTGTTGTTTCCGCCGTCGTCCCATTGGACCACCGATGGGGGAAGCATCTTGTCGGTGCTGTACATCTTCTTGGCCAGCGTCAGCACCGAGATGGCCGCGTCGTCGTTCGCTTTCAGGCCGAAGGTTCCGTCCTCGTTCTGCAGCTTTCCGCCGAACGTCCAGAGGGTGCCGATGAAGTGGTTGTTGGTGTCGTTGGTCTTCCCCATGGTCCAGCCGTAGGCATACAGCTTGGGAGCGTTGGTGATCGCCTTGCCGACCTGCTCCTGGGCGTCCCAGGTATCCGGAAACTTGCCGTTGTTCTCCTTGTCCAAAATATCCTGCCGGGCGTGGAACGGCCAGGTGTTGACCGCGAGCGGAACAGCATAGGTGTGGCCGTTCTGGCCGATCGTCGCGGTGACGTACGGGAAGAAGCCTCCCTGCTGGCCCTGGTACTTGTTGATCAGCGACGTCACGTCGAGGGCCTGGCCCTGCGCGTTCCAATACTGACATTGATAGTCGTAGGACTGCCAGACGTCCGGCGGGGTGCCGGCCTGGACCGCGGCGTTAAGCTGATCTCCCCAGCTCCCACTCTTGACGACGAAGTCGACCGCGACGTTGGACTTCTTGGTGAAGTCGGCCATCTGCTGCTTGAGCGTGTCGGTCGTTCCCTGGAGATAGTCGAGGCCGTACCAGATCGTGATCGGCTTGCTGGCGCCGGACGAGGACGACGACTGCGCGGCCGGCGCCTGGGTCGGGGCGGCGGCCGCGCTCGTCCCGGATGCGCTGGTTGGCGTCGCCTGAGGCGCCTGGGTCGGGGCCCCGGCCGACTGCGAGCTGCAGGCCGCGGTCAGCCCGGAGATCGAGATGGTGAGGGCCGTCCCTCCCAGAAGCCGCAAAGCGGAGCGCCGAGAGAAGCGTGACCTGAACATCCGTAAACCCCCGTAGAATTTTTTCGTGGAATGGATCACCCCGTGACGAACGAACGCGCTCATCCCTTGACCGAGCCGAGCGTCCAGCCAGAGATGAGCCATTTCTGACCGAACAGATAGAGCAACAAGGGCGGGACGCTCATAATGATCGACGCGGCCATGATCTTTCCCCAAAAGAAGGTGTCGCCGGCCTGCAGGAAGGTCAGTCCGACCGGCGCCGTCATCACCGATTGGTCCTGGACCAGCACCAGCGCGTACAGGAATTCGTTCCACGACAAGGTGAAGGAAAAGACGCTCACAACGACCAGCGCCGGGAGGGTGAGCGGAAGAATGATCCGCCAGAGCGTCGTCCAGCGATTGGCGCCGTCGACGAGCGCTGCCTCCTCGAGCTCGGCCGGCACGGTGCGAACGTAGCCCATCATCAGCCAGGTGCAGAACGGGACGGTGAAGGTGAGGTAAGTCAGCCCGAGGCCGAACAGCGAGTTGGTGAGGTGGAGCGACACCATCATCCCGAAGATGGGGATGAACAGCACCGACCCGGGAGCGAGATACGAATAAATCAGCAGGCGGGCGAACGTGGCCCGCCCGGCGAAGCGAAGTCGCACCAGCGCGTAGCCCGCCATCGAGCCGACGACAGTCGAGACGACCGTCGTCGCGACGGCGACGACCAGACTGTTCCGAAGATTGACCATGAACGACGATCCGAGGATGTCGACGTAATGCTGAATGGTGAAGGACCCCGGCCAGAGAATGTCGCGGGTGTTGTAGAAGTCGGCGTCGGTTTTCAGTGAGCTGACCGCGACCCAATACATCGGCAGGATCGTCCAGACGACCGCGACGAGCAAGACGAGGTAGCCCAGGACGAGCCAGCCGTGGTTGTCTTTATTCCACCAGCGGCTGATCGACGAGGACGACGTTGCTCGGGGGTTGACCGCGCTCATCAATCCACCCCCTCGGCAAGCAAGCGACCGGAGAGAAAATGGATCATCACCGCGAAGAGCGGGAAGAACAGAAGAGGAACCGCCGCGGCCAGGCCGAGGTTGTAGTCGCGCATCCCGACCGTGTACGCCAGGAGCGGGAACGTCTCGGTGGCATTGACTGGCCCGCCGTTGGTGAGGATGTACACGTTCTGGAGGCCGTTCGACGTCCAGATCGACGAGAGCATGAAGGTGACGATAATGACCGGGATGAGGCTGGGCATCGTGATGTGCCAGAAGCTCTGTTGAGCGCTGGCGCCGTCGACGTGGGCGGCTTCGTAGATCTCGCTCGGGATCGACTGCAGCCCGGCGAGGTAGCACATTGTCCAGAACGGCGTACCCTGCCAAATAGTCGCCGCCACGACGCTCCAGAGGGCGAGATTGATGTTCGAGAGCCAGAGGATCGGGGTGTGGATCGCCCCGAGATCCATCAACAGCGTGTTCCACAACCCGAGGCGGTCGTCGAACATCCAGCGCCAGGTGTAGGCGCTGACGACGGCCGGCACCGCCCAGGGTACGAAGATCAGGGTGCGAAACAGGCCACGCGCTTTCAGGCTATGGTGGAGGATCAGCGCGGTCACGACGCCGATCACGAACTTGCCGAGCTCGGCGCTGACGGTGTATTCCACGGTGACGACGACGCTGTTCCAGAACCGGGCGCTCTCCGCGCCGCCGAGGAGACCGCCGTAGTTTCGCAGTCCGACGAATCTCCCGGCCCCGCCGACGTGGATAACTTGCAGACTCATCCAGATCGAGTCAAGAAACGGATAGGCGATCAATCCGACGATCACCAGCGCGGCGGGAAGGATCAGCAGATAGGCAAGCTGCCAATCGCGGTTCGCGGATCGCCGGACTGCTATCGCCGTCTCGCGTTGGGTGGCCGAAATCGACGACATGTCTCGCTCCCAAAGCTCACCGAAATGAGGCAAAGGACGCCGATCCAATCAGGGGGTGATCCGGTTGTGAGGCTCCCGTGGAACTCCGGGAGCAAAGTCAAGGACCAAACGCGCTGGCTACGATTATATAAACGATGGTACCTGCGGTCAATTTGTGCCCCCGGTCTTGCGTGCGACGTTTTGGATCCACAACGGCCGGGCCAAAAATCGGCGCCGATGAGCGGATTCGGGGCTCGGGTTAGTGGGCGGCTTCAAATCGACCGGAGGGCAAAGAGATTCTTTGTTCTCCCGATCGACGAAGAGCTACCGAGTAATCGCGCGCTGGGTCTCGCGGTCGAAGATGTGCAGGTGACGGGTGTCGACCACGAGCTCGACGATGTGGCCGCGGCGCAGCTCGGTATCCGGGCTCACCTTGGCGACGAGTGGCTGACCGCCGACGATCGCGTGGATCAGGGTTTCGCTGCCGAGCGGCTCGACGAGGTCGATCCGGGCGGTGAAGGTCGACCCGGGCGGCGCCTCGGCCACCTCGGCGCGGTCGAAGATGTGCTCCGGGCGGATGCCCACCACCACGTCGCGACCGGCGTAGCGATCGATCAAGCTGGCACGCTCGGGAGGAACCCGGAGAACGAAGTCCTTGCCTTCGACGAACAGCTGATCGTCCCGCGAGATCAGCTGGCCCTCGAGCAAGTTCATCGACGGACTGCCGATGAACCCCGCGACGAAGAGATTCGCCGGGTGATTGTAGAGCGCGTCGGGGCGCCCGAGCTGCTGGAGGCAGCCTCCGTTGAGCACACCGATCCGGTCGCCGAGGGTCATCGCCTCCTGCTGGTCGTGGGTGACGTAGATCGTCGTCGTGCGAAGGCGCTCGTGGAGCTTGATCAGCTCGGCGCGGGTGCGCACCCGAAGCTTCACGTCGAGGTTCGAGAGCGGCTCGTCCATGAGAAAGACCGCCGGATTTCGGACGATCGCGCGCCCGAGGGCGACGCGCTGGCGCTCGCCGCCGCTCAGCTCTTTCGGTCTCCGCTGCAGCAGGTGGGTGACGCCGAGGAGCTCCGCCACCTTGCGCACGCGCTCTTCCAGCTCGGCCTTCGGAACGCGCCGAAGCTGGAGCGGGTGCGCGAGGTTGTCGTGAACGTTCATATGCGGATAGAGCGCGTAGCTCTGAAACACCATCGCGACGTCGCGATCTTTGGGCGCCAGGTTGTTGACCATCCGATCGCCGATGTAGATCTCGCCGGACGTCGGCTCCTCGAGTCCCGCGACCATGCGCAGCGCGGTGGATTTTCCCGATCCGGATGGGCCGACCACGACGAGAAACTCGCCGTCGTAGACTTCCAGATCGATCTCGCGCAGCGCGAAGACGTCGCCGAATGCCTTGCTGACCCGACTGAAAGTTACACGAGCCATCGTCTCTCTCTTGGCAAACGTGTCGTCGACGGCGCGATTATAGCATTGCCGCCAGTTGTGATAAACTGGCGTGACCAGAATGCGATCAATCGTCGGGGAGGGTTTCGTGCTGGAGGGCAAGCTCGGAATGGTCTTTGGCGTCGCGAATCACCGCAGCATCGCCTGGGGAATCGGTCAGGCGCTAGCCGGAGCGGGAGCGCGGCTGGCCTTCACCTACCAGGGCGATCGACTAAAGGATACCGTCTCTGACCTGGCTGGAACCCTGTCCGGTTCGCTGACGTTACCGTGCGACGTCCTCGACGACGCGCAGGTCGACGAGGCGTTTGAGCGGGTCGACCGCGAGTTTGGCGGGCTCGACATTCTGGTCCACAGCATCGCCTTCGCCCCGCGCGAGGCGCTGGAGAACCCGTTCGTCGAGACGACGCGCGATGCCTTCAACACGGCGATGGATATCAGCGCCTATTCGCTGGTTCAGCTCGCGCGGAAGGCCGCGCCGCTGATGGAGAAGCGCGGCGGCGGCAGCATCATCACGATGACCTACCTGGGCAGCGGCCGGGTGTTCCCGAAGTACAACGTGATGGGCGTGGCCAAGGCGGCGCTCGAGGCGTCGGTGCGCTACCTGGCGTCGGACCTGGGGCCACGGAACATCCGGGTCAACGCCATCTCGGCCGGTCCGATTCGCACCCTGGCCGGGCGGAGCATCCAGGGGTTTACCCGGATGGAAGAACACGTTCGCGAGGTCGCGCCGCTGCGCCGGAACACCGAGGCCGGAGAGGTCGGCGACGTCGCGGTGTTCCTGGCGAGCAGCCTGTCGCGTAACGTGACCGGCGTCACCCTGTTCTGCGACTCGGGCTACCACGCGATGGGGATGTAGCTGAGCCCGACGTGCGCATATCCGAGACTCGCTCCCGGTCGGGCCACTAGGGCCGGTAACCGGGCCAGCCGCACGTTCTGGTGGGTTTCCTGCCGGAGCCAGCGGCGTAGCCGGGCACCTGCCCTCCCTTGAGCCCGGTCCGGGCCGGGTCTTATGTCAGGCGTGATGCGTGCCGTTCGTCGG
>JAJPKB010000211.1 GCA_021323915.1 Chloroflexota bacterium | reverse complement strand
GCAGCTCGCCCGAAGGCGCTTCGCCGCCGCGCGCAGGGCCTGGGCCGCGCGGGTGCTCGGGTCGTTGCGCGTCGACGGGTTCGGCGCGACGCCGAACCGCGCCTGGAGACCGGTCGTCGCCGAGACGAGGAAAACGCGGGTCCAGCGGTCGTCCAGAAAGTCGGTGGGATCGGCCGGGATCGACAGGTGGCCGTCGAATCTCTCGCTCAGCGCGGCGGGGTACGCCGGCGAGCCTCCGATCGGCAGCGGAGCAGGCATCGTCGGCTCGACGATTCGCAGCTCGAAGCTCGCCTCGGGGTCCAGCATCAACGTTTGCTGGGCGACTCCGAGCGGCACTGGCTGACGCAGCGCGTAGGCGAGGAAGGTACGGTCCTCCTGGCGCAGCAGGAGATACCGTCCGTCGCCGGCGGCGCGAGGACATTCCTGCGCCGGCTGGTCGTCCTGGCTGACTGCTCGAGAGAACAGATCCTCGATCAGCGCGGCCGGATCGTGGCTGACCGCCTGAACGAACGCCCACGCGCGCTCTTCCGGCAGATCCTGCTCGGGGATGACCGGCGGAAAATAGCCGTGCGCCATGGCGAGCAGGCGGTTCCGGTGGTGGATCTGGTCGTCCGGGAACATCGCGAGGTAGGCGCGTTCCAACTGGTCCGAGCTTCGCGGGTGCGCGATGCCCGGACACGGCCGGTAGAAGAAGTCGAGGTTGCCGGATTCGAGGACAGTCGCGACCGGCGTCGGCGCCGTCTGGACCGCCGCTTGAGGATCGGTCGAGCGGATAGGAACGCTGCCGTTTGCCGGATCGGCTCGCTTTTCCCTCGCCCTCCCGGTGGACGGGGAAGGAACTGTCATCCCCCTGTCCACGGGGGGACGGCCGGCGGATCGTTCGCCCGCCGTGTCGGACGATTCGCTCGATATTCGTGATCGATGCTTGGCCATGGCCTCCCCTCCCGCGGCCGCCGCGCGGCGGCGTGGGGATGACGCGTACGCAGGTTGCGTACCGTCGTTTGACCCGGCGATTCAGCAGGAATACAATCTGCGGAGAAGCGACATGCGAGCGGCCGAAAGGGAAACCGCCGCCGACCCCCGCGGCGAGAGGAGGAATCCCGAGGTGACGATCGAAACCCGGCGAGCGACCGCGGAAGACGCACTCGATCTCTACGCGCGGACCGACCTGCGTCGCGAGGTCGTCCAGGGAGAATTGAGGGAGATGGCGCCCACCGGCTTGGAGCACGGCGCGACGGAGACCGAGGTAGCCTTCGTCCTGCGCTCGTTCCTGTCCAACCACCCCATCGGGTGGGTGATCACCGGCGAGGTCCTCTGTCGGCTGAGGCGGGACCCGGACACCGCGCGGGCGGCCGATGTCGCGTTTATCCGTTGGGAGCGATTGCTCGAAGGACGGCTGAGCCCGGGCCCGTTCGAGGGCGCGCCGGACCTGGTGGTCGAGATCGTCTCTCCCAACGACGGCGCCAGCGACGTCCAGCGGGAGGTCTCCGAGTGGCTGGAGGCCGGCGCGGCGGTTGTCTGGCTCCTCTTTCCGGCCAGCCACGGCGTCGTGATCTGGCGAAGCAGCGGCTCGAGCCCCGAGCTTCGGGGCGAATCCGAGGTCGACGCCGAGCCGGCCCTTCCCGGCTTCCGTTGCCGCGCCCGGGATCTTTTCGGCGACTGACCGGGCGCTCAGGCGCGGATCTGAAAGCCGCCGGCCTCGCCGGTCGGCGCCTCCGAGAAAACGTCCACCCGGCGCACCCGCGCCCCGATCGGTCCCTCGCGACACCACTCGCCGAGCTCGCGCACCGCGTCCTCCTCGCCCTCGAACGCCGCCTCGACGCGCCCGTCGGGCAGGTTCCGAACCCAGCCGCTCAGATTCAGGCGCGTCGCTTCGCGGTAGGTGGCGTAGCGGAATCCCACGCCCTGGACCCGTCCGGACACCAGGACGCGAAGCCGGGCGATCGCCATGCCTCCTCAGCCTCCGTCCGGGCGCGTCTGGGAGCGCCGGCCCCGGGCGACGACGTAGGCCTCGCGGCTCTCGGCGCGGGTGGCCTCCGGGATCGCGACGTTTACCCTGGCAAAGGCGCGCCGCACCTCGCTCAAGAACCGGTCGAAGTCTTCGCCGCGGAACACCTTCACCACGAACGCGCCGCCGGGGCGGAGGACCTCGCGGGCGATCTCCAGCGCGCCGGTCGCCAGCTCGATCGCCCGCGCCTGATCGACGACCAGGATCCCGGTCGCCGCCGGGGCGACGTCCGACAGGACGACGTCGGCCGGGCCGGCCAGGGCCGCCCGGATCGCGGCGCGGGTGCTCGCCTCGCGGACGTCGCCGACGATCGTCGCGAGGCCGGCCAGCCGGGCCATCGGCTGGAGGTCGACCGCGACGACCCGTCCGCCCGGGCTCACCCGCTCGAGGGCGACCTGGCTCCAGCTGCCGGGCGCCGCGCCGAGGTCGAGAACGACCTGGCCGGGACGCAGCACCCGGTGCTGGTCGGCGATCTCGATCAGCTTGTAGGCCGACCGCGCCCGATACCCCTCGGCCTTGGCCCGCCGGAAGAATCGGTCGCGGGACTGATCCTTACGCCAGCTCATCGTCGTCACGGCCCGTCCATCACTCGCCGCTCGACCACTTGCCGAAGATGCCGGCCGGCAGGATCCGGTCCGAGCCCGACTGCGGCAGACCAAGCTCGCCAGCCTCGATCCGTCCGCCGTGGCCGGCCATCAGATCCACCAGCAGGTTCGCCAGCGTCGTGCTCGACGCCTCGACCGCGTAGGCGTTGATCAGGACGAAGAGCGGCCGCTCGCTCAGGACCTGGCGGCAGAGGTCGAGGAGGATCGGCAGGGATTCGTAGAAGCGCCAGACCTCGCCGCTCGGACCGCGGCCGAAGACCGGCGGGTCCATCGCGAGCGCGTCGTAGTGGTTGCCGCGTCGCGCCTCGCGCCGAACGAACTTGATCGCGTCGTCGAGGAGCCAGCGGATCGGCAGGTCGTCCAGGCCGGAGGCGGCCTGGTTCTCGCGCGCCCAGCCGATCGCCGGCCGCGACGCGTCCAGGTAGGTGACGCGGGCGCCGGCCCGGGCGGCGAGCAGCGTGCGAACACCGGTGTAGGCGAAGAGGTCGAGCAGCTGGATCGGACGGCCGGCCCGCTGAATCTCCCGGACCATCCAGCGCCAGTGGGGCGCCTGCTCGGGAAAGAGACCGGTGTGTCGGAAGCCGGTCAGCCGGGCCCAGACCGTCAAGCCCTCGTAGCGCAGCGGCCAGCGGTCCGGCATCGCGCGCCGCTTGACCCAGGCTCCGGCGTCGCCGCTGCCTTTCTCGAACACCGCGTCGGCGACCTCCCAGCGCTCGATCGGCAGCCGCCGCTTCCAGATCGCCTGCTGGTCGGGCCGGGCCAGGGTGTACGGCCCGAACCGCTCCAGCTTGGCGCCGTCTCCCGAGTCGAGCAGCGCGTAGTCGGGCCAATCGGACTCGGTGACGAGCGAGGCGTAGGCGGAGACCGAGGGATTTGGCCCGGCGTCTGGAGCGGGAGACGGCGCCTTCGATCGGCGGGACGAGCCGCCCTCTCCCATCGCTTAGCCCTCGACGCCGCGGCGCGCCTTCAGCCGCTCCTCCGACGACCGCAGCTTCTTGCGCAGCCGGATCGAGCGCGGGGTGAGCTCGACCAGCTCGTCCGGACCGATGAACGCGAGCGCCTCTTCGAGGCTGAAGATGATCGGCGGCGTCAGGCGCACCGCGATGTCGGCGGTCGACGAGCGGACGTTGCTCATCTTCTTCTCTTTGGTGATGTTGACGATGATCTCGTGGGGGTGCTGGGTCATGCCGATGATCATGCCCTCGTAGACCTTCGTGCCCGGCTCGATGAAGGTGCTTGCGCGCTCCTGGATGTTTCCCAGGGCGTAGGTCGTCGCCACGCCGTCGCCGGTGTTCACCACCGCGCTGTTTCGCGGCACGGCGATCGGACCGGCCCACGGGCGGTAGCCGATGAACTGGCTCGACATGGTGCCGTCGCCGCGGGTGAGGGTCAGAAATACCCCACGCAGTCCGATCAGCCCCCGGGTCGGGATGACGTACTCGAGCCGCACGTGACCGTCGCCGTCGTGCTGGAGGTTCACCATCTGGCCGAGACGCTTGGCGAGCTGCTCGGTCAACGCCCCGACGTAGCCTTCGAGGGTGTCGACGATGACGTGCTCGAACGGCTCCTGCACCTCCCCGTCGACGGTGCGGGTGATCACCGAGGGCTGGGACACCTGTAGCTCGTAGCCCTCGCGCCGCATCGTCTCCAGGAGAATCGAGAGATGGAGCTCGCCCCGGCCGGACACCAGGAACTCGTCCGCGCTGCCGGTCTCCTCGACCCGCAGCGCCACGTTCGTCTCGAGCTCTTTGAAGAGGCGCGCCCGAAGCTGCCGCGAGGTGCAGTACTTGCCGTCCTGGCCGGCGAGCGGCGACGAGTTCACCCCGATCGTCATCTTGACCGTCGGGGCCTCGACCTCCAGGCGCGGCAGGGCTTCCGGCACGTCGGCGGTCGCGATCGTGTCGCCGATCTGGACGTCTTCCAGCCCGGCGATGCCGATGACGTCGCCGGCCCGCGCCTCCTCGATCGCGACGCGGCGCAGCCCCTCGAAGGCGAAGAGCTGAACCGCCTTCTGGCGCACCGGCACCCCATCCGCCCCGATGCACACCAGCTGATCGCTCACCTGGAGGCGCCCCCGGCGCACTCGGCCGATCGCCGCCCGTCCGACGTAGTCGTCGTAGGCGATGTTCGCGACGAGAAGCTGGAAGCCGCCGTCGAGGTCGACGTCCGGCGCCGGAATCTCGCGGAGGATCGCCTCGAACAGGGGCGAGATGTTGACGCCGGGCTGGGCCGGATCGAGAGTCGCGGTGCCGGCGCGGGCGTTGGTGTAGACGACCGAGAAGTCGAGCTGGTCGACGTCGGTGGCCAGCTCGAGAAAGAGATCCTGGACCGCGTCGTGCACCGCCCCGATCCGGGCGTTCGGCCGGTCGATCTTGTTGATCACCACCAGCGGCTTCAGCCCCAGCTCGAGCGCCTTTTTCAGGACGAAGCGGGTCCCGGGCATCGGGCCGTCGAGGGCGTCGACCAGCAGCAACGCGCCGTCGGCCATGTTGAGGACGCGCTCGACCTCGCCGGAGAAGTCGGCGTGGCCGGGGGTGTCGATGATGTTGATCTTCACGCCCTGGTAGATGATCGCGGTGTTCTTGGCGAGGATCGTGATCCCGCGCTCGCGCTCGAGCGCGTTCGAGTCGAGGATCAAGTCTCCGACGGCCTGGTTGTCACGAAAGATGTGGCTCTGCTTGAGCATGGCGTCGACCAGGGTGGTCTTGCCGTGATCGACGTGGGCGATAATGGCGACGTTGCGCACGTCGTCGCGAACTCGGGTCAGGGTGGCCATCGGATTCCTCTCTAGCGTC
>JAJPKB010000195.1 GCA_021323915.1 Chloroflexota bacterium | reverse complement strand
GACCACCATTTGGGCAATGCCCTGCTCTGCCGCTAAGCTCGACTCCACGGCCGTATCCTCCTCGGTCGTTATGGAAACTGACCCCGTTGAGCTTACGGCTGCTTCTCTCTCCTGTCGAGCCTATTCAACCCCTCCGAAGATCTCTGCACGCACCCGTTCTGGCACGACCCGGTTTGCGTCGATCGGCCGGAATGGTATCATTCGTCGCCATGATGGCCACCGATATTCATCGCGTGATCGACGCGGTCTGGAAGATCGAGTCGCCGCGGCTCATCGCCAGCCTCGCCCGGCTGGTACGCGACGTCGGCCTGGCCGAGGATCTCGCCCAGGATGCGCTCGTCGCCGCGCTGGAGCAGTGGCCGGCGGCCGGTGTCCCGGACAATCCGGGCGCCTGGCTGATGGCCACCGCGAAGCACCGGGCGATCGATCTATTCCGCCGAAACAAGCGGCTCGCCGCTAAGCACGAGGAGCTCGGCCGTGAGCTCGAAGCCCAGCAGACGACCGGTGCTCCCGAAACCGAGGTCGCCTTCGACGGGGAAGTGAGCGACGATCTGCTCCGCCTGATTTTCGTCGCCTGTCACCCCGTCCTGTCCGCCGAGGCGCGGATCGCGCTCTCCCTCCGCCTGCTGGGAGGTCTGACGACCGACGAGATCGCCCGGGCCTACCTCGTCTCGGAGGCGACGGTGGCCCAGCGCATCGTTCGGGCCAAGCGGACCCTCGCCAAAGAGCGGGTTCCTTTCGAGGTGCCGAGCGGTGACGACCTCACCACCCGCCTGTCCTCGGTCCTCGAGGTCATCTACCTCATTTTCAACGAGGGCTACGCGGCGACGACTGGCGACAACTGGACCCGACCGGAGCTCTGCGCCGAGGCGCTGCGCCTCGGGCGGATCCTGGCCGAGCTCGTGCCGAGTGAGCCCGAGGTCCACGGGCTCGTCGCGCTGATGGAAATCCAGGCGTCGCGGTTGCGGGCGCGCATCGGTCCGTCGGGAGAGCCGATCCTCCTCCTCGTTCAAAACCGCGCGCGCTGGGACCAGGTTCTCATCCGTCGCGGTCTCGTCGCGCTCGATCGGGCCGAAAAGCTCGGCGGAGCCGCGGGGCCCTACGTGCTCCAGGCGGCGATCGCCGCGTGTCACGCCCGGGCACGCGCCCCGGAGGCGACGGATTGGGCGCGCATCGCGGCGCTCTACGAGGCCCTCGCCGGCCGTCTGCCCTCGCCGGTCGTCGAGCTGAATCGGGCGGTGGCGCTGGCGATGGCGTACGGACCGGCGGTGGGCCTCGAACTGGTCGACGCGCTCGCGACCGAGCCATCGCTCAAGGCCTACCACCTTCTGCCGAGCGTTCGGGGCGATTTGCTCCACAAGCTCGGTCGCCTCGCGGAGGCACGCTCAGAGTTCGAGCGAGCCGCGTCGCTCACCCGCAACGCCCGCGAGCGGACGCTGCTTCTCGAGCGCGCCGCCGCCTGCGCGAACCCGTAGCGCCCGACGAGAAGGCCGCGAGCCTCCGCTGAGAAGAGCTCGCGGCCCAGACGCGCCAATCGACGGTGAAGGTTACGACTAGCTCGGGTTCGCCTTCAGCAGGCCGATGGTGTGGCCTTCTGGATCGGCGAACATCGCGATGGTGACACCCTCGGTGACGTTCATCACCGGCATCAGGACCGTGCCACCAGCGGCGGTCACTTTCCCGAGGTAGGTCTCCGGGTCGTCGACCTGGATGTAGATGGTGACTCGGGACGGGCCCCCACCGCCTTCGCCAATGCCGCCGCCGATGCCCTGGCCTTCGTTGTCGAGTATGCTGTAATTGCCCATTTCGGGAACCGGTGGACTGAGCTTCCAGCCGAACACGTCTGAGTAGAACGTTCGAAGCCTGGCCGCGTCGGTGCCGATGATCTCGAACCAGGTAACCGGATTTGACACTGTACGTCTCCTTCGCCGTATTCGGTACGCGGTTTCCGCGCCCGTCAGTCGTCAATAGCCTGATAGGCCAAGGTCAAAAAGTCGAGGCAAACGTTTGGAGGACTCGGGGAGGTCCAGGAGCACTGAGTCATGAGAATCGTGATCAAGTCCTCGCGGGGATCCGAATACCAGGACGTGCCCATGCCACCGTCCCAGCCGTACGTTCCAGCCGAGCGAGCTGGATCGACGCGGCGGGTCACGATCGACACGCCGAACCCCCAACCATGGGCGTCGAAGTAGCCGCCAACCAATCCGGACAATGCCTTCTGCTCGGGCGTCAGCTGGTCAGTCGTCATCGTCTCGACCGAGGGCCGCGACAGGATGCGTCGGTTTCCGTACCGCCCGTGGTTCCGCAGCATCTCGCCGAAGGCATAGTAGTCGTCGATCGTCGAGACCAGCCCGGCGGCGGCAGATGGAAACGCCGGCGGCCGACTCCACTGGCCGCCGGCGGCTTGGTCGTAAACCTCGCGCGCCGGTTGCGAAGTTGGTCCAGTAGCTGGTGGCCAGCCGGTCGATCTTCGCGGCGGGCACGCTGAAGCCGGTGTCCTTCATCCCGAGCGGCTCGAAGATTCGCTCCCGCAAGAAGGTTTCGAAAGACTGACCCGAGGCGCGCGCGATCAGGACCCCCAGCACGTCGGATCCGGTGTTGTAGAGCCACCGCTCGCCCGGCTGGTGCATCAACGGCAGCGTCCCCAGGCGGCGGATCCATTCGTCGGGGGCCGGCATCGCCGACGGGTTCGGCGGTCCCATGCCGATCTGCAGCTCGTTCGCCGCCCTCAGGATCGGATACGCATCCGGTGGCGCCATCAGCTGCCCGAAGCCCATGCGGAAGGTCAGCAGGTCGCGCACCGTGATCGGCCGCCGCGCGGGCACCGTATCGTCGAGGGGTCCGTCGAGTTGCTTTAGAACCTTGCGATTCGCGAGCTCGGGCAGCAGCCGATCGACCGGCTCGTCCAGGCGTAACGCGCACTCCTCCACCAAGATCAGCGTCGCGACCGCGGTGATCGGCTTGGACATCGACGAGATCCGGAAAATGGTATCGCGCTGGATCGGCTCGCCGCACCGCTTTCCGACCGAGAACGTCGACGTGGGCCTCGCCCCGCCGGCTGACCAGCGCGACCAGACCGGGCACCTCACCGCGTTCGACATAACCATTCAACACTTCGCGCACGCGGGCGAGACGGGTCGCGGAAAATCCTCCGGTGCTCATCTGAAGATCACCTCTACTTCAGGTTCTACGCTGCCAGAGGCCGATCACGTTGCCGGCCGGGTCGCGCACGGTCGCGATCCAAAGGTTCCCCTCGGGATACGGCGCCCGGACGACCGCGCCACCGTGTGCCGCGACCTTCTCGATCGCCTCGCCGAGGTGATCGACGTAAATGTACGGGAGCAATCCCGATTCTCCGGAGACCGGGCGACCGGTCACCCACCGGCCAATGAGGTGGCCGGTCTGGTCGGAGAAACGGGGATCGTCGTCGCCGCGCCAGTCGATCTGCCAGCCGAGAACGGCCGCGTAGAACGCCGCCGATTGGCGACGTTCGACCACTGGTATTTCCAGGTAGGACAGGCCGCCGTTTCTCGCCAGCCTCGGATCGACGCCAACGCCGGTCCCTTCGACATTCTCGTCATTCCGCGTCATCGCCGCCTCCTCGCTAGGTATCGATCTCCCGCAAGCACCCGGTGCATAGTCACGGTACCCGTTGGACGACGGGCCCAACCTCCTGGGCCGTGGCTTCCCTCACCCCCTACCCTCGTCTACCCTCTGACCCCCTTCTCAAGGGGAACCTTCTCCCAGTGCGTGGGAGAGGGGTCTTAGCAGGAAGATCTCCCTCAAGACCCTTCCCCCGCAACTGGGGGAAGGGGTAGGGGATGAGGGAGCCCGGGCCGCCCAACGACAGCAACGCTCGGCTCTATCCAGCGCCAAAAAAGCCCCGCGAAGCCCCGGGACAT
>JAJPKB010000324.1 GCA_021323915.1 Chloroflexota bacterium | reverse complement strand
GATTGCGACGACCACCAGGTCACCGGTGGTCACCGCATTGTGAAATGTTGCCCTCTGACTCATCACTGGATCCCCGGTATAAGCCAGCGCACTTTGCACGTACCGTGGCGGATTCGCGAATGCCGCCGACGAAGCTGCCAAGGAGGTCGCGCCGACCGGCTCGGCCTGCCCCCAGCAGATGATTGCGAACGCCAGGGCTCCAAACGCGAAGGCCAGAAAAGCCAGCCGCAGCAATGGGATTCTGCCCATATTCTTCCATACCCCCCACGGCCCCGTCTCTGGACGGGGCCTGGTTTCTCGGGCGCTAGAGCCGCGCGGAGCTCCTAAGGTGCCGCTCGGTGTCGATCCGGGCACGGGTGACGGACAAGGGCAGCCGGTCACATCCGATACCGCGAACAGTACCGCTAACGGCGCGCGGCAGCCAGGCCATTGAAGAGTAGGCGCGGATGCCGACAAGGAGCCGTTATTTGACCCAGATTGGTTGGGCCCGGAATTGGGAAGGGGTACCACGGAGGACGCGCGATGAAACCTGACTTCTCACCCCTCGGTAGTATAGCCAGCCACTACCTCCGGGGTTCCTTGCGGTTCAGAAAGTCCGGTCGAGGGATAGCGTTTTTGCTCTCCTCCTTGATTCGACATGGTTACGCGTCCAACGCAGTGCGTACACTAGCAACGCGCCACGTGAGGATCAACCCCCAGATTGATGTAGTACGATTTACCTAGCTCTTGAGGCTACATTCTGAGTGAGCTTACTTTCCAATTTGCCAAGCAAACGCTCAATTCGATGGCGTCCCGCGTGCGGCCACTCGAGCAGACAGAGCGTCGGTGCCGCCTTGGCGATCGCATCTCCAGGATCGTTCATCTATAAGATGCTGGAACCCCGAAATTCCGTCTCAACTCGATCTCAACCAAAGCTTACCCTCGTTGACCCACCCGGCCCATACAATTGACATAGTTGCTACTGGTCCGATGGGCCTAAAACAACTGACGCATCGAACGCAGAGCTCGTTTCCTGAATGGCGTCGGTGATCGTCGATCCTGCCTCGGACGTACCTGGGTCACGGCGTAGCTTCAATCACGACCTTTAATCAGGTGACTGGATGGCCGAACAAGTGGTTTCGCTCGCTGGTTCCTGCGCGGCTGATACTCGACAGTGGTACGCCATCCGCTCGAAGCCGAAAAGGGAGTCGTTCGCCGCCGGGTTACTGGCGAAAGCGGGGATCGAAGTTTACCTGCCCCAGGTACGGGTTCACAAGCAGCATGGCAAGCCTGCCGTCCTCGAGCCGTTCTTCCCGAGCTATTTCTTCGGGCATCTCGACTCCTCTCACGCCGAGCTTCACATCGCGAAGTACACTCCGGGCGTGCTGTGCGTGGTGGGTTACGGTGACGAACCGTGGCCCGTTCCGGACGAGTTGATTCATTCCATTCAACAGCGCCTCACCCGGGGTCGCGGCCAGGCGGCGCAAAGCGCCTTTCGTCCGGGCGATCGGGTCGTCGTCACGAGCGGTCCGCTCCGGGGCGTCGAGGCGATCTTCGATCGTAACCTCTCTCCGACCGGTCGGGTACGCGTGCTCATTCAGATCCTTCGTCGCCTGTGTCCGGCGGAGGTTCGGGTGGGTGAGCTGCGCAAGATCTCCTAAGCAGCGGGTAGCGCCTTCGTTCAGTCATTGTCCATCGGTCTGAGACGGAGCGCCCCGCGAACATAGACTGCCGCCACGGCGAGGTTCTCAAGGCGAAGGGAACGTTGCGATGGCGGTAGCCTGTCCTTCGAGCATTCCTTCTGGTCGAGCTTTCCCCCCGGGATATCTTCCGCGGGCGCGGGCGCGCCCGGAACGAGGGCCGATCGCCGTGAAAGCGGTCTTCCTCGATCGGGACGGTGTTATCAATCAGAACCGTCCCGATCACGTCAAAGACTGGTCCGAATTTCAATTTCTGCCCGGTGCTCGAGAAGCGGTGGCCCGGCTTGGTCGCGCTGGCATCGCCGTCTTTGTTATCAGCAACCAGGCGATTATCAACCGGGGGATGGTCTCTCGCGAGACGGTGGACGGCATCAACCGGCGGATGGTTCAGGAGATCGAGCGCCACGGGGGGCGAATCGAGGCGATCGCTTACTGTCCGCATCGCCCCGATGAGGGTTGCGGCTGCCGGAAGCCGCAACCCGGGCTGCTTTTGAGTCTCGCCTGGCGTTATGGTCTCGATCTGAGGGACGCGACGGTCGTCGGCGACGCGCTCGCCGACGTCGAAGCCGGGCTCGCGGTGGGCTGCCAGACGATCCTGGTGCTGACGGGTCGGGGACGCGAGCAATTGCGGCTGGCAGAGATGGCGGGCAAGGGCGGATTCCGGGTCGTGCCCGACTTGACCGCGGCGACCGATCTCCTGTTGCATGGTTTGCCCGTCGAGGTCTGAGCTGACTTGTCCAAGGAGGTTCTGTGAAGGTTCTGGTCACCGGAGGGGCCGGGTTCATCGGTTCCCACATCGTCGACTTGCTCCTGGCCGAGGGGCACGACGTCGGGGTCGTCGACAACCTCGTCACCGGCAAGCGCGGCAACGTGAACCGAGGCGCTCACTTCTACGAGGTGGACGTGGTCAGCCCCTCGTTCCAGGACGTGCTTGGGGAGACGAAGCCGGAGGTCGTGTTCCATGAGGCCGCGCAAATGTCCGTGAAAGCGTCGACCGACGACCCGCTTTACGACGCGCGCGTCAACGTGCTTGGCCTCGTCAACGTCCTCGAGGGTTGTGCGCGGGCGGGGGTTCGCAAGGTCGTGTTCGCCTCGTCGGGCGCCACCTACGGTAATCCCGACTACCTCCCGATCGACGAGGAGCATCCCCAGCGGCCCGCGTCTCCCTACGGGATCACCAAGATGGTCGCGGAGCACTATCTGAGGTACTACGCGCTGGACCGGGGCGTTACCTTCACCGCGTTACGCTACGGCAACGTGTACGGCCCGCGTCAGGATTCTCATGGCGAAGCGGGCGTGGTCGCGATCTTTACCCGCATGCTGCTCGCCGGGGAAACGCCGGTGATCCACTGGGACGGCGAGCAGACCCGAGACTACGTGTACGTCGAAGACGTTGCCCGCGCGAATCTGCTGGCGGCGACGGCCGGAGACGGGTGCTGCTACTCTATTGGAACCGGCGTGGGAACGTCGGTCAACACGATCTATCGCCTGCTGAGCGAGATCATCGGCGTCACGATCCCGCCGCGCCGCGCGCCGCGGCGACCGGGCGACCTTCGTACCGCGTACTTCGCGACGCGCCGAGCGCGGGAGGATCTGGGATGGGCGCCCACGGTCAGCCTCCGGGATGGGCTCCGCCGGACCGTCGAGGCGTGGCGCGCGGAAGCGGCCGGGCAATCCGCCGTCGCGGTGGGCTGATCGCTACGCCAATGAGCGGCTCACTCGGACTGATCGGCCTGTCCGTCGTCTGCGGCATCGTCGGTCAGTTGTCCTTGAAGGTCGGAATGACGCAGGTCGGGCTGATCAGCACGAGCTCGCTTCAGCAGCCATTCGCCCTGGTGACGCGGGTCGCAACGAGTCCGTTTGTCGTGGTCGGATTGCTGCTCTACGCCGCCGGCGCGGTGACCTGGCTCGCGGTGCTCTCGCGGGTTCCCCTGAGTCTGGCCTATC
>JAJPKB010000022.1 GCA_021323915.1 Chloroflexota bacterium | reverse complement strand
CGCGCCGCCAGGGGGGCGCCGCCCCCGAACGTGCACGGAATTGTTAAATCGGAACGTTTCTCGGGGCCTGACTGGCGGGCGAGGATGCTCACCCTGAGCAGGCGTCGCCCATCGTCTCCCTGTCACCTGACCCCGCTCGCCGTCGGGCCCTGTGTCAGCCTCGGCACAGGTTGGGCGTCGCGCACCGCTGATCCGTGGGCGTGCAGGAAATTGTTAAATCGGAACTTTTGGCGGGGCCTATACCCTATCCCAGCGCCGATTTGACGCCCCTCGGTGCCCTACCTATACTCATCCGCGGATCACCGTCCTCGGGAGGATCTTCACTATGGCCGATCAAAGCGGGCCTGGTCGTTTTCTCAAGAACTTCGTCGTCCGCCCCGGCGGTCCCCAGCCGACGAGCCGCGAGAGCGTCGAGAAGGTCGCGCGGACCCGCGGAACGACGGTGACTCGGAGCGTTTGCCCATACTGCGGCGTCGGCTGCGGACAACTGATCCACACCCGCGAGGGGAAGATCGTCGAGATCGAGGGCGATCCGGAGAGTCCGATCAACCGCGGCACGCTCTGTCCGAAGGGCGCGGCGACGTTCCAGTACGTCGTCAATCCGCTCCGCCAGACCCACGCTCTCTATCGCCGGCCGTTCGGCGACCGCTGGGAGACGGTGTCGCTCGACTGGGCGATGGGGCAGATCGCCCGGCGGATCAAGGACACCCGCGACGCGACGTTCGTCGAGCGGCTTCCGGATGGCCAGGTGGTCAACCACTGCACCTCGATCGCCTCGCTCGGCGGGGCGACCCTCGAGGTCGAAGAGAACTACCTGATCAAGAAGCTGCTGAACGGCGGCCTGGGCATCCTCTCGATCGAGAACCAGGCGAGGATCTGACACTCCTCGACGGTGCCCGGTCTGGGCATCTCGCTCGGTCGCGGCGGCGCGACAACCTTTCAGCAGGATTTAATCAACAGCGACTGCATCCTGATCATGGGCAGCAACATGGCCGAGGCCCATCCGATCGCCTTCAGCTGGGCGCTGCGGGCGAAGGAGCGCGGGGCGGCGCTGATCCACGTCGATCCGCACTTCTCACGCACCTCGGCGCAGGCGTCGCTCTACGTGCCGATCCGCTCCGGCAGCGACACCGCGTTCCTCGGCGGGCTGATAAACTACGTGCTGTCGAACGAGAAATTCTTCCGCGAATACGTGGTGGCCTACACGAACGCGGCGACGATCATCGGCGAGGGCTTCAAGGACACCGAGGAGCTCGACGGCCTGTTCTCCGGCTACGATCCGGAGACGCAGGAGTACGATCCGTCGACATGGGCCTACGAGCGCGAGCCGGTCGACGGCGCCGCTGGGCCGACCCGTCCGAAGGCGGATCCGTCGCTAGAGCATCCGCGCTGCGTCTTTCAGATCATGCGGCGCCACTTCGCGCGCTACACGCCCGAGCTGGTCGAGTCGGTCTGCGGCACGCCGCGCTCGCAGTTTCTCCAGGTTGCCGAGGTGCTGACGAGCAGATCCGGCCGCGAGCGCACCAGCGCGATCTGTTACGCGCTCGGCTGGACCCAGCACAGCAAGGGCGTCCAGACGATCCGGTCCGCCGCGATTCTCCAGCTCCTGCTCGGCAATATCGGGCGACCGGGCGGTGGCATCCTGGCATTGCGCGGCCACGCCTCGATCCAGGGCTCGACCGACGTGCCGACCCTCTACGATCTGCTGTCGGGATACATGCCCCAGCCGACCGCGCTGCAGCGACAGCAGACCCTCGCCGAGTACCTGGATTCCGCCGCACCGAAGACCGGCTACTGGGCCAACCTGCCGCGGTTCATGGTCAGCTTCCTGCGCGCCTGGTACGGCGACGCGGCGACGCCGGAGAACGAGTTCTGCTACGCCCACGTCCCGAAGACGGTCGAGGACCATTCCCACCTGGCCACGACCTACCAGATGATCGACGGCAAGGTGAAGGGCTTCATCCTGCTCGGACAGAATCCGGCCGGCGGCAGCTCCCACGCCCGGCTCCAGCGGCGGGCGCTGGCGAACCTCGACTGGATGGTCGTCCGCGACCTCTACGAGACCGAGACGGCGGCGTTCTGGAAGGCGCCGCCCGACCACGCGGATCCCGCCGCGATCAAGACCGAGGTTTTCTTCCTGCCGGCGGCGGGTCCTGGCGAGAAGGCCGGCTGCTTCACCAATACCCAGCGGCTGCTTCAATGGAAAGAGAAGGCGGTGGACCCGCCGGACGACGCCCGGTCCGACGCCTGGTTCATTCACAGCCTGGCGAAGCGCTTGAAGACGCTCTACGCTGACAGCCGCGAGCCCCGCGACCGCCCGATCCAGGATCTCTACTGGGACTTCGACCGGTCGGAGCCGGAGGCGGACTCGCGGATCGTCGACGAGCCGGATGTCGAGAAGGTGCTGAAGGAGATCAACGGGTTCACCTGGCCGGGGCGGGTTCAGCTCCCGGACTTCGGCGAGCTGAAGGACGACGGCAGCACCGCTTGCGGCTCCTGGATCTACACCGGCGTCTATCCAGCCGAGGGGGTGAACCGCGCCGCGTCGCGAGTTGCCGACGACTACGTCTCGCCGGGCTGGGGGTTTGCCTGGCCGGCGAACCGTCGGATCCTCTACAACCGCGCCTCGGCGGACCCCGAGGGCCGACCGTGGTCCGAGCGCAAGAAGTACGTCTGGTGGGACGAGGAGCGGCGCCGCTGGACCGGCCTCGACGTGCCGGACTTCCCGACGACGAAGCCGCCGACGGATCCGGCAAAGCCGGGCGCGACCGGCCTAGACGCCTTGAGCGGCAGCGACCCGTTCATCATGCGGCCGGACGGCAAGGGCTGGCTGTTCGCGCCGTCCGGTCTGAAGGATGGACCGCTGCCCACCCACTACGAGCCGGCCGAGTCGCCGGTCGACAACGCCCTCTACCGCGGGCAGCGATCGAGCCCGGTGGCGCGCTACTTTCGCGACCGGGCGGACAACCCGCTCGCCGCCCCGGGAGATCCGCGCTTTCCGATCGTGCTCACGACCTATCGCTTGACCGAGCACCACGTCAGCGGCCCGATGACGCGCTGGATGCCCTGGCTGGCCGAGCTCCAGCCGGAGCTGTTCGTCGAATTGAGCCCCGAGCTCGCGAAAGAGAAGGGTATCTCGCACCGGGGGTGGGTGACGATCGTCAGCGCACGCGGCGCGATCGAGGCCCGAGCGATGGTGACGCGCCGGCTCCGGCCGTTTCGGATTGCCGACCGGCTGGTTCACCAGGTGGGGCTTCCGTTCCACTGGGGCTACCAGGGCGTCGCGACCGGCTCGATCGCCAACGATTTGACCCATCTAGTCCTCGAGCCGAACGTGGGAATCTACGAAGTGAAGGCACTGATGGTGGATCTCCGACCGGGCCGCCTGGCGGACGCCCCGTCGGACCTGCAGCCGGATCTCCACGCTGGCGAGATCTTCAGCGTTTCGACGTCCGGTCGCTCGGGCACCGGCAAGCGGAGGCATCGATGAACGCGCGCTGGAAGGCGCTGATCGCCGCGCTCGAAAAGGTGGATCCGCCACCGCCGGCGCCCACCAGGGGCTTTTTCACCGACGCGACGGTCTGCATCGGCTGCAAGGCATGCGAGGTGGCCTGCAAGGAGTGGAACCAGCTTCCCGCCGAGCCGCCGCGCTGGACCGGCAACAGTTACGACAACACCGGCGCGCTCTCGTCGACGACCTGGCGGCACGTGCAGTTCGTCGAGCGGATCGAGGACGACCGCCTGGCGCCGCGCTGGCTGCTCCTCAGCGATGTCTGCAAGCATTGCGCGAACGCGCCCTGCCAGGAGGTCTGTCCAACCGGGTCGATCGTTCGGACCGAGTTCGACACGGTGTACGTCCAGCAGGACGTCTGCAACGGCTGCGGCTACTGCGTGGCGGCCTGTCCCTTCGGGGTGATCGAGCGGAGCCGTTACGACGGCGGAGCCCATAAGTGTACGTTCTGCTATGACCGCCTGAAGGATGGCGAGCAGCCCGCGTGCGCCAAGGTCTGCCCCACCCGGTCGATCCAGTTCGGAGACCTGGACGAGTTGAAGGGCCGAGCCGAGCGGCGACTTGCCGAGCTACACGCGCGGGGTGAGACCGGGGCCTACCTGTACGGGCATGACGAGCGGGTGCTGGAGGGCGGACTCCACGCGTTCTTCCTACTGACCGACCGCCCGGACACCTACAACCTTCCCGCCCACCCGCGGCGGCCGGTCAAGAACGCGCGACCGGGCTACCTCGGGACGCTGGCGATGGGCGTCGGCCTGCTGATCGCCGGGGCCCTGGCCTTCAGCCGGGGTGCGAGCGGCGGGCGACGGTAGTCCGGTTTGGGGCCAAGCGGGCGGAGTTCTTTGCGGGGCGCGGGCGCGTGGATGGTGCCGGATAGGGTGGGGAGGTGGCCGGGATCCCTCATCCCCTACCCCTTCCCCCAGTTGCGGGGGAAGGGTCTTAAGGGAGATCTTCCT
>JAJPKB010000046.1 GCA_021323915.1 Chloroflexota bacterium | reverse complement strand
GTCCATGGTCGCCAGCAGCTCGGTCATCTCGACCGTCACCCGCAGCCCGGCGAAACTGGCCGCGAGCGCGTCGTCGACGCGGCGACGCAGAATGTCGATCATCCCACCGGAGCCCACTCCTCCCGAGACCGGTAGATCAATCCGACGTGCGAGCCAAACGGTAGGTTAACGATGGGTCGCTCAGCGTCCCTTTCAAACATTGCTCCTCCGGCCCCGATGCCGGGCAGTTCGCGCGGAGACGGCTCAGCCAGCAGAGTTCTTCGCATTGTATCACCGGCCGTTGCCGCGGCAAGAAACCGGCAGAATGCGACGCGATGTGGTCGACGCGGTGATGGTGGGTCCGGGCAGACCCCGCCCCGACCTGTCCGAAGCGCCGGGATCGAGGCGCGGCTCCGTGCGCCAGCGCACTGACGTGTCTCCGGGGAGGGTATATCCTTGCTTCACGGTTTGCCTGCGCCACGACGCCTGGGCTCAGGTACTCGTGGAGGATTTCAGAGGGAGTTTCGATGGGTGAATGCCGGCTTCTCGTCGTCGACCAGAACCCGGAGAGTCGCGCGGTCATATCCGAGGCACTGACCGACCAGGGTTACGTAATCAGTACCGCGGATAGCGGGGACGAAGCGATCCGGGCTCTCGCTGAACCCCGACCGTCGTTGGCTCTCGTCCACGTCAAAGGCCCGACCGAGGATGAGCTGCGGGCCCTGCGTCAGATTCGAGAGCACGAGCCGGGCTTTCCGGTCCTGGTCGTGGGAGGTGGTCCGGAGGTCCGCGCCGTGGCCGAACGGGTCGGCGCCATCGGTTACGTCGTGGACCCGCTCGACCTCGACAATCTTGTCGCGGCGGTCGAGCGAGTCTGTCCTCTCCTCGATGAATAAGGGACTATCTCGAAACGTGGCGCCTCAGGGCACGACCTCGAGGGTTCCGAGGGCGCCAATCTGCATATCGCGCATGCTGTGATCGACGAACGCGTACTTTCCCGGCTCAGGGATAACCAGGTCGAAGACCACCCCCTCGCCCGGCGCCACCGGATACACCGAAACGCCGCTGAGCGCGTGCTCGGCGTTGTCATCCGGATACACGTCGGCGAAGACGGCGCCGATCACGTGGAAGGCGCTGGTCAGGTTCGGTCCGGCGTTCACCACGTAGAGCCGAACGCGCTGACCAGCGCGCGCGGTCAGCGGATGGTCCCGATACTGGAAAGCGGTGCCGTTGAAGACGACCTCGTCGGGTGTCGCGGCCAGCATCTTGGCCCAGTTGGCGATCATGACCGTGCCCTCGGCCTGGCTGGTGTACCACTCGCCCTGGACCAGGACGTAGCTCGCATTCGCCCCCGGCAGCGGCGTGGCCGGATCCACGACGAGCGCGCCGTACATCCCGTTGGAGATGTGCAGCAGCACCGGCTGGCTGCCGCAATGGTAGAGGAAGACGCCTGGCGTCGTGGCGACGAACGAGAACTCCTTCGACTGGCCGGGCATGACGTCCGTGAAGGCGGCGTTCGGCGCGATCTGGGCCGCGTGGAAATCAATCGAGTGCGGCATGGTCCCGTTGTTGGTGAGGGTCACCTGGACGGTCTGGCCCTGCCGGACGTGGAGGATCGGCCCCGGGACCGTCCCGCCGAAGGTCCACGCCTTGTAGGTCACGCCGCTGGCGATCTCGACCGTGGTATCGCTCACCACGAGATGGACCGGCACGGTGGCGCCGGTGCCCAGGAGCGGCGGCAGCGTCGCGTCCCGCGCCCGGGCGACCGGCGCGCTGGCCATCAGGCTAAGGGGGGAGACGGCGGCCTCGGCGTTGCTTGGCGTCGCCGGCTGGGTGCCCAGGGCGCTCTGGAGACTTCCGAAGAGAAAAACCAGCGCGGCCAGGATCGCGACGATGGCGGCGCCTTGCTCCGACCAGGGGAGCCGCGGCGGCGTCCGTACGACGATGTCGCGAGGCGCCCACTCGGCCCAGCGTGCCCAGCGAGGCCAGCGCTCTTCGAGATAGTAGTCGACGCTGTAGGGCGTTCGCCCTTCGAGTCGATCGAAGACGATCAGCGCGAGGAACACGAGCACGTAGACGAGGGCGGGGCCAAGGTTCGAGGTCCCGGCAACGTACGGCCCGCCGAGCCCCTCGGCCGTCGCCCAGATGAGGAGGCTGAAAACGCCTCCGACGGCGTAGATCCACTTTCGGGCGAGGCCGAGCAGCAGGCCGAGCGCGAGCCCCAGATCGATCAGGCGGGTGAGCCAGACAAACGCGAGCGCGTTCGGCGTCACCACGGCGAGCCAGAAAGCGAACCAGGGCCCCAGCCAGGACGGTTGCCCCTGCGCCGCGTTCTGGAGGTAACCCACGTAATGCGCGCTGAAGCCAGGTTGCCAGGCCAGGAAGGCGTTGACCGCCCAGATAATGCCGAAAGCGGCCCGAATCGCGCTCGTCAGCGGAACCATCCAAACCGGCGGTGCCGCCGGAAAAGGCTTTGGTGGGACAGACCGTGCCTGAGTTTCTAGTGCCATTTGCACCCTCCCACGGACGCGACGAGAGCGGAACGGGCTCGGCTCACCTTTGGCGTGCCCATTCGGCTATTGAACAACGATCTTTCCCACCATGCCCATGGATTCGTGGGGAATACAGAAGTAGCTGTACTGACCAGCCACGGTGAAGGTTCGCCGATAGGTCTGACCGGGGTTGATCATCCCGGAGTCCCACGGTTGGGCGCCGTTCGGCAACGCCGCGTCACTCGGGTTCTGCGCCTTCGACGGATCGTCGGTGACGGTATGCACCGTCGTGCTGGTGTTTTGCCACTCGATTGTCGTTCCGGCCTTGACGGTGATCGTCGCCGGATCGAATTTCAACTGGTCGGTCATGTGAACCACGCTCGTGGCTCCGGCGGCCGCGCTCGCCGCGTTCACCTGCGCTGCGGGCTGGGCGACCTGTGCGACTCCCTCGCCCGTAGTGACCGTTCCGCCGGTGGAGCATCCCGCCAGCGCGCTCCCCGCCATCGCCGCAGCCGCCATGAAGATTAGCTGGCGCCGCGAGAATCGATTGATGCCGTCCATGTTCAACGTTCGCATTGTCATCATCGCTCCGGATCCTGATAACTTCGTCACCATGTTCAATCGTGTGCCCGACGAGCGAGATTGTCGTTGCGCTGGCGCAAACGCTGGACGGCAGCGCGGGCTTATCCGGGAGGATCCTGTCGCCCGGCCTCGTTGTGGCGAGCTCGGGTCTCGGCTGCCCGGATCGCCGCGGCATCGGCGCGGGCTTCGGCTACCAGGTCGGGAAATAACCGGATAAACGCGACGAGAAGAAGAATGAACGCGACGACCATCGCGACGATCGCGATTGTATCGGCCATTGCACCATCTCCCGGATCGATCAGGGCAAGCGTAATCCAAGGTGAACGTCGATCGTGAACGTCGATCGTGAGCGTCAATGATGGGCATCCATGGCATCCATCAATGAAGCCATTCTCTCGGCTGGGTTCCGGAGCTCGAATACGAGGGAATCGTCTCTCCTTCGTCGTTGGTGGCCGTGCTGGTCGGACGCGCCGGTAGTCCGCGCGCCGCGATGATGTCGATCGCACGGCTGATCGGGATCCGCGCGATCCCGTTCTTCTGGTCGACCCAGCCGTAGCTGTTGAGGATCGCGTCCTCACCCGGCCGGAGGGCCGCGGCGGTGTAGGATGACGTCGGGGTTGGCGGCGCTCCGCCCTGCCTGACGTTGACGACCAGCACGCTGGCGATGGCGATCACGATCATGACAGCGATAATCGCGCTGATGAGTATCCGACCCCGTCGTCTCGATTCAGTCATCGGTTAGCTCCCCGGGGAAGGCTCGCCCGGAGCAACCGCGGTGATCGCGTGCTCCGGAAAGATGGCGTACGGCCGGACCGCGACCAGGCGCCCGCGGAGCTGCCGCAGGAACAGTGTTAGCCAGATGCCTCCCAGCGCGAGCAGCAGCGCGAGATCCTGCCAGTGACCGAGGATGCTCACCGCCGGAAAGTCCGGCTCGACCAGCAGAATCTCTTCCAGAAAGCGGCAGCTGAAAAGCAAGAGCGCGACCGAGGCCAGCGCGACCGGGTTTCGCCGAACGCCGCGTAGAACCAGCGCCAGAAAAGGAACGGCGAACTGGCCGAGGATGATGACCACCCCGACGATATCCCAGCCATTGGTCATGCGGCGCAGGTACCAGGGGATCTGGTCGTTCAGATTCCCAACCCAGATCAGCATGAACTGATCGAAGGACAGGTACGCCCACAGGATCACGTTCGCCAGGAGAAGGCTTCCCAGGTCCTGCCACTGCCGCCAGGAGACCATCTCGCGCACCGGCCAGCGGTGCCGGAGCTGAGCGAGC
>JAJPKB010000002.1 GCA_021323915.1 Chloroflexota bacterium | reverse complement strand
TGGGTTGGACATCCGGTCGGTGAGCGAGAGCGTTCTATGGCAAGAGCGATCGTGGCCCGGGGACTGTTCACGCTCGCTGACAAGGCCGTGAACGCTTCAAATAACCGACGCACGATTGCCTCGGATCAAATCGGCGCGGTCGGCCCCGTGCCAATTGGCGACGGCACCGAAAAGGACGCCAACACATCCGGGTATCATCCACAAGCGATGCATCCCTCCGGCCCAGCTTTCGCCGAGATCTATGCACGAACCATCGACCTCGGCAGCACGAGCGTTCGTTCGACATCGTGCTTCACGCAAGCGGACGAAGTGTGGCCCGGACTTCCCCGGGCCACCGCTGCTTGTCTGACCAAGCTCGTAGACGAGACGCGGGAGGCGGTGCTCTCGCGCATCCGTCGCAAGGTGGTCGGGTTGGGAGAACGTTTCCACGCCCGGGCGACGTGGCTACACGTCCTGAAAGGGGACGTCCTTGAAGCGATGTGTGGCCATAACACTCGCGGGCACGAACCCTTCATCCCCTTGCAGGAGCAACCGAGCATCATCGCCCACGTTGCCCGGTCGGGGAAAGGCTACGTCACCGGTCGGGTGGAGTTCGATCCGATCTACCGCTGCGGATTGACCGACACGAAATCTGAGATGGCCGCGCCCGTGTTATTGCTTTCGAAGAAGCAGAAAGTAATCGGCGTCATCAATTGCGAATCCTCGCGGGTTGGGGCGTTCACCGAGGGCCATTTGGAGGACCTGACAGCGGCGGTCGGGGATCTCGTTCCCGATCTGATGAGCCTCCATACAATCGGTCAGCCGCCGCGCGAGGGCTGCTGGTGTCCGTGGCACCCCGATGTGACGGGTTCCGACCTAGCGGGGGTGCTGTCACGGTTGTGCGAGGCCGTTAAGGTCGACGTCGACACGATCGATGACGACCATGTATCGGACGATGCACAATGCGTGCTCTGGTGGGTGGACACGAAGAACCAACGGCTAGAGGTCTATGCCACCAGCGGCTACGGCCAGGAATACGCGCGCTTCGGAATGTCGATCCCTTGGGATAGTGCCCTGGGCCAGGCCGTGAATCTGCCTCGTGGCGCACATCGATTGGTCGGACCAGAAGACCCGCGCTGGCTGCGGACTTACAAGGGAGATGCAATGGGCGTGCGCCGCGCGCTCGTTATTCCCTTGCACGAGATGGGCAAAAATGCAGACCCGAACCGTGCATCGGCGCTGCTAACGATCTACGCGTTCAGCGAGTCGGCGGAAGAGCGGTTCCCGAAGGAGCCGGCCATCGTTGCCTTGGCGGCAATGTTCAGCGCCGTGATCGCCGGTTATGATCATATGCGTCCTCGGATCGTCAAGGCCGTGACTCGCCACGCACTTTACGAGCGACCTCGTGCGGAAACGCTTCCGGAGGCCGTTCTCGCCAACGATCCCTTGTTACGGCATCATCACGAGGCGCTGTACGGTGAACTGGCTTTTGGAACCCTGTCCAATGGCTTTGCCACGCTCGAAGTGGAAGCCCGCAGCCTGCTCCAACTGCTTGGTTTCTCGGTGTTCGTCCGCGTCCCGGGGACCGATCGATTCCGGGCGGCGACCGATACCGTAAGGACGGCATCGGGCCCGGCCGAGTACGATACGGCGGCTGACCCCGGTTACACGAGCTATCATGCGAAGCACCCAGGAGTGATCGCGATCCGCAACACGCCGGACGACGAAGCGGCCGAGGATTTCCCGCCCAAGCCTTTGAACAAATTCCCGGAGAGGGTCTCTGGGCCGGTGCTCCGCTACTCGCGGTACATGGGCTTTGGCCTTCCTGATCGTGATGATCCCCGGCGTGCGGTGGCGGTCTTCCGCTGCATTCGGTCCGTGCGGGACCGGCCGTTCACCGACGGCGACGCGAAGGTCCTGCAGGAACTCGCCGTGGTGGCCGCCGGCCTGGTCAATTCGTGGCAAAAAGCATTCATTCGGCGTTCTGCCCTCGATGCCCGCTCAAACGCCGGGCCGGCGGCGCAGGACAATCCAATCCCACGGTTACTCGGCGTCCTTGCGAGGATGTCCACCCCCGTCAGGCCCAATCGCCAATTCGTCGATGATTTGCTCGAGGATCTTTGGCTACTCGCCAGAGATCTCGAACCGGTCCGGGCTGCGGTCATCCTTCGCCGGCAGTTCGAGCCCGACACCGATCTACTGGCTCCCTACCAAATTCACGCTTGGCGAGAGCGGGGTGAGCGGGAGCCGCTGACCGAGGAAAACGCCAGGAAGAAGCTTGCAACTGGTGATATCGCGCTACCGGGCGTGCGATGGGCCGACCTGTTTAATGCGCCGAATGTCCGTCGGCGGCCTGTCACGTTCAGATCGGCCCGCCTCGGCGAAATCCGCACCGGAATCCGCGTGCCGTTCGCCGGATGGTCCGGACTCAACTTCTTGGAAGGCGTGCTGGCGATCGACCTCGCCTGCGACCTCGCCTGGTCTGCAGACGAGGTTAGTACCGTAGCGATCGTCGCCGGTAAGATTGGACAGGCGTTCGGCCAATTCCCACAAACTTCGGCGAAGCGCCCCCTGGTCGACCCGCCGACGCTGCTCCGGCACCTGGGGAGGACCGTCTCTCACAAGTGGATGGAGTTCAAACCCATTGGTGACCCGGCGGAGGGCGTCGCATCGTGGTCCTTGGGAGAGCCGGTCGAGCAATCCGTATGGGACGAGATCAGCAATACATCACTAAACTCCAAGGAGAATTCGCTGACGCGGTCGGCGCGAAGACTCGGTGTCAGGACAGCCATTATCGAAGGGTGTGCCGCCCTGGAAGTACCACTCGTCTACGGCTGCTCGCGCCCGGCCATATGTCGGGTCGCCACCGGTCTCGAAAACATCGACGAGCCGTACAGGAACCAACTAATCGGCCAGATTTACTCGGGGTGGTCGCAGTTCTGCCAAGACGTCGGAGCATTGTCCGAAACCGGAGCGGCGATCGAGTTCCGGAAATCCCGAGTGGGATTCAATGAGCCACGCGTCGGCGACCAG
>JAJPKB010000171.1 GCA_021323915.1 Chloroflexota bacterium | reverse complement strand
TGGTCTGGTTGATCTGGCTCGCGTCGAGGGTCGCGCCATTCTTATCCAGCAGTTGGACGGTGGGGATTCCCTGGATAGCACACGCCGTCGCGGAGATGTTGGTGAAGAGGATTGGGCCGACGATGGACTGGGTTGCGCCCTGCAACGAGGTGGAGGCGCTCAGCTGGGCGGCGGTACAGGAGGGTGGGCTCGGGTCGGCGTAGGCAACGCTGCCCAGCAGCGTCGCTAAGTCTGGATTTCGCATGGTGATAGGCGATGGTAAACTCGGGGTGTCGATCGGTGACCGTGCGGGCGGAGCCGTTGCGGCGATCGACCAATCTGGCCCCCCGGGAGCAATCCATCGTGCCGCGTCGTCCCCGTCCCATCCGCGCGTGGCAGTTGCCCGAGCCGGCCCCGGTCCCCACCGGTCAAGCGGCGCTGCTCGACGCCCAATTGGATCGCCACCTGGTCCGCCAGTTGGGAGCGGTGCCCCTGCTGATGCCCCTCATCGAGCAGTTGAAGCTGCGCGAAGTCGTCAACGCGCGCTGCCATCCCCAAGGAACGGCGAGCCGGGACCTGGACCTGGGGCGGGTCGTCGAACTGATCGTCTTCAATCGCTTGCTGGCGCCCCGCCCCCTGGTCCACGTCGAGACCTGGCTGGCCGACACGGTTCTGCCCGATCTCCTGGGTCTGGAGGCGGAGCAAGCCAACGACGACCGTCTCGCCCGCGCCCTCGACGCGTTGGTTCCCCACCTCGATGCCCTCTGGCAGGACCTGATAGTCGGGGCCGTCCCCGCCTTTCAGGTCGACCTCGCCCAACTCGGCTATGACATCACCTCGGTCGCGTTCTGCGGGGACTATGACGACGCCGAGCTGATCACCTACGGCTACAGTCGGGACCATCGGCCTGATCGCAAGCAACTGGAGCTCGCCACCACTCTGGCCATCGCCGGCGGCATCCCGTTGGACTATCAGGTCCTGGCCGGCAACATTGCCGACCGGACCACGCCGGTCGCGAACCTGCGGCGTCTGCAAGGGCTCCTCGCTCTCCTGCCCCCGCGCGAGCCGGGCGCGCCAGCGCCGGTGGTGATCAGTGATCGGGCGATGCTCACCGAGGAGGCCGTTGCCGCCTACCTCCAGAGTAATCTCGGCTTCCTGGGGCCGCTCGATCCGTCTGTAGGCAGCGGGGCCGTCCGCGCTCTGCAAGAAGGCGTCCCCGTCGCTGACCTGGACGCGGCTCCACTGGCCTATCGCCCCCAGCGGGACCAGGACGATCCCGACTGGGAGGCCTACCACGGGGTGGTGCGTCCCTTGGAACTTCCCCCGTCGCCGACGCACCCGACCCCGCTGCGGCTGACCGCCCTGGTCGTCTGGAGCCCGGCCAAAGCGGGGCTGGATGCCGGGCTGCGCGTCACCCATCTTACGCGCTTGGAGAACGCTCTGGCCGACCTGAAAGGCAAGGTCGGACGGCGCCCCTACACGACGCGGGCGGCGGTGGAGAAGCGCGTCGCCACCTTGCTGCGGCGGCATCCGGCCCGTCCCTTCCTGGACGTGCAGGTTGCGGGCGGGTCCGCGGACGTGCCGTTGGCCCTCACCTGGTCGCGCCGGGAGGAGGTGATCGGCGCCGCTGCCCGCCTCGATGGCCGCTACGTTCTCGGCACCAACGCGTCGGGTCTCGACGCCGAGTTGATGCTCGCCCGCTCCAAGCGGCGCGACGTGCCGGAGAAGCGCTATGCCATGCTCAAGGGTCCCTTGGCGATTCGCCCGATCTATCTCCACAAGGAGGAGCGGATTCGGGCGCTGGTCTTCTGCACGATGGTCGCCCTGTTGGTCTTCGCCCTACTGGAACTGCTCGCCCAGCACGCGACCCTGGCCTCGTCGGGCACCATGCTCCTGGCACAGTTCGCGACTGTCGGTGTGCTGGTCCTGGCCTTCCAGGATGGCAGCACCCTCCGCCGGGTGACGGGGTTGGCCCCGCCCACGACGGCGATCCTTCAAGTCCTGGGCTTCCCGCCCGCCGAACGCTACGTCAGCGGTCCTCGTTGACCATCAGGAGAAATCCGGCCTGAACATCGGGGGTTTGGCATGCGGTGTATTCAGACGATCCGATCTACCTGGTCCGCCGTCAGCGATATAGTCGCCGCGCAGCCTGGAGGGTTTCTCGCCGCGCGGGACAAGGAATTGAGGGTCAAGGAGGTCTTCTTCGATCGGCTGCGCTCTGCCCTGCCCGATGCCGAGGTAAAGCTTTCGAGACCGGGAAGTCAGGTTAGGTTCGGCCGAAAGGAAATCGACCTGACCGTGGCCTGCGATGGCGCGCGAGTCGCCATCGAGGCCAAGTTCAAGGTGAGGTCGGACGGCGCCTATTCTCATGGCGTGTTCGTCTGGCTCACCGATCGCCCGGAGTACTACCGCGACGTGAGCGCGACGCCGGACTGCAGCACGCACCACGGGCGCGTCATTCCGGCGAATACGCCGATCACAGTAGCACGGGCGCGCGACGGGAAACCGCGAGCGTGGGATTTCCCCTGGCAGTTAGACTTGGTGTGGAACCCCTGCGCGGCGGATGCCGCTTGGCGGTGGCTCATGATTCAGATCCCGTAGCTCCGTGTTCATCCAAGAGCCGGAGCCAACTGCCAATTCCATCACCGTGCGAAATTCAGACTAAGAGAAATGCCGCGGCGACACCGCGTCCGAGTCTCTGGTGGAAGGTCGAGAGTAGCACGAGCAAACTCCGGACATCAGACGGGCTGCCCAGTGATCGAGCCATCAGCCAGGCGGGCACCCTAGCGAACTATTCGGTCGATACCGCCTGCCAGACGGCCTTCTTGGACAATCCTCACCTTCACAACGAACGGCAACCAGATTTGGTTACAGGCGGCTGGCGTCAGGGCGAGCAGTTTTGGTCCAAAGATCCTGCAAAGCTCTTCGCAGCTCCGCGATCATCGCTGCGTACTCCTCGCCGGAGAGCAGGACGGTCTTCTCATTCATATCGATAGGCTTGTGGGGATCGTCCTCGTAGGAGTGTACACCGAGATGGCAGTGGTGCGGACAGCGGAAGCCCATCACCCCGTAGCTGATCTTGGCCGGA
>JAJPKB010000479.1 GCA_021323915.1 Chloroflexota bacterium | reverse complement strand
CTCGCATAATTTCGAGAGGGCCAGTAGCCGCCCCAGATGATCGCCTCCTGCCCGGTCCACACCGCGTTGTCCTGAAGAAGATAGCCGTAGGTGGGAAGATAGCCGGTGGCCGGGAGGGGAGACCAGGTATCCGTGCTCGAATCGTAACGACCCCCGTCATCAGCATAGATGGCATCGCTATAGGGTTGGTTGGGGTTGGTTCGTTCCACCAGGCCCCCGAAGACCAGCATCTCCTTCCCTGTCCAGACACCCTGGTGCTGCCAGAGACGGTTTATGGAGGTTCCGAAGCTGCCCCTTTGAACGGGGTCCTCAGTCTGGAGCCCGGTGGGAGGGGAGATCGGCTTCCAGACGTAGCTGGCAAGGGTAGGACCGCTACCAATCGTCACTACTATAGCGATCAAGAGGGCCAAGCCCCCGATGGTGGCTAAGACAGCCCACCTTATGAGGTTGAGCGGGCGTCGTGTACCCGCACTCCCCGTCTGTTGGGCGGGTACATTCTCCGGAATCGCCAGTCTGGTCCCGCACTCGTGACAAAAAGTTGCGTCACCAACCGTTTGAGTTCCACACTTTGGACAGATGCCCGGCCCCATCTCTGTTCTTAACCGTCGTTTATCCTCAGTGCACTGGACCGCTCCCGGACTGAACCACGCAAAGATGCTCCTCGTCCTTGGTCATTTGCTTAATCTACCAAGGAAAGGATCGAGTATACCTCCTATTTCCGGCCAGGTTGCTTTTGGAGATTATCCCAAGGAACAGTCAAGCGACTTGCTGGGTCTACTTTACTACCATCTTAACCACTTGCACAGCCTGCCGGTTAACCACTGGCCGACTCTTGGTCGAAACGGTCCAGCGCTGGCACAGGGCTTGCCGCGACCGATGCTCACCACTCTTGAGATCGGGAGGTAATTATGGCCCAGATGCAGCCTGCCGGCGGCAAAGTCGAGGCGATGAGCGACCTGGCGTACGACGTCATCACCGTGCTCGCCAATTGCGGCAAGGCGGTCGATGCCCTCGATACCTACATCGACGACGCGAAGCGCAACAACGATCAAGATGCCTTGCAACTGTTCGAAGGGATTCGCAAGGACGAGATCCGACACTGCGACATGGCCAAGAACGTGATCTCGAACCTCCTGAAGCAGGGCAAGTTCTAAGGTCGTTCCGACGATCACGAACGGGGGATCGCAAAGGTCTATCCGGAGGGGTGAGGCATCCCTCGCCCCTCCCGTCGCCCGATCGGCCCGGGCACAGCAGCCGAGCCGCCGGGCCGAGGCGATCTACTCCTTCCGGTCCACTTTCAGAACCCAGCGCTCCAGCGCTTCCGCGACCCCGTCGTTCTGATTATCCGCCACCACCTCACGGGCGATCGCTTTCACCGAGGCAACCGCGTTCCCCATCGCGACCCCGATTCCGGCCGACGCGACCATGCTCAGATCGTTTTCGTAATCGCCGATCGCGAGCGTCCCCTCCGGCGAGATTCCCGCCTGCTCGGCCAGCCAGAGCATCGCGCGCCCCTTGGAAATCTCCGGCGCGGTAAGGCCGAGCACGTCGACCCGGTATCCGGACGACGACGGAGTCCAGCGAACCGCTTGAAGCCGATCGATCCGACGCGCCGCGGCGGCGAGCCGATCGACCGCACCGGCCTCGCCCATCCCCGCCACGCCGGCCACCCGGTCAACCTTAACCAGTTGCTCTACCGGAAGACGAAGCACTTCGTCGCGTCGGCCGAGGTAACCCGCCGTCTCCGGGTTATCCAGCTCGACCGGCGTCGCGAAGATTCGCCCGCCGGCGGCCGGCGACTCGAACAGCACGGTCGGCAACTCGGCTCTCCGCACAACCTCCACTGCCAGGCGCAGGGAAGGCGGGTCTAACGTTCGCTCGTAGAGAGCGGTTGCCGATTCCAGATCGTACACCACGGCGCCATCGAGCAGGATCAGCGTCGAGAGGCCGAGGCGGCGTGCGATCGGCGCGGCTGATTGGACGCGACGACCGGTTGCCAGGACGACCTGGCAACCGGTCGCGAGCGCTGCCTTGATGGCGTTCTCTACGCGTGGGCGAATCTCCTCGTCGGGATCGAGCAGTGTTCCATCCACGTCGATCGCGACCAGGCGAATGCGCTCAGGCACCTACCGACTCTGAGCCTGCTGCAGGGCGCGAGAGATTCGGCCGAGTCGCTGATCGCGGTCTTGCACGAACCGCTCGATACCGGCCAGGATCCACTTCGGGGACAGATGCGCTTCCTCGAGGACCTCGGAGACGTTGCCGCCGGTGCGCCAGCGGTTGTCGAAGTCGGACGAGAGAGTGTATTCCTCCGCCACCTTGTTGCTCAGCCAGTCGTGCATCGTCCGGCGTCCGCCGTTCGTGATACACATCGAATCGAGCCAATCTGCGTCCGAGGCGACCTGACTCCGATATTCTTCGGGCTGCAGTCGGAAGAGCTCCGGGCTGACCGCGGCCACCACCTTCACGTTCAAGCCGCGCTGGTCCAGCTCCGGGAAGAGCTTGACGAGGTTGAAGGTCGACATCGTTCCCTGGACGAAGATCGTGCCCATCGGCTTCTGATCGGTTCGGTACTGCCGTAGAACGTAGGCGCCGCGGGCCGCCGCGAAGTGCGACGGCATGCCGAGCGCCGCGCGGTCCGGAATCTGGATCGGCGGTCGGGTCAGGTGGATCGCCACGATCGGCGCATCCTGACGCAATGCCGCGGCAAGCAGCACCGGTACCTCGTTGTGCTCCCATGGGTAAAGATTGATCGTCCTTCCCTCCGGGAAGAGCTGGGTCACCGCCGGAGCGAACACCCCGAAGTGAGTCCGGGAATCGTCGGCCGTTTCGGGACCGGAGTGGCCGGCAACCCAGATCACCTTTCCGACCTTGATCTGAGAGTCCTGCGCCAACTGGCTGAACAAGCGCAAGGGACCGTACTTCAAGTAACTGAACGAGCCGTACGTAGAGCACGCCCCGTAAAAGCCATCAAACTCTTCGTACGGTTTGGTGGAGAAATTAACTGTCGCGATTCCCGCGCTGATGCCCGCGTTGGTGAACTCGGTGATTTCCTGCGGCAGCAGCGCACCGTCGTGGTTGGTGTTGCGATCCCAGCGTCCCCATCCCTTCGTTTCGCCGAATCCGTGAGCGAAACCGGCGATGTTTGTCGATTCCGCGAGGTCTGCCGAGCACGCGATCACCAGTGGGCGACCATAGTACCGCCGCCCGAACGAATTGACCCAGGCGCCCCACTTGGCCAGCGCCGCGCGGTTCGGAGCGCTGCTTCCCGGGGCGACGAACATCTCCTTCGGGTACTTTTCGAAGTCGAACAGCCGCTCGTCCTTCCACGGGTTCTTACTCGTGTCGAGCTTAAAGCTGGAAATTTCTTCGGGAACGCTTTCGCCGATCTCGATCAGGCGGTTCGCAAGGTACTCGCAAAGCGCTCGATCCTCGCGCATCGTCTCGGCAACGGCCTTCAGGTTGGCCAGGCACTGCTCCTGAACGGCCTCCTCGGTCGTCGGCGCTGGATCGCCCATGCCCACCCAGCGGGTCCCGTACTTTTCCGAGAACTGCTTCCGAAGCTCCCAGAACATCTCGTTGTTCATCTTGTGGGGAACGCCGTGGGACTTGTAATCGTAGACCAGGTAATCGCGGCCCTTTCGCGTCTTGAACCAGGTCATGCTGGGCACGTGGGTTTCGTTGTCGGTGAGATGCGTTTCGAGGAGCGCCCGGGTGACCGGTCCGAACTCGCTGCCGTGCTCGGTGCCGAAAACCCGCCAGCCATACGGCGCGAACCAGGTCTCCGGCGTGCCGTTTACCACCGTGCTTGCCGCGAAGTCGTCGATGCCGTAGTCGTTCCAGTCGATCATGTAGTAAAGGTTGTCTAAGCCGAGGCCCCAGGCGGAGTTCTTCGTCTCGTGCGCGGCTCCCGGTGTCAGGCCGCCTTCGCCTTCGACGGTGAAGACCTTGACGCCATCCGCCCCGGCGCGCTTGAGCGCCATCGCTTCTCCCGCCGACGGCGGCGAGCCGTGGCCGGACGGTCCGGTGTTGAACTTGAGGAACAGGGTTTTACCTTCGCTCTCCGCGTGGCCGGCAAGGCCCTTGTTTCGTCGGAGCCGCGACAGATCCGGCCAGGTCAGCTGACGCTCGTGGGCCTCCGGTACCAGGTACCGCGGGTCCCCGGTCCAATCGTACATCGCGCGAAGCGACTCGTTCAGGCAGGCGAACGTCGCGTAAATCAAGGGCACGCAATGCCCCGCCGAGAGAATGAAACGGTCGCCGAAGCGGTTCTCAGGATGGCGAATGTCCCAGCGCATCACTCCCGACAGCAGCGTCGCGACGAGAAGGTGGACCTTCGAGCGTGAGCCACCCGGGTGCCCACTCTGGCGGTAGTTGAGTGAAATGTCGATGAACTGGTCGATGATGTCCTTGATCTTTTCCCATTTTTCAAAATCGGGCTCTAGTTGACCATACCGTTCATCGACGATAGAAGCGGTGATCGATGACACCCTTGTACCTCCTGCGTACTTGACCACTCTCTCGGCAGCATTTTACCAAACGAGGCCGAAGAGGGACACCTTGTCGCGCGTACTCGTCGCCAAGTATACTGGCTCGCGGCATTCGCTGCCAGAGTGCGCGGTCATCGAACGAAGGAAAGGCGTCCGGATACGACCGGCGGACAAGACGAGGCGAGGTGAAACGAGATGTTGATGGAAGAGAACGATCTGCTGGGGACTGAGCTGCCCCGGATGACGACCGACGTGCCTGGCCCTCGCTCGCGGGAGCTGGCTAGCCGCCTGGCCGAGCACGAGTCGCCGGCGGCATCCGGAATAACCGCCGGAGACGTCCCCGTCTTCTGGGAGCGCACGCGTGGCGCGACGATCGTCGACGTCGACGGCAACCGCTACGTCGACTTGACCGCCGGATTCTGCGTCGCGGTCGCCGGTCACAGCAATCCTCGAATCGTATCGGCGATCACCCAGCAGGCCGGTCGCATGCTCCATAGCCAGGGCGTGGCGAATCCGAACGAGCCGCGCGTAAAGCTGGTGGAAAAGCTGGCAAGCCTTGCGCCCGGCGACCTCAGCGTCGCTCACGTCGTGACGACCGGCGGCGAGGCGATCGAGACCGCCCTGAAGACGGCACGGCTGCACACCGGTCGTCACACCGTCATCGCCTTTCAGGGAGGGTTTCACGGCAAGATCGGCGGCGCGCTCGCGGTGACGTCGCAAACGTATTACCGTGAGCCTTTCGTGAGCGTCCTTCCCGGCGTGGTCCACGTCCCGTATCCGGACATTTACCGCAACCCCTTTGGCGAGGGGGTAGGCGACGCCGGCGAGCTCTGCGCCAACTACCTCGAGCGCGTCCTCACGTTCCCCGATTCCGGCGTGTGCGACGTCGCCGCGGTCATCATGGAGCCCGTCCAGGGACACGGCGGCTGGATCATTCCTCCGACCGGCTTCGTCCAGCGCGTCCGTGAGCTCTGCACGCGGCACGGCATCCTTTTGATCGCCGACGAGATCATCACCGGATTCGGACGAACCGGCGAATGGTTCGCGATGAACCGGGCCAGCGTCGTGCCGGATATCCTGGTCTGTGGCAAAGGGATGGCGAGCGGCTATCCGATTTCCGCGGTCATCACCCGGCCCGAGATCGCACGATCGTGGCACGCCAATCAGCAGTCGACGACTTTCCTCGGCAATCCGGTCGCCTCGGCCGCCGCTCTGGCGTCGATCGCCGAGGTCGAAGAACACGGCCTCGTGGAGCGGTCTCGGACCGAGGGAGCGTATTTCAAGAGCCGCCTGGAG
>JAJPKB010000386.1 GCA_021323915.1 Chloroflexota bacterium | reverse complement strand
GACAGCTTCGCGTAGGTGGCCTGCCAGCCGTCCACCCGCTGCTGGAGGATGTTGATCTGATTCCGCTCGTCCTGGAGCGCGGTGGCGCTCGTTTCCTGGTCGGCCTTCTTCTGAAGGTCGGCGATCTGGCTCTGCGTGGATTTGATCTCATCCTGCAGCTGGGCCATCTGCTGGTTGGCGAATTGCCGCTGGGGATCGTCTTGTTTCGGAGTCGGGCTCTCGACAATAAGCTGCTGGGCAAGCTCGTTGGCGATCGCCTGCGCGCGTCGGGGATCGCCGTCGACGACGCTGATGTTGAGCAGCTCGGTCCCCTCGACCGCCGTCGCGTGCACTTCCGGTGACAGCGCATACCAGGGCACGTTCAGCTTCAGCGCATCGGCCGTTGCCTGCAGGATGGGCTGACTGCGGACCAGCGTGGCGTAACTCTTGGCGAGGGTTTGGCTCGTCTGCAGGTCGTCGGGGTTGGGATTCAAGGTTTGTAGCGTTCGCCCGACAAGCAAGCTAGTCGTCGCCTGATAGACCCGGGGCACCCTCGACGCGCTCCGATAAGTCAGCCCAGCGGCAAGGCCAGTGGCGAGCACGATGAGCCATCCCCACTTCCAAATCATAGTGACATACGGCTTGATGTCCATTAGCGATCCTTTCGTTGGCCTTCAACGCTGGGCGCGATCGAATGACCGGGTGGTTCGTATCCGGAGCGCCCCATGCCCAATACCAGGGTACGCGAACGTTCTGAAACCAGCCTATTCAAAGACCGCATCGCTTCGACGCGCGTGGCGATCGTATCGATCGCATTCGCCGCGAATACGATCAGGATCGCATCTACCGGAAGTCGATAGCGAACCAGGGCCCAGCTGAGGAGGTGAATGAGACTGTAAACGACGATGAACAAATACAATAAGGCGACTGACGATCGCTGACTATCGGTGAATCCTCGCCATTGACGAGTAGAGACGATTATCCCGTAGATCATGAATGGTAACAGGATACCGAATGAAAACACGCGAGACAGGTTACTGGCTAATCCCGAGTCGGCGGTAGGCCAGAACTCGAAGTAGACCGGAATACGGCTCAGCGACAACAACGCGTACCGTCCCGGGTCGTCCAGGATGAATTGGATCCCCTTCTCCAGAAGGGCCTGGTCGAGGGTGGCTTCATCCAATCCCCGCAAATTTGGTGGAATGAGGGCCTGGTACTCCTGGTCTGACAGGATTGGCACGAAATGGGTGCCGTAAACCGGGTTGTTCGCCCAGAAGAACACGTATCCCGCGTTCGTGTTCAGTGGGACCAACCGGTGGAACGCGCGGTAATTGCGGGCGGTCCAGGGCAGGATCATGGCGGCGATGACACCGGTCGTCAGCAGGAGGCCGAGGAAGATGGACCGCCACGCGTAAGTATCAGATCCAGGGCGTCCCGCCGTCGTCTTCCGACGTAGCACGACGATCAGCCAGACGAAGACGACCGGCACGAAGAAGGCAATGAGCTGGCGGAGCAAGACCGCCGTGCCGAGGGCCAGTCCGAGTAACAGCCAGGGCCTCCGGGCGCCGACGACCGGGCCCAGCCCCGCCTCCCGGGGTTGTGCGAACGTCGTTGCCAGATCGAACCCCCAGAGTATCGCGATAATGTAGAAAGTCTCGGTCATCAGGGCACCGGCGTAATAGACGAAGTAGATGTATCCGGACGAAAGCGCAGCGGCGATCAGTCCAGCCCGCCTGCCGAAAACTCGATTTCCGATGCGCCAGGAGAGCCAGGGGTAAAGCACCCCGGCAATGATGGCCTGAAGCAGGCGGGCAACGATCGGATGGACCCCAACCAGGGCGTATACGCCCGCCAGGTAAAGAGTGTAAAGGAAGCTCCACTGGGCGGTGGGTTGGCCGGCGTGGGTATACGGCCACCAACCAGTCGCGAAGGAGAACCCATGGCCGGTCAACACCCGCACGGCTAACGTGTGGTAGGAGATCTGGTCGTCGATGCCCGGCAAAATCGCGACAGTATCCCCCTGGAAGACGGCCGAAGCAAGGCGCAACGCGACCCCGACGACGATGATTCCCTTGAGCACCGAATCGGTGTCTCGCCAGATCTCGACGAGACGGTCACTCATATCTACAGCCACGGAAGCTTCCGGATCAACTGTCGGTAATGTGTCGCTATAACGAGGTGATCTCGGCGTCTCGGAGGCGACTCCAGCAAGGTCAGCGGACCGAGCAGAAGTCGAACCGACGCCGCCAGCAAGAGAATCAGCTTGTAGACTTGCGCGGATCGTCTGCCGTGGCGCTTTCGGAAGTATTGAATCTTCGCTCGATAGAGCTGCAGGAACATCGCCTCCGCCACCTGGCGGGTGCTCTGGCCCCCGTGATGGAGCACCCGAGCCCCTGGCACCCAGTGAATCGTCCAACCGCCCCGACGCAGCCGCTCGCAGAGGTCAAACTCTTCCGAATAGATGAAATAGTCTTCGTCCAGCAACCCAACCCGATCGAGCGCCTCTCGACGAGCGATCAAGCAGGCTCCCTGCACGACGTCAACCGGACGGGGCTCGTACCAGTCCCAGGCTTCCATCGGGTAATTGTTGAATGGATACAGGGCGTCGAGGTGGAACAACCGCCAGAGCTCACGCGCGAGAGACGGTGAGTGAAAGCACGAGCGTTGGAGGGTGCCGTCGGGATTCAGGACCAACGCACCCGCCGCGCCCGCCTGGCGGTGCTCGTCCATGAAGGATACCAGCGCCTCGAGGGCGCCCGGCCGAGCCTCGGTGTCCGGGTTGAGGAGCAGCACGTAACGACCGCTGCTCGACCGAATGGCCTGATTGTTAGCGCGGGCGAAGCCCGGGTTATCGTGGTTCTCGATCAGCCGCGCCTCGGGAAAGTCCTGCCGCACCATCGCCGGACTGCCGTCGACCGAGCCGTTGTCGACGACGAGCACTTCGATCGACGTCGCAACGGTGGCCTGGAACCCGCTCAGGCCTGACCCGGCGACCGTCCCCCGAAGGATCGACCCGAGACACCGGGCGAGCAAATCGCGGGTGTTCCAGCTCACGATCACGACGGACAGGTCAGGACGCGGCGTCGGGGCTGACGAGTTCGCGTCGGCGACCTCCAAGCGTACTGGCCGATCAGCCGCTGGCCTGGACACCACTTCTACTCCCTCCCGACACTGGCACGGCCCGGGTCAACCTTTCGATCACCAGCAGCCCGCCCAGAAAGACCCAGCCCAGCACGCTCGCCCGAAATCCAGTAAGGCCGATGTTATAGACGAAGGGCAGAAACCAATCGCCCATCATGCCGGAGGCCAGCATTCCTACCAATCCTCCCAGCGCCCCGTAGACGTACGCCTGCCCAAATCCGGGCGCGACTCGTCCGCGAAGTCGGATGCCCAGCCAGCCAATCTCCAGGGCAAGCCAGATGAAGCAGATCAGCCCGACGAAGCCGGTCTGAAGGATCAGATCCATGTAGTTGTTGTGCGAGTTGAACTTCACGTTGTAGCCGAGGATCGAGAAGAGGGGGGTGTACCAGTAGTAGTTGGCCGGCCCGAGGCCCAGGACGGGGTTGATCTTGATCACGCTGATCAGGGTATCCCAGGCAGCGGTGCGAGTCAGAATATCGTACTCTTTCGAGGTATGCAGATAGCCGGTGATCGTCGAGAGCTTCATCAGCGCCACCGCGCCCCCGAGTACCGTCAGCGGCAGAGCGCGCCGGGGGGTGGCAAACCAGAGGATCGCGAAGATCGAGACGAGCGGCGGCACCCACCCCGAGTTCCAATCGCGGTTACGAAAGAACCCCTGGTACAGGGTGGCGAGGACAACCCCGGCCAGCAACACCCGCCAGGGCAACCCTAGCCGGCGGTTGAAGGCGGCCTGGCTGAACGACAGCGCGACCAGCCAGATGAAGAACAGGCTGTCGGCGCCGGTCTGAAACACCCGATTCGTTAAGCCTCCCAGGGTACCGACGAACTGCCCGGCGACGTAGGTGGCGCCCAGGGCGACGAACAGCCAGGTCAGTCCCTCGAGCCAGCGCAGGTCGCGGATCTGGTGGGCGGCAAGCAAAAACGCCGCGGCGGTCAGCCAGAAGATCGCCAACCCGCCCAGCTGCGCCCGAAGCGGAGCCGTCTGGGCGAAGGGTGCCTCCGGCTGGATCCCGAGCGCGAAGGACAGCGTCGCGACGCCGGCGAGGGCAAGCAGCGGCGGAATCGGCCGCGAGAAGCGCAGCCGCGCTTCCGGTCGCCAGGCCATATCGAGGACCCACAACCCGACCAAAAAGATCAGGCAAAGGACCCCCGCGTTGATCGGCGACTCGGTCCCGGTCCCGATCGAGAACGGCACGATCAGGCAGCAGACGACCAGCGCGAGCAGGCCGAGCGATGGGAAGCCGATCAGCGCGAGCAACCCGCCCACGCCAAACAACGCCCCCGCCAACAGGATGACCTGGTGCAACGACGCCCGCGGCGCCAGGTAGGCGCTGCCCAGGATCACCGCGCCAACCACGGCGATCCGCAGCCAGAGCATCGCGCGCTGCTCCAATCGATCGGCAACCGAGTAAGGAAAGAACACTTTTAGGCAGTCCTTGGGCAGAGAGGTGACGGGGCAGGGCCGGGAGTGTCCCTCATCCCCTACCCCTTCCCCCATTCCGAGGGGGAAGGGTCTAAAGGGAGATGCTATCCTCAAGACCCCTCTCCCTCGGATGGTAGACGGGAGCAGGGGGTGAGGGACTTAGCCCTTGGCGATGACTTCGACCTCGCCCAGCGAGACGGCCGGCTGTCCGTCCCAGGCTCCGGTCGCCGCGCCCAGGTTGATCTTGACCACCCGGGCGGTGAGGTCGGAGAAGGGCACGTCGACACCGCT
>JAJPKB010000513.1 GCA_021323915.1 Chloroflexota bacterium | reverse complement strand
GGCTATCCGGTGGAGTTTGCCGAACGGCCGGAGCTTGAGACCGCTGGCTGGTTGCCCCGACGCTCCCTCGCCGGGCCCGTGGGGACGGCCTCGCCGTTGGCCTCGTTGGCGATGGCCATACCTGCGAACCAGGACGATCAGTGGTGAGCGAGGTTGCCCTTGACTCGAATCACGTAAATTGCCACGATCGCTTTCCTCAGCCGGGCAGTTGCCGTCGGAATTACCCCGTCGGCGGTTTGAAGGTTGGCACCGCGCCGCGGCGCCAAAGCTGCGGCGCGGTGTAGGATGTCAGACGCCAGCGGAGGGCGGCACGGCTTTCGTGCCAAAGTACGTCCGCACCGGCGGAATCTGGAGATACCCCAGGATGGCCAGAATGACGGCCAAGCCGATCAACTTGTCCAGCGCAAAGGTTCGCGCGGCGACAAAACCAATGTCCGCGACAACGTGGGCCAGGATAAACGTAACTTCGGCAACCCAAGCCCAGCGAAAGCCATTCCACAATCCATATGCAAGGACCAGGTAGAAAAGCCCCAGGACGATCAGCACGGTGGGTAGAATTGGCGCGAGAAACTGCAAAAAACCGAGGCCTTCCGTTTGCGCGGTGAGCGAGAACGCCGACGGAACCACGCCACCAACCAGCGACAGAAACCCAGCGAGGCAATGGACGACGACGACCACAATGAGCCCGCGCGGCCGCGTTGGTGATACCATAACTACCAACTCCTTCGCACCTGCCTGGTGTAACACGAGGATTGTAAATGGATCGCGCCGTCCACATAATGACCGAAAGGTGTAGCGTGGGGTGTATCGAGCGCCGAGGCATCTTCCGGCAATCGAGGGCGCTCTTACTCTAGTGGGTCATTCGCGTTGAATGTTGCCATTATCGTGGGGAGCTTTGGATCCTGCGAGTGGTCGTTTGGTGTAGGCGCCGGATCCACCGAGACGATGGCGGCGCGCGTAGGCGCGCTGACGGCGGGCTTGGCGTTTGCCGCCCCAGACAAACGGGGTCGGGTGCCGATTCCAGCCGCGCGCGGTTGCTTCGAGCCAGGCGATGATCTCGTCGGCGGTCTGGGGATGCTGGCCGGCCTGGGCTCGGCGGGTGAGGGCTCGTTGAATCGATTCGGCGATATTCAGCCAGGAGCCACCGAGTGGGGTGTAGAGGGGCATAATCCCGTGGGCGAAGAGCCAGAGAACGAAGGTCGGGGTGAGATGCCCGGCCAGATTGTCGAGAACCAGCAACAAGCGCAGCGGGGGCAAGAAGGCGGGCAGGGTGATCCGCACTGTGAGCCCCTCCTGCCAGCGCTCCCACTGCTGGCGATTCTCCGCCGAGGGATGCGGGTCCGCCGGAGCGGGCAACCGCGCCAGGATCTCGCTCAACTGCTCCTGCAGCCAGGGATAGAGCACGGCATTGGTCGCACGGGTGACGCCTTTCGCTCGGACCTGGCCGGTCTGGGGATGGAACAGGGTCAACTGTTTGGCGGTCCCAGCGCGGACGTACTCGTGGGCGAAACGCTGGGGCTTCCCAGCCGGGTGCCAGTGCTCGCCCGCATAGGGGATCGTCTGATAGGGACCCGCTTCATCCTCGGTCCAGACCGGAATCTCGCCTTGCTGGTAGGCGGCTTCGATCAAGTTTTTTGGGGGGTCGCGTCGGGATCGGTCACCGTAACTGTCCCATTTTTGCGCTTGCGCACGGCGGTCCCCGTCTCGCACCAACTCCGATCCTTGCCCCAGCGCAAGCCGCCGTCGCGCAAGACCGCCCACAGGGTCGAGCGGCTCACCGTCGGCAAGCCGTCGGGAGCCTGGCGCAAGGCACGTTGCAACGTGCTCAGCGACCAACTCGCCGTCCCATCCTGGTCGCGATCGGGAGGGCGGCGCGCCTCGCGGAGAATCCGCTCCTGGGTCTCCGTCGTATATCGTTTCCGCTGGCCTCCCCCGTGGCGCGGCTCGACCGCAGCGAGCCCCACCGCATTGAAGCGGGCGACCCAAGTCGCCACGGTCTCGCCATGCCGCCGCCCCGCCCGGTGGGTCGCATGGAGAAAGCTCTCCCCGTCGGCGACGGCCAGCAGGCCCCGCGCTCGGGCGACCACCGCCGCGGGCGCGCCCTGTGCCCGACTCAGCCGGGTCAGTTCAGTGCGTTCCTCGTCCGTCACAACCCGCAGGGGTTCCTTTTGGCGACGGGACACCGCTTGCTCCTGGCACCCTGAATTGCTCCATTCTACCCTGCTGAGCCTCGTTATGCCAAATCGCAATACGAATGACCCACTAGAAGAATTGGCCGTCAGGCTCGCCGGAATCACCGGACAGGAACGACCGCGTTTCTCCCAGAGGGCCGTGATCGTCCTCGCCGCGGACCACGGCGTGGCGGCCGCCGGGGTTTCGGCTTATCCGCAAGCCGTGACCGCGCAGATGGTTCAGAACTTTCTGCACGAGGGAGCGGCGATCAACGTCCTGGCTCGCCGTGCTGGCGCGCGCGTCGTCGTCGCCGACCTCGGCGTCGCGGCGGATTTACCCGACCACCCGCGCTTGCTGCGACGAAAGATCGGATACGGAACGCGGAACATGGCCGACGGTCCGGCGATGACGACCGACGAGGCCCTCGCGGCGATCGCCGCGGGTATCGACATCGTCGAAGACGAGATCGGTAAAGGGCTGGACCTGGTCGCCATTGGCGAGATGGGCATCGGGAACACGACGGCAGCGAGCGCGATCGTCGCGGCCATTACCGGCTGTCCCATCGCCGACGTCACCGGTCGGGGAACGGGGATCGACGACACGGCGTGGGCACGAAAGGTCGCGGTCATTGAACAATCGCTGGCCGTGAATCGTCCCCATCCAGCGGATCCCCTCGACGTTCTTACCAAAGTTGGCGGATACGAAATCGCCGGTCTCGTCGGCGTCATTCTTGGGGCCGCCGCTCATCGCCGTCCGGTCATCGTCGACGGGTTCATTTCGACGAGCGCGGCGTTGCGGGCGACGGAACTCTGTCCGGCCGTTCGCGACTACCTCGTCGCTGCCCACAACTCGGTCGAGATCGGCCACCGCATCGTGCTGGAGCGCCTCGAGTTGCTGCCGCTCCTGAATCTGAACCTGGGGCTGGGCGAAGGAACCGGAGCGGCGATGGCCATGCACCTCGTCGACGACGCCGTCGCGGTGCTCGACGAGATGGCAACGTTTGCCGAAGCAGGCGTGAGCGTTCGCGATACGGAGCGGTCATCGATGAAGGACGATGTCCCTGTAACCGATCGGAAAACTCGGTGAGCGAACCTGCGGTGCCAGCCGAATACCGAGCCCGGGCTCCATGGTACTGGTTGCAACTCCAACAGGACTGCCGGTCCTGGTCGCATGGATGTTCGCGGCAGTCGTAGTCATCCTCGGCGGAAGCTTCTTCGTCGGGCGCCTCGGAGGTCTCACCGGCGATACCTATGGCGCCCTAGCGGTTGTGACGGAAACGATGGTGTTGTTTGTCGCAGTGGCCCTCAACGGTAGGTGAGCCAGAGCATGAGTCGTCGAAGGCGGAAACGCGGTGAGTAAGATTTGGGGGATCGAAAAGGTATCTGTCCTTCTGCTCGCGTTCCTGATCGACCGCACGCTGGGTGAGCCGTCGGCAAAAGTCCACCCGGTCGTTGGGATGGGCAAGCTCGTTGCCGCGCTCGAAAGGCGGGCACCCAGGAACTCGAAGCCGGGCGCGCTTTTGTCTGGGGCAGTGATCTCCGCAGTAACGGTCGCCGCTGCCTGGGCGATGAGCGCTATCGCCGATCACTGGGTCAGTCAGTTACCCCTTGTCCCTCGCGCCCTCGCGCGTGCCTATCTTCTCAAGCCGACATTCGCCGCGCGAGCGCTGTTTTCGGCGGTTGAACAGGTCCGCATTCCGTTGGAACGCGGTGACCTCAACCAGGCGCGCACGGCGCTGCAAAGCCTGGTCAGCCGGGAGACCGGCGCATTGGATCCCCCGCTCGTCGCCGCAGCCGCGATCGAATCGTTGGCCGAGAATACGAGCGACTCGATCGTCGCTCCAATCCTCGCTTACCTCATCGCCGGATTGCCGGGAGCGTACGTTTATCGTGCTACGAATACGCTGGACGCCATGATTGGCTACCGCGGACGGTACGAGTACCTCGGGAAGTGTGCCGCGCGGTTAGACGATCTGCTCAATCTTCTCCCGGCCCGCCTCACCGCGGTACTACTCGTACTTGGTGCCACGATAAGCGGAAGTGATTGGCGACCGGGACTGGCGACAGCGTGGCGGGATCATGGGAGGACGGCGAGCCCGAACGCCGGCTGGCCGATGAGCGCGATGGCGGGCGCGCTCGGGGTACAGTTAGAGAAGGCCGGTCACTACCGACTCGGCGACGGATTTCGCCTGCCAAGCACCGGGGATATTTCGCGAGCGGAACGCATCGTCGGCGCGGCCCTGGGCATTGGTCTGCTGGCTCTGGTCGGAGGAACCCTGACTGCCACGCCTCGCGTCCGGAGGGGCGGCGAATGACTCCACGGATCCGCGCCCACCTTGCCAACCTCGCGCCGGTCATCCACGGCAGCATCGGCGATGCCGAGCTTAACGGTCTGGGGCTTGGCCGTGACCAGGTCATCGACTTCAGCGTAAACAGCAACCCCTTCGGCCCTTCGCCATCCGCGGTGAAAGCGGCGCGCGAGGCAGCCTGGTCGCACTATCCGGACGATCACGCCACCTTGCTCCGACGGGCGCTGGCCGCGCGAAATGACGTCGACGAGCGTGCGGTGGTGGTCGGTAACGGGTCATCGGAGTTGATCTGGCTGATCGCGCTGGCCTTCCTCGACCCGGGCGACGCGGTAGTGACCGTTGGTCCAACGTTTGGCGAGTACGCCCGAGCAACGCGGATCGCGGATGGAATCGTTCACGAATACCGCGCGAACGCGACCGCTGGATTTGCCGTCGATCTCACCACCGTCATTGAGCGCGTTGAGGCGGTCGATGCCCGCCTCGTCTTTCTCTGCAATCCGAATAATCCCACCGGAACGTTGCTCCCAGCCGACGACATCCGGACACTGGCCCAAGCCGTTCCTCGGGCAACGGTCGTCGTCGACGAAGCCTATTGTCCGTTTGTCGACGACCCGCCGCCGACCACTCCACTTCTGGACCGCGGTAACGTCGTCCTCTTGCGCTCGTTGACGAAAGACTGCGCCCTGGCCGGCTTGCGGTTGGGATATGCGCTGGCGCCCGGGGACGTATGCTCCGCCCTGGACCGCGTCCGCCCCCCCTGGAGTGTGAACGCGGTTGCCCAGGCGGCCGGTCTCGCCGCGATTCGCGACGAGGCCCATCTCGAGCGCGCCCGAGCCGAGGTGCGACAAGCCCGGGTCTACCTCACGGCAGCACTCGGTGAACTCGGCCTCCGCGTGTTGCCATCCTCGGCGAACTATCTCCTCGTCGATGTCGGCAACGCGGCGGGCGTGCGCGCCCGACTCCTGAAACACGGCGTCTGCGTCCGTGATTGCACGTCATTCGGCCTGCCGGAGTACGTTCGCATCGGCATGCGCCCGGTCACGGATTGCCAGCGGCTTGTTGCCGCATTTGCCGAGATCGACAATGAAATTGGCGGCGGCTAGATTTTTGGATAGACCGCGCTCCCGAGGGGCTGCTGACTAGCGAGGGAGAGATCTGGCATCGCGAACGGCGGCTGACGCAGCCAGCATTCAACCACGCGCGAATCGCCGCCTACAGTCAGTAGATGGTGGAATACGCCGAGACTATGCTCCAGAGCTGGCGGGATGGAGAGACGCGCAACGTCCAGCAGGAGATGGCGCGGCTGACCCTGCGGGTTGCCGCCAAGGCACTCTTCGATACCGACGTCGTGGTCGCGGCGACCGAGGTTCGGGTCGCGCTGACCGAGGCGCTAACCACCCTCGACCACCTGGTCGCTAGCATGCCCGTTCTCCTGCCCGGGTTGATTCCGTCTCCGCAGAGCATCCAGGTGAAGCGCGCGCCCCGTCGCATCGATGCCCTCGTCTATCGCATCATCGCGGACCGACGCCAGTCGGATCAGGACCCGGGTGACTTGCTCTCGCTGCTCTTGCACGCTCGGGACGAGGACGGAAGTCACCTCTCGGCGGCGGCCCTCACGTCTGTATCGGTGCGGGCTTTGCCCGGACCGAAGCCGCGCTGCTCCTGGCGACGATCGCACAGCGGTTCTACCTCGATTTGGTGCCCGACCAGAAGGTCGTGCCGCAGCCCACCATCACGCTGCGCCCGCGCGACGGGATTCCCATGCGACTACACCAGCGGCGATTGACTGACTACGTCTCACCCGTTTTGCAAAGCGAGCATACCTCCGTACAGGAGCACGTTGGTCAGGGTATCGAGCATCACTCCGCAGGCTGATGTGGTCAGGCAACCTTCAAGAAGCCATGGTCGGACCCAATCATTGACTTCAACGATTCAGCTTGCGTGCCGATCGGCTCTGCGACCTTACGACATCTCTCGACGCTACGCGCCACGCTCTCGAGCGATATAATCCCGAGCGTTTGGTAAGGAGACTCGACCGGCAAAAGGAGGCAATCCGATGTCGCTCGTGGCGATGGTGCTCGCGGACCGCGTCGAACGTTTCACGCGGTTTTACGATTGGTGGATCCACCTGATTACGTTCGGTCGAGCGACGATCGTGCGCCGAGCAGTGCTGGGGCAGATCCATCCCGGCCAGACTGTCCTCGACGTAGGCTGTGGCACCGGCACCCTCGCGATCGCGGCCGCACGCAAAGGCGCCTCGGTGGTGGGTATCGATCGCTCTCGACGCATGCTCGCGCTCGCCCGCGAGAAGGCCGTGCGCGCGGGGGTCACCGTAGATTTCCGCGAGGG
>JAJPKB010000320.1 GCA_021323915.1 Chloroflexota bacterium | reverse complement strand
TCGCCCGGGCCCGAGCGCGAAGCTGATCGAGAGTCCAGCCAGCGCGCGCGACGCAGACGACCGGCACGTCGAGATGTCCCCGGCGTGTCATCGCCTGGAGAGCTGGAAACGTTTGTTTGAAGGCGAGATCGCCGTTGACGCCGAAAAGGACCAGCGTGTCAGATCGGGACGGCATCGAGGTCTTTCTCCTTGCAAGTCGTGGTCAACCCGAGCCGTGATCCAGGGCACGCTGCAAGCCGTGGTAAGCCGCGCCCAGTAGCGCGGCGCGCTGAACGACGACGTGCACCGGGATTCGAGCCATCAGGTCGGAGAATCTTCCCTTGCGCGTGAAGGCGGCCATGAAGCGACCATCGGCCAGGGCGGGCAGAATGCGCGGCGGGATGCCGCCGGCCAGGTAGACGCCACCGGTGGCCAGCACCTTCAGCGCTACGTTGCCGGCCTCGGCGCCGAGGATTTCGACGAACGTCTCGAGGGTGGCGACGCACAGCGCATCGGCTTTGGGCGACTGAAGGGCTGACTCGACGATGATTGGCGTCGGATCCTTCGCATCGGCGATCTGGCGGGCGAGAACGGCGGATTCGGCAATGCTACCCCGGTCGCGCAGGAAGCGGTAGATATCGGGAATCGCCAGGCCGGAGCACACTCTCTCGACACTCACGTGATCGTGCTGCTTCCAGAGATAGGCGAGGAGCTCGGCCTGGGTGGGATTGGCCGGTGCGAAGTCGGCGTGGCCGCCCTCGGTGGCGTGAGCGCGGTAGATCGCGCCGTCGCGGGTGAGAAAGGCTTGTCCCATGCCGGTACCCGGCGCGATCACCGCGATCGCGCCCCCGTCGACGGCCTCGCCACGGTTGAGCGTGTGGAGGTCGCCGGGCTCCAGGATCGGCACGGCGAGCGCGATCGCTTCGACGTCGTTCAGCAGATGGACGGCCTGGAGATTCAGCTCGCGGGCGAGCGCGCCTTCCTCGAGCTCCCAGGGCAGGTTAGTGATCTTGGCGCGGCCGGCGAACACCGGACCGGCGACGTCGAAGCACGCCCGGTCGATCGGAAACGTCACCCCGGCCAGGAACTCGCGGACGATCGCCGCGAGGCCCGGGTAGCTGCCGCTCGGAAACTCGGCCTGGACTAGCGGCGCGCGTGGCCCCGCCTCGGCCGAATAGACCGCGAGATCGGTCTTCGTGCCGCCAAGGTCTCCGGCAAGGAGCATCGTCAGTCCTCCATTGGGGAGTGCCGCGTGGGCTGCTCGCCGCGCGGCCAAACGCACCGGTTCCGTCCGATCGCGCACAAGCCCAACGCTCGGGGATCAGCCACCCCGCCTGACGGCGTCGGAACACGTGTTTTAATCTTGTACCCGCGCGGAGCGGCTGTCAAATTCGGCGAGGACGGGCGGCGACTGCTATACTTTCCTGGAACTGGCGACGACAAAGGAGTAACGATGGCCAGTAGACGCTGGATGGTTCCGTTAGTGGTAGCCGGTGCCGTCCTCCTTTACCGACGCATACGTCATAGCGCTGCCTCGGAGAGGGCCAAGATTCCGTGGGAATTCTCCGGACCGATGGCACGGCTATATGATCTCCTCTTCAGCTCCGTCATCGACCGTTTTTATGAGCGCGTTGCCCGGCATGTGACGCGGACAACACCTGCGGGAAAGATACTGGACGTGGGATGCGGGCCTGGACGGTTGTCGATGCACCTGGCCAACGCGACGTCAGGCTTGACCGTTACCGGGATTGACATCTCTCCCGATATGATCGAGCTAGCGAAGCAGCGAGCAGGTGGATCCATCCTCACGAGACGACTGGACTTCCAGGTAGCGGATGTGTGCGATCTGCCTTTCCCAGAGAACGAATTCGATCTGGTGGTCAGCACCTTATCGATGCACCATTGGCCGGATCCCGTCCGTGGGCTTGCCGAGATTCGTCGGGTGCTCAAGCCGACCGGCCAGGCATACATCTACGACGTGGCCGACTGGTTCCTTCGTTTGACCCATCATGGGACAAGCCACCGAGAGATCATGTCCGAAGCCCCCTTTGTCATCAAGGAAATCGGGACGGAATGGTCCGTGGGGCGGGTGCCCTTGGTGACAAGGTTCGCCTTGGGACGCTAAACCGTTTCTACGGCGAGATGCGATCGGTAAGCACGGAGGTGTCAACTCCAGCGAAGACGCTGCCGTCGCGGGGAGTCGGCCCGACGATCCTAATAGCCGGCCCCTTTCACCGCGACCTTGACCGGCCGTTCGATCGGATCTTCCAGCAGGCGGAAGGCTTGACCGGTCTCGGCGATCGGCAGCACCCGCCCGACGAGGCGCGGATAGTCGATCCGGTGGTGAGTCGCGGCGATCGTGCGAACCGCCTTGCCGATCGTCTGCGGCGGCTGAGCGGCGACCGTGTAAAGGATCAAGTCTTTCTGCGTCAGGTGGTGGGCGACGTTCAGAGGGACTGTCTTGCCGTTGTCGATCATGCAGCCGAGCTCGACGTAGGTGCCGAGCGGGCGCAGCATCTCCAGACCTTCGAGGAATGCCATCGGCACGCCGGCCGCCTCGAAGACGACGTCCGCGCCGTGGCCTCCGGCGGTCAGCGACTTCACCTGCTCGATGCGCTCTTTCGGACCAACCCGATCGATGTCGATCGTGACGTCGGCGACGCCGACCCGCTCGGCCACGTCGAGCGCCCCGCGCGGCGCGCCCAGCATGATGATCCGGCCGCCGCCGGCCAGTCGCGCCGCGACCGCCGTCAGTACGCCGATCGCTCCGGCGCCCAGCACGACGACGGTACCGCCGAAGGTTAAGGTTTGCTCGTTCTTCCAGGATGGGAGGGAGAGCGCGCGCTCGACGGCACGGATCCCCATGCTGAACGGCTCGGCGAGGACTGCCGCTTCCCAGGGGATGTCGTCGGGAATCGTCCAGAGCCAGGTGCCCGGGCCGAGCACGAGGTAGTCGCCGAAGCCGCCGGTGAAGTAGGGCGGCGCGTCGACGCTCCCGTAGCGGTAGCCGTAGCCGGCCGGCCGCGTCCCCTCGCACCGCGCCGTGAAGCCGAACTCGCGGCACCAGTAGCATCTACCGCAGGGCCGCTGGGAGTAAACGACGACTCGGTCGCCCTCGCGCAGCGGCCGGTCTGATTTCATGGCCTCGTTCGCGCGCCGTCCCAGCTTCAGAATCCTTCCGCTGATCTCGTGGCCCATCACGACCGGCATCGCCAGGTCCAGGGTCGCCCCCACGTCCTGGTAGCGGTGAAGGTCCGAGCCACAGACGCCGGTCAATCCGATGCCCAGCAGGATGCTCTCGTCGTCGATCTCGGGAATGGGAAAGCGTTGGATCGCGACCGAACGCTGTCCGGTCAGGGCCGCGACGTTTCCGAATTCGCGCACTAGCACCTCCCGACCGGTGACCCTATCGCTACGGTCGGCGTGCGCGCCCGGACCGTCCCGTATCCCGTGGTTGGGACCGGGCGCTTCGTGGGGCGGGCGGCACGGGCAGTCCGACTGGATCCGACCGTGGCAACGGTCACGGCGGTCTCGCCGAGGCTTATTGTATCCGATCTCTCCGTCGAATCGCGGCCGCGGTTGTCCGCGGATCCCTCGGATGGATCATCCGTGAGCCCGCACCGCTGGGTATCCCAGCTCGGCCAGCAGATCGTCGTAGGCGCGCTCGGCGACGGCTAGGGCCTCGGCAACCACCTCGGCGCGCCGGCGAATCTCGGGAGTTGTCTCGGAGACGTCGATCGCGGCGCGCAGCTCCAGCTGCAGCAGCCAGCAGCAAGTGAGCTCGCTCCGTGCGATTGAGCGGAGCTTGATTCGGACTTCCTCCCGGTCGACCTCCTGCCGTGAGCGCTGGACGTGTCGCTTGAGCGGCCTCTCGCTCATGAAGCTAACACGTGCTCCTTAAAATCAACGCATATTCCGTGGCGCGGGTGTTAGAGATGCGTGCAAGCTCGGAACGTGTCCGGGCGCGGGCGATGCTGGAATCCTTTGGAGGCGAATGGTAGACTTCTCGGCGAAATTGACCGTGGAGGGTACGTCGTCGATGGCCGGATCTTTCGAGATTCGCGAGGAGGGATTCCATCGAATCGTCGCCGAGGGTGCGTCGATCGAGCTGGTCGCCACCGGCTTCTGGTTCACCGAAGGACCGCTCTGGCGTGGCGATCACCTCCTCTTCAGCGACATTCCGAACAGCCGAATCGTTCGTTACCAGCGCCTGCCCGAGGGGCCGTCGATTCAGACCTTCCGCGTTCCGACCAATCTGAGCAATGGCTTGACCGTCGACCATCAAAGACGCCTGCTCGCCTGCGAGGGCGCGGCGCGGCGGCTGACCCGAACCGAGGCCGACGGCTCGGTCTCCGTCGTCGCCGACCGCTACCAGGGTAAGCGATTGAACAGTCCGAACGATGTGGTGGTCGCCGGCGATGGCTCGATCTACTTTTCCGATCCCTTCTGGGCGAATGGCTTCGCCAATCCCCACGGGCCGAGGGTGCGGGCTGACGAGCAGGAGCTTTCGTTCTGCGGCGTCTTCCGGGTCGCGCCGGACAGTAGTGTCGCTCCGGTCGCAGAGGATTTCGAGCGGCCGAACGGCCTGGCCTTTTCTCCGGACGGCCGAACTCTGTACGTCGACGACACCCGTCGCTTCCACGTCCGCGCCTTCGACGTTCGGCCGGATGGCTCGCTTGCGAACGGCCGGATTTTCGCGGAGATCCGGGCGCCGGAGCCGGGGGTGCCGGACGGCATGAAGGTCGACGTCGAAGGCAACGTCTACTGCACCGGGCCCGGTGGGGTGTGGGTGATCGCGCCGACCGGCACGATTCTCGGCCGCATCCTCATGCCGGAGGTCACCGCGAACGTCGCCTGGGGCGACGCCGACTGGCGGACGCTCTACCTGACCGCGAGCACCAGCGTCTATCGCCTGCGGACCGAGATCCCGGGGATTCCGGTGCCGGTGTAACGCGGGCGCCTGACGGAACAGAGTCGCGCGGGACTTTCAGCGGCAACCGGGGCTCGTCATTCGGCAGCCCGTCGGGTGAATCGATCGTTTGGCTCGTCCCAATGGCGTGGCGTGCGGTCTCGTCGCGGTGCTTCTTCAGATACTTCATAAAGGGCGTGCCGCCGGTTCCGTAGGTTGTCGAGTTGTACGCGCCGGACTGACTTTGCTTCTGGATGTAGGCCGCCGCGTACTCGAGATGCTTCGCGCGGAAATCGCGCACCAGCTGCAGGCAATCGTCGTAGGCTTCCCGAAGCCGAGCGGAGGACGCCGAGGAGTTGAGAACGTATCGCCGAATCGACGGCCGGGTCTCGACCGCTCCGAGGAAGGCGCGATGCCCGATCGGCATGTAGTCGCGCATCCGCGTGAGATAGATCCGAAGGTCATCGCTCGAGTGCTCGACGCCGAGCGCGGCGTCGAGGGCGGGCACGATCGTGCTCTGGGCGCCGGTTTCCCCGAAGAAGGCGCGCGGCTGGCCGCGGTAGGCATCGACGCCTTCGTAAACAACCGGGTGCTCGGTGAATCCGTGGATGTACGGACGCACCCGGTGGTAGTAGATGTACGGATCGCAGTTCTCCGGCAGGCGCCGCAGGATTCGGTACATCGCGTCGAGCGCCACCGCGATGGTTCGCAGGTCCGACTCGAGCGCGTTTGAATCATCGGACGCGATCGCCGCCTGGGCGCGCCAGATCGCCGCGAGGGCCGTCGCCGCGGCGGCTTCGATCGCGACGTGTACGGCGACGAACCATTCCTCGTCGAGTCCACCCAGAAAGTTCTGCAGCAATGCCAGGTTGCCCAGCTCGATCGGGCGCGTCGGGTCGAGCCGTCGCCAGTTGTTCAGGGCGTACGACGCGTAGGATAGCACCGGTGGACGACCGAGCGCCTGAGACACCTGGTACCACGGAACGGCCACGCCCGCCGGAATCCGCTCGTTGATCGCCTCTCGCCAGTTCTCCCAGGCGTAGCCGTGGCCGAAGAAGGACAGGAGGAGCATCGCCCGCTCACGCTCCGCGCCTTCCAGGGGCGAAGGATCGAGAATGGGCAGGCGATCCAGGGTCAGCTTAAGCCGGCGCGTCGCCAGGAGCTTGGGCAAGTCCGCGGCAATCTCTTCCCAGGCAGAGAACTCGCTCGGCAGGAGGCGTGCCGGATCTTTTGCCGGGAGAAAGCCGCGCTCGGGATCGACGGAGAAACGCTGGAGATCATGCGCGTCGGACATATCGGAACGCGAACGTGCAGGAAGCGTGCCGCCCGCACCTACGCTTTGCGCGCCTTGAGAAGAATCTTCTCGTCGGTGTACGACGTGACGCGGCCGGCTACGTCCACGGTGATCCGGAGGGCGGCCCGGGCCCGGGCCGGCGCCGCGCGAAACATCTCGACGAGCGCGCGCCGGTCAGCCTCCGAGGTCTGGGAACGCTCGACCCAGTTGTCGAACGGATGCGCCTTGGGGAAGACGCGCTCGGCTTCGACGGCTAGGCCGATGGCTTGTATCAAGTCGCGCCATTCGCTGGCGCGCAGCGACCGAACGTGGGTGTGGTCTCGAAGCGCTTCGGCCCGGTTGAGAAAGGCGGCCACGTCCTCGTCCTCGGGCGCGATGCTGTCTTCGAGCAGGAAGATGCCACTCGACTTAAGAACGCGCCGCGCTTCGCCAACGAATCGGGCGACGTCCGCGAAGTGATGGGGAGCGATGCGGCAGGACACGAGATCGAAGAACCGGTCCGGGAAAGGCAGGTTCTCGGCGTCGGCCTGGCGAAACGAGACGTTGACAACTCCTCGCCCGCGGATGAAGGCTTCGGCGCTGCCGAGCATGCGCTCGGTCAGATCGCTGGCGACGACCTGTCCGTACAGCGGCGCCAGCGCCAGCGCGGTGTGCCCACCGCCGGTCGCGACGTCGAGCGCCACTCGATCGGGTCCTCCCTCGGCCCAGGCGACGAGCTGATCGAGATCATCGCCCCCGGCGTGGGTTGCCGAGGCAACGTAGCCCTCGGCCGTGGCGGCAAACTGCGCTTGCACACGCTCCTTGTGTCGCGCGACGTCCATCTGCTCGTCCTTTCCGACGGTGAAATCTGGCGCTGGCTCACCCTGACGAGTATACCCGAGGTTGACCGCCGTCGGTCAAGGGAGTATCGTGGCCGACGAGCCAGGCGCATGGCGCCGGCGATGCAGCGGAGAATCCGATGGACTATTCGCGATTTGCCCACCTCTACGACCACTGGATCGACTACCCCGGCTATCCTCTGGAACGGGACTTTTCCCGCGAGGAGTACGAGCTTCGGGTGAGCCGGGCGCGGACATCGATGGCTCGTCACGTCCTGGACGCGCTGGTCGTGACGAGCAGCGCCGTCGGGCACTGGTTCACCAACCTGGCTGAGCCGCACGAGTGGCACGATCGCTGTCCCTCGCGGTCCGCCTGGTACATCCTCACCCACACCGGCGATTATCTATACATGACGCCGACCGCCGCGGGCGAGCACTTCAACACTACTCGCCGATCGGTCTGGGTGAGTGAGATTCGGGCCATCGTCGAACGGGTCGCGGGAGAGCGGCACGAGATCTGGGATATTGGGCAGATGCCGGCTATCTTCGCGGATCTCGGGCTGGAACGGGGTCGCCTCGGCTTCGAGCTGGGCGATTGCATGACCCTCGGCATCTAGGTCGAGGACTTTCTTCGCCTGCGCGACTTCATGCCGAATGCGCGACTGGTCGACGGCTCGGCGGTGATCCGTCACTTGATGAGCGTTCACACCCCCGAGGAGATCAGACGAACGCGCCTGGCCTGCCGGGCCGGGACGTGGATTCACGATCAGGTACCGCGGATCCTCCGCCCGGGGATGACCGAGCGCGAGCTCTTCGCGCGCCTGTCCGAAGCCTTTCACACGCGTTTCGGCCCCGAGTACGAGTACCATCCGGAAGGCGCCTGGGATGTCCGCAACCCGCGAACCGGCGACTCTAGCTTCTTTCACGCCGCGGTGACCGATCGCACGTTCAAGAGCGGCGACCTGATCTGTCGCAGCACCAGCGGGGCCAGCTACCGAGGATACCCGGGCGACGTCGATCGGGTCTGGCACCTCGGCCCGGCGCCCGACGTCGTTCGCCGCTGGTACAGCGTTGCCTGGGAGTGCAACCGGGCGATGGCCGAGGCAATCAAGCCGGGCAACTGCTGCTCGGACGTCTACGCGGCCTGCGCGCGGGTCGAAGCGAAAAGCGGCTTTCCGGAGCGCCTCGTCGGACGAGTTGGCCACGGTCTGCGGAATACCGGCGGGCTTTCGGTTTTTCCCGGCTGTCACACGGTGCTCGAGCCCGGCATGATCATCTCGGTCGAGCCGATGTTCGGAGCCGAGCACGGCTGGTACGATCTCGAAGATCAGTATCTCGTGACCGAGACCGGCCGCGAAGCGCTCAACGAGCTGGCGCCGGAGGATCTGCCGATCATTCCCGAGTGAGCGCCTGGAGAATCTATCGCCGGGCGCGCCTGCGACTCTTTTTTATCGAGGGAGATCGATGCACATCACGGACGTTCGCTGCTTTCAGGTGTCGGGCCCGGTCAGCTTTCCGCCAAACGAAGAGCGCCAGCTGGGGATGCTGGACGTCTATCCGGAGT
>JAJPKB010000148.1 GCA_021323915.1 Chloroflexota bacterium | reverse complement strand
GTTTTCTGGCGGGTCGCTCCCTCGACCAGAGCGATCATGCGGTCCAGGAAGCTCTCTCCGGGTCCGGCGGTGACCTCGATGATGATCCGGTCGGAGAGGACCCGCGTCCCGCCGGTGACCCCCGAGCGATCGCCGCCGGCCTCGCGGGTCACCGGCGCGCTCTCGCCGGTGATCGCCGACTCGTCCACCGCGGCCACACCCTCGATGATCTCACCGTCGGCCGGGATGACCTGACCCGCCTCGACGATCACGCGATCGCCCGCCTCGAGCCGCGTCGACGAGACTTCGGTGATCGCCCCCGAGGGCTCCAGCTTCCGCGCGATCGTGTCCTGTCGCGTCGCCCGCAAGCTCTGGGCCTGCGCCTTGCCCCGCGCCTCGGCCAGGGCCTCGGCGAAGTTGGCGAAGAGCACCGTCGAGAGCAGCAGCAGCGCGAGAGCGGATTGATAGACGATCAGCGCGAGGTCCGCGCCGGCGGCGATCGAGTCGATGGCGACGATCGTGGTCAGGACCCAGCCCACCTCGACCAGGAACATCACCGGGTTCCTGACCATGTTGCGCGGGTCCAGCATCCTGATCGAACGGAGTGCGGCCATCCGCACCAGTGCCGGCTCGAACAGCTTCAGGCGGCGGGTCTGGCGCCGTTGGAGCTTCATCGCCTGGACGTCGGAGGGCGTCTGTTCGGGGGCCCGGGTCGGGGTGAGGAGACTCATCGCCAATCGGTCCTCTGTCGGGTCGAATGATTCGGTCGAGGGGCGGTTCTTTCGGCCGAGGGAGCGGATCGGGCCGCGGATCTCAGGGCGCGCCGGTCGTCGCCGACAGGTGATCGGCGATCGGCCCCAGCACCACGGCCGGCAGGAACGACAACGCGCCGACCAGAAGCACCGTGCCGATCAACATCACGCCAAAGGTCAGGTCGTTGGTTCGCAACGTCCCCGACGAGGGCGGTACGTGCTTCTTTTGGGCCAGGAAACCGGCGATCGCGATGGGCAGGACCAGCGCCGGGAAACGGCCAAGCAGCAGCACGATCCCCGTGGCGATGTTCCACGGCGGGTTGTTGTCGGCCAGGCCCTCGAAGCCCGAGCCGTTGTTGGCCGCCGCCGACGTGAATTCGTAGAGGATCTCGCTGAAGCCGTGGGGCCCGGGGTTGGCGACCGCCGCACGGCCCCAGTCGCTCGCCGCGAACAGCGCCGCACCGCAACAGATCAAGAGCGGATGGATCAGGATCGCCAGCATCGCCAGCTTGACCTCCTTGGCCTCGATCTTCTTGCCGAGGTACTCCGGCGTTCGGCCGACCATCAGCCCGGCGAGGAACACCGCCGTGATGACGTACATCAGCATGTTGAGAAAACCGGCGCCGATGCCGCTGAAGTCGACGTTGAGCATCATCAACGCCATCGGCACGACCCCGCCGAGCGGCTGGAAGCTGTCGTGCATGCCGTTTACCGAGCCGTTCGAGGTCGCCGTGGTGATCGCCGCCCAGGTCGCCGACGCCACGGGCCCCAGCCTCACTTCCTTCCCCTCCATGTTCCCCCCCCGGGACACGGCCAGGCCCGCGGTCGCGGGGTTCGGCCGCAGCTCGGCCCAGATGGCCAGGCCCGCGCCGGCCAGAAGCAGGGCCATCATCACCCCATAAATGACCGCCGCATGCCCCCGATCCCGGATCATCAGGCCGAACATCACGATCGACGCCATGGGAATCACGATGATCGAGACCACCTCCAGGAGGTTGCTCCACGGGGTCGGGTTCTCGAAAGGATGCGCCGAGTTCGGCCCGAAGAAACCCCCGCCGTTGGTGCCGAGCTGCTTGATGGCCACCTCCGCGGCGACGGGCCCCACCGCGATCGTTTGGGTGCCCCCTTCCAGCGTGACGGCCCTCGCAGCCCCGTGGAATGTCATCGGCACGCCGTTGAAGACCAGGAGCGTCGCGACGATCAGAGCCAGCGGGATGAGCACGAACACGAGGCCCCGCGCCGTATCGAGATAGAAGTCGCCCAAGTGTTCGTCGCCGCGCAGCCCGCGGATCACGGCCAGCATGACAGCCAGGCCGCAGGCCGGGGTGACGAATTGGAGCCAGACGACCCCGCCGAGTTGGCTGAAGTACGACAGGTGCTGCTCGCCGGAGTAATGCTGGAGGTTGGTGTTGGTCACGAACGAGCAGACCGTGTTGAAGATCACCGCGGTATCCGCTCCGGGATGGTCGACGCCTGCGGCATCCTTGTAGCCGAGCGACGTCAGCGGCCCCTTGCCGTCCGGATTGAGCGGAAGCAGACCCTGCGCCCAGAGGACCCCGAACGAGAGGACGAACAGCGCGGCGTTGAACGTCAGGAGGGCCAGCGCGTACTGTTTCCAGTTCATTTCGGCCGGTCCGCGGGACCCGAAGAGTCGGATCAGAGCCATCGGAAGGACATCGATCCCTCGGCCCGCGCGGTCCGGCGGCGGGTCCAGGACCCTCCCCATCCACCACCCCAAAGGCAGCGATGCCGCGACCGGCAGCCCGATCGCCCAGAATGGATGCAGCAGCGACCAATCCACGGAACGGCCTCCGGGTCAGGGGAACGTCAGAATTTCTCGGGACGGATCATCACGTACCCGAGATAGATCAGGGCGCCGACCGTCAACAGCCCGGTCAGGTAGATCATGCGAGACTCCAAGATCAGAGATGGTCGCAGCCGGCCACGAGGGCGTAGAACAGCCCGAAGTGGGCCAGGCCGAGCGCCAGGGTGGCGAGCGACATCATGAGGGCGTCCTTTCAAAGTCGATCAGGGCGTGGGGTGGGACTGGTCCGGCCCGCCGTATCCGCCGGGGAACCAGGCGCGAAGGACCGGGAAGGCTCCGAGCCCTTCGCGCCGCTCGAGTGTGAGCAGCCGGTCAAGCAGCTCGTGAGCCTGGCGGCAATGGGGGTCGCCGTCGAGCACGTCGCGGATCAGCCGTTCGGCCTCTCCGAGATCACCGCGGTTGATCGCGCGCCGGGCCTGGGCCAGCTCGAAGCCGAACGATCGGAGAGCGGCGGCGTGCGCGGGTTCGCCGCGTTCCTGAGCGGGGACCGTCCGTTCCCGACCGCGATCCAAGACCTCAGCGACGACCGTGCGCAGGGCGTCGGGCGTCATGGGCTT
>JAJPKB010000558.1 GCA_021323915.1 Chloroflexota bacterium | reverse complement strand
TCGAGACGCTCGATGGTCTGACCGGCGACCGCGGCGAGCGCGCGGTTCACCGCGCTCACCGAGCCGGCGACGATCGCTCCCCTGGGAGTCTGGTGGAAGAGCCGAACGAGCGCCTCTTCGCCAAGGGCGCCAAACCGGGCACGGAAACGACCGGTGTGCAGTCCCATCTCCAGGAAGCTCTCGAGTTGGCGCAGACGGCCCGGCTGGACCACGCCCGCCTCGACGTCCGCCAGGAGCGCCTGGTATCCCTTTCCCGTGGACGTGTCGCCGAGCGTCGCGACGACGTCGCGTAGCAGGGGAGCGAGCATCGACTGATCGCGCGGATTGACCGAGACGGCCGCGCCGGCGGATTCCTCCTGGGCGGCGGGCGGTGCGACAGATGCATCCCCTTCCGGCATCGTCGAGTCACGGTCGAGGGGCATCACGAACGTCCGGCGGGGGCGTGATCGTCGCTGAGGATCGCCTCCGCCTCGTGCTCGAAGCCGCCGGTCTCGATCGCGCAGTGCATGCCGCACTCTTTCGGCGCGTTCTTCTCCCACCACCAGCGGCCGGCCCGCGGATCCTCGCCGGGCTTCGACGGGCGCGTGCAAGGCGCGCAGCCGATCGTGCGGTAGCCGCGATCGTACAGCGGATGATGGGGAACGCCGTTCTCCTTCAGATAGGTGAGCACCTCGTCTTCCATCCAGTCGGCGAGCGGATTCACCTTGATGATGCCACCGTGGTCGTGGTCGAGCTCGATCTTGCGGATGTTCGAGCGTGTCGCCCACTGGTCGCGGCGCAGCCCGGTGATCCAGGCGTCGAGGTTGTCGAGCACCCGGCGGAGCGGCTCGATCTTGCGGATCTCGCAGCAGGTCAGGCGATTCTTCACCGACTTGTAGAACAGGTTGACGCCGCGCTCGCGGACCAGCGGCTCGATCAACGCGGGATTCGGGTAATACACCTCGATCTCGATGCCGTAGTGCTCGCGAACCCGGTCGATCATGTCGTAGGTCTCGACTGGAAGCCGGCCGGTGTCGATCGTGAAGACGCGCACCGAAGGGTCGATGCGCCAGGCCATGTCCAGAATGGCCATGCCGTCCATCTGGAAGCTGGTACAGATCGCCACCCGCGAGCCGAAGGTTTCGATGGCCCAGCGAATGACTTCTTGCGGCTCCTGGTCGTCGTATTCGACGGCCAGCTCGCCGGCTTCGTACTCGTCCAGCATCACACGGTCGGGCGCGATCATGCAGGTCCTCGCTTCATCAAAGATAGCTCGTAACGACGATGGTGCCGTCGGCCTCAGTCGGCGGCGCCGACGAGCTCGCGCTCGCCGCCGTGGGCGATGGCGCTCAGCTCCTCGTCACTCAGGCGACGGCAAAAATCTCGAAACCGCTCTCCTTCCTGGCGCTGCTCCAGATACCCACGGATCAGGCGCTCGACGTAATACTTGGCCTGATCGCTCGGGACTCGCCGGAGCACCGACTTACCGATCTCGGCGTCGGGGCCGAGGCCGCCGCGCAGGAAGATCTCGTACGCCTGGATCTTCTCGCCGCCGGCGGTTCGCTCGCGGGCGGTCGTGCCCTGGAGGCCGATATCGCCGGTCCAGTGGTGGGCGCAGGCATGCGGACAGCCGTCGACGTGGATCCGCACGTCGTCGGCCGCGCGACCGAACGTCTGCTCGACGTGCTGGATGATCTCGTCCAGCTTGCCCTTGGTCTCGGCGACCGCGTAATTGCAGAGCGGCTCGCCGGTGCAGGCGATGCCCGACGCGTGGTGTCGGCTCACGTTCAGCGTGAAGCCGATGTCGTCCACCGCGCGGATCGTCTCGTCCAGCCGGTCGTTCGGAACGCCGGTGACGATGAAGTTCTGCTGGCGAGTCAGCCGCACGTCGCCGCCGAGCGATTCGACCAGATCGGCGATCCGGAGCATCTGCTGGCCGGTCACCTGCCCGAGGTAGACCGGGAAGCCGACGTAGCTCAAGCCGGGCTGCTTCTGTTGGTGGACGCCCATATGCTCGGTCTCGCCGATCGGGCGCGGCTCTTCCTCGAGATCGATCAGGCGCCGGCCGAGCCGCTTCTCGATCAGCTCGCGCATTCCCTGGGGGCCGTAGTCGTCGACCATGAACTTCAGGCGCGCCTTGACCCGGGAGAGTCGATACTTCAGGTCTTCCTTCCAACCGTCGAGGATCGCGCGCGTAACCTCCAGCGCCTCGTCGCACGGGATGAACACGCCGATCGTACGGGCAATCCGCGGCGTCGCGGAAAGGCCACCGCCCAAACGTAGGGCGTAGCCAAATTGCCCGCCCTGTCTGGTGCCGATCAGGGTGATGCAGTTCAGTTCCGGCGCGTTGCACTGGTACGCGCAGGTCGAGATGGTGATCTTGTGCTTGCGGGGCAGATCGGAGTATTCGCGGTTGCCGTAGAAGAATCCGGCGGCTTCCTCGATCAGCGGCCGGGCGTCGAACAGCTCCTCGGCGTCGATCCCGGCGACCGGGCAACCGGTGATGTTCCGAACGGTGTCGCCGCATCCGCCGAGCGTCGAGATGCCGGCCTTGTCGAGCGTGGCGAAGACGTCCGGAAGGTGGTCCAGGCGAATCCAGTGGAGCTGGACGTTCTGGCGCGTGCTCAGCTCGGCGTAATCGCGACCGTATTGGACCGCGAGCTCGCCGATCGTGCGGAGCGCGGCCGGGCGGAGGATGCCGCTCGGCACCTTGATCCGCATCATGAAGTAGCCGACTTTCGGCTTGTCGTGGTAGAGGCCGTACCACTGCAGCCGAACGATGTCGTCTTCCGAGACCGCTTCGTAACCGCGCTCGATCAGATCGGGCAGGTAATCGATCACGTCGAGCGGGAACGTTTCGCGCTTGAGCCGCTCGATCGAGTTACGTCGGAGAACCAGATCGAGACTGGGCGCTTCCGGCACGGGCGTCCTCCTATGAATCCAAGAAAGTCAGACCGGATCCGATTGCCGCGGCGTTCCGTTCGTTCCCGACAGGGTCGCCGAATGGACGTAGCCCGCGCGCTCGAGCGCGGCCAGAATGGTGGCGACGCTTTCCGCAGGAGTCTGTCGGTGGGTCTCGACCACGACGTCCGGGTGCTCCGGCTCTTCGTACGGGTCGGATACACCGGTGAAGTTGGAGATCTCTCCGCGTAGCGCCCTGGCGTACAGCCCCTTGACGTCACGGCGAACGAGTTCTTCCAGCGAGCATTTCACGTGCACTTCAAGAAAGCGGCCGATCGACTGGCGAGCCTCGTCGCGGGTGTTGCGGTAGGGAGAGATCGCGGCGACGATGACGACGACGCCGTTGCGGGTGAGGAGCTTGCTGACGAACGCGATCCGCCGAATGTTGGTGTCGCGATCCTCGCGGGAAAACCCGAGCCCTTTGCTCAGGTTTTGTCGGACAATGTCCCCGTCGAGGACTTCGACTCGCAGGCCGCGCCGACGCAACTCCTGTTCGAGGAGCGTCGCGATGGTGCTCTTGCCGGCGCCCGAGAGGCCGGTCAGCCAGACAGTGACGCCCTGGGTCATACCGGAAGACCTCCATCGATTCTGACGACGTAGAAACCGATCCGACGATTCGCGCGTCGGCGGG
>JAJPKB010000341.1 GCA_021323915.1 Chloroflexota bacterium | reverse complement strand
TCGCGGGCACCTGGACTAGTCAGGAGGAGGTAGTATGCGCGAACCGATTCAGCCGACCCCCCCGGAGCAGCGGCCGTCCCGTGGACCGGAGCCTCTGCCCTACGTGGGACCACGCCCAACCGGCGAGGTGGCTGGGTACCTCGGACGCGGTCTGGTTGAGTGGGCCCCGACCTGGGGCGGAGTGTTCGTGTCGCTCGGCATCTTGTTCCTGCTGAGCGCGCTCGGCGTCGCGATCGGCGTTGGCTCGGGAGCGACCGCCGTCGCCATCTGGGAGGCGATCAGCCTGATCGTCGCCTTCTTCATCGGCGGATGGTTCACCGGTCGAACGCTCAATCTGTTCGACAATCTCATGGCCGGCGCCCACGGGTTACTCGTCTGGGCGGTTTCGATGGTTTTCGCCATCGTGTTCCTGGTAGCGGCCACCGTGGCCAGCATCAACTCGCTGGCGAACCTGGCCCGGATCGCGTTCATCTCGAACCTGCTGCAGGCGGCCGGCATCACGACTGGACCAACGGCGGCGGGCGCGGCGAGCTCGACCGCAGTGACGTCGTCCTGGGTGACCTTCATCATCCTGGTTCTCGCCGTTATCTCGGCGATCATCGGCGCGGTCGTTGGCAACAACAGCCGAGCGGCCGAGATGCGTAGCGTGACCGAGCCTACCCGTCGCTAACCGGGCACCACGGTTGGTGGGTGGTTCATCCACCAGCCGTGGTTCGTTCGCTTGCCCCGATCAGCTCGAGGAACTCGGCCTCGCTGAGGACCGGAATCCCCAGCTTCCGGGCCTTCTCCAGCTTACTCCCCGGCGCGTCTCCACAAACCAGGTAGCTGACCTTGGACGTCACCGAGTCGGCTGACCGTCCACCGGCCTTTTCGATCAGCTCTTCGAAGTAGCGGCGCGGCCGAGAGAGCGACCCGGTGATCACGACCGAGGCTCCCGCCAATCGGTCGCCGGAATCGCTCGAAGCGCCCGCGGCCCCATCCAACGGCGCGCGCCCGATCCCGAGCTCCAGGAGGTTGTCGACCAGGGCCCGGTTCGTCGCCTCGTCAAAATATCCGCGGATGCTCGCGCAGACCGACGGTCCGATCCCTTCCAGCTCGTTCAGCTGCTCCTCGGACGCGGCGGCGAGCCGATCGAGCGAGCCAAACGCGCTCGCCAGCACCTGTGCCGTTTCGTGTCCGACCTGGGGGATGCCCAGGGCATCGATCACCCGTCCGAGGTCCGCCGACCGCGATGCCGCGATGTTGGCCAGGAGCTTTTCGGCGCTGCGCTCGGCAAAACGTGGCAGGGGAAGAAGCTGCTCGCGAGTCAGCCGGTACAGGTCGGCCGGGCCGTGGATCAGCTCGTTTTCGAGCAGAGCCTCGACGACCGCGGGTCCCAGGCCCTCGACATTCATGCAGTTGCGGCTGGCGAAATGCTCGATGCCCTGGGCAAGCTGGGCCCGACAGAGATTGGCCGGGCTCGAGCAACGGACCGCGACCTCGTCGTCGACCTGACGGATCGGCGCCCCGCACGAGGGGCAGGTGTCCGGCATCTGCCAGATCGTCGCGGTATCCGGTCGGCGCTCGACGACCGCGGCGACGATCTCGGGAATCACCTCGCCGGCACGACGAACGACGACGGTATCTCCGATCCGCAGATCCTTGCGGGCGATCTCCCGGGCGTTGTGGAGCGTCGCCCGGCTCACCAGCACCCCGCCGACGACGATCGGCTCGAGCTCGGCTACCGGCGTGAGCACGCCGGTGCGTCCGACCTGCACGGTGACGTTTTTCAGCGTCGTGTACGCTTCTTCGGGCGGATATTTATAGGCGATCGCCCAGCGCGGCTCACGTCCGACGACGCCAAGCTCGGCCTGATCGGCCAGCGCGTTGACCTTGACGACGACGCCGTCGGTATCGAAAGGGAAGTCCCGCCGGGTGGTCTCCATCTGGCGGACGTAAGCCACCACCTCGTCGGCGCCCGGAGCGTGACGATTCGAGGCGCTGGTGGGGAAGCCCCAATCCCGCAGCGCGTCGATCAGCTCGGCCTGACTGCCAACCGGGAGTCCATCCGGCGAATACGCCGAGTATGCGAAGAAGCGCAGCGGGCGACTGGCGGTGATCCTCGGATCAAGCTGACGCAACGAGCCGGCCGCCGCGTTGCGCGGGTTGGCCTTCGGCGCCTCGCCAGCGGCGATCAAGGTCTCGTTGAGGGACAGGAAGCTCGTCCGATCCATGATGACTTCGCCGCGCACCTGGAGAACGGCCGGCGCGCGCCCACGCAGCGTCTGAGGAATCGAGCGAATCGTCCGGACGTTGGCGGTCACGTCTTCGCCCAGCGAGCCATCGCCCCGGGTCGCGCCGACGGCCAGCCTCCCGTCGTGGTAGACCAGGGCGATCGACAGCCCGTCGAACTTTGGCTCGCAGTGGAACTCCGGGGCGCGTCCCAGGAGATTGCCGACCCGCTGGAAAAACCGGGCCAGCTCCTCGTCGGTCATGCAGTTTCCGAGCGAGAGCAGCGACTCGAGGTGGCTGACCTTGGCAAAGCTCTCGACCGGTTCCCCCGGCACCCGTCGAGTCGGCGAATCGGCGTTGGCCAGGTCGGGATACTCCGCCTCGAGGGCGCGTAGCTCGCGCAGCAGCGCGTCGTAGGCGCCATCGTCGAGAATGGGAGCGTCGAGAACGTAGTAAGCGTGATCGGCTTCCCGTATTTGTTGGATCAGCCGGGTCATTCGCTCGGCCGGCGGGAGCTCGCGATTCAGGTCTGCCGGTCCGGACGTCGACGACAAGGCCATGACTGTCCCTCTCGAACAAGTGCTCTGCTACTGTCATGATAGCTCACCGCGCCGCGCGCGGTCGAGGAAAAAGCGCGTAAGAGCCGGGGGCGGCGACGGTCCGTCGGATCGTGCGGCCGGCTTCGAAAACCCAATCGACCGGCGGCCGTCGGCATCAATCCACGCGCGAGCGAAGCGCCCCTGGCGCGGCACGGCGAAGCGAGCGCAGAACCTCCTGGAGGTCCTCCGGCAACGGCGCCCACCCCACGAAACACGCCTCCGCGCCGGGCATCCGGAAGCCAAGATGCCAGGCGTGCAGGAAAGGCCGTTCCAGACCGAGCGACGGGCGTCGCGGGCCGTAGACCACGTCCCCGACGATCGGATGCCCGATCGACGCGAGGTGAACCCGAATCTGGTGGGTGCGACCGGTCTCGAGGGTGAGGCGGAGCAGCGTGTACTCGGGAAACCGCTCCACGACCCGAAAGCCGGTTCGCGCCGGCCGCCCTCCCGCCACGATGCCCATCTTCTGACGGTCGCGAGGCTCCCGGCCGATCGGGGCCTCGATCACGCCGCGCTCCTGGCTCACGACGCCGTGCGCCAGCGCGAGGTACTCTTTGTGAACGGCGCGCTCCTTGATCTGCTCGACGAGGCTCTGGTAGGCGCGGTCGGTGCGCGCGACGACCATCAAGCCCGACGTGCCCTTGTCCAGGCGATGGACGATCCCCGGCCGCATGGCGTTTCCGACCGCTAGGTTGGGATAGCGGGCCATCAAGGCGTTCGCGAGGGTATCGGTCGGGTGGCCGGGCGCCGGGTGAACGACCAGCCCGGCCGGCTTGTTCAACACCAGCAGGTCCGGATTCTCGAAAATCACTTCAAGGGGCATCACGGTGGCGACAATGCCGGTCGGCTCGGGAGGGGGGACGCGCATCTGGACGACCTGCCCCGGTCGCAACCGCTCGCTCGGGCGGGACGGACGCCCGTCGACGGTCACGTCGCCGCTCTGGATCAGTCGCTGCGCGAAAGCGCGAGAGCGATCCGGCAGGTGCTCGGCAACGAAGCGATCGAGGCGGGTACCCACCTCGGCGCTTTCGACAGTGACAGCCGTCGCGTCCGTTATCTCACCACGTAGGGACGATCCGAGGACTGGTCGCCCTGGTCGCGCTCGGTCGCGTCGCCGGTGAAGCTCAGGTAGACCGCGAGGAGGATCACCCCGACGACGAACGAGCTGTCGGCGACGTTGAACGAGGGCCAGCGGAGGTTACCGATTCCGACGTCGATGAAGTCGACGACGTGTCCCATCCGCACTCGATCGAGCAGGTTGCCAAGCGCGCCGCCGGCCATCATTCCAAAGATAACCGTGATCCACCAGGAGCGGTCGGCAACGTACGAGCGGGCAAGCAGGAGGGCCGGTACCGCGACGATGGCGATGATCGTGAAGACGATCGTCCCGGCCGGGAACATGCCGAACGCGGCACCGCTGTTGGTGGTATAGCTGAGACGCACCCAGTTGCCGATCACCTCGACGCTGTGAACCGAATCCGGCTGGCCGAGGGTCCCGGAAATGATCGCCTTGGTGATCTGGTCCAGCGCGACCACGACGAGACCGGCGATCGCCACTCCGGGCTCGACTCGGCGACGCCCCGAGGGTAGGGGCGGAACTGGCAACCTCAATCGATACTCCGATCCTCAGCGCGCTCGACGCGCCGCGGCGGGCGGGCACTTAACGCAGGTCGTAGCGTAGGGAAGCGCCTCGAGACGCTCGGGCGGAATCGGCTGGCCGCACGCCTCGCAAATGCCGTAGGTGCCCTTCTCGAATCGTCGCAGTGCTTCTTCGACTTTGCTCAAAAGGCCGCTCAAGTGTGCTTCCAGGGCCAACGCCTTCTCTTCTTCGAAAGTGTCGGTACCGGCGTCGGCCAGATGATTACCGTAATACGAATCGACCGTCGGACGATATTCCGCGGGTCGGTCGGCGACCGCCTCGATCTGGGACTGCAGGCGGTCGCGCTCTTCTTCGAGACGGAGCTTCAATGCATCCAACGATGGCATGTCGGAACTCCTTATCTGGCGTCGTTGCCATTGCTCAGACATTGCCATGGTTCAGAATTGTAGTCCGTGCGACCGCGATCCGCAAGGTGAGCGGACGTTCGTACGATGCCGGGTCGACCGTGCCCGGCCAATCGTTTGGTCAGCCTGGACCGATGGCGGGCGCGATCCCGGGCGATCAGAGCCGGGTCGACCCGTCGGGTGAGTCCGACTCCTCGTCACCCGCCTCGGCCGCCGCCAGGTCACGCATTCGGGTGATGGCGGCCGAGCTGACGTAGCCGGTGACCGCGACGACGATCAGCGCAAAGACCAGGTAGGAGATCCGAATCGCGCGGATGTACTGGAGGAACGCGCCGCTATAGGGCACCACGAACAGCAAGACCGCGCCGCAAAGGGCGGCGATCACCGCCAACATCCACTTCGTGGACAGGGTGAACTCCTTCTCGCTGATCGGACCGATCAGCAACGCGGGAACCGCGAAGGCCATGACGAAGGCGAGTGCCTGAAAACCCACGGGGTACAACCTCACAATTCTTCACTTTCCTTTTGCTTTGGCGAGCGCAGATGGGAACATCCCGGGCGATCAGGCGACGCGCCCCCGATGTGCCTTCAGCCGACGGCGCAGCGGCGGATCGGCGTCGTGGGAGACGATTGCCCGGGGCAGGTTCCCCTCGGCTGGCGCGTCCGTCGGGCGGCCCCGCGGAGTGGGAGGCGACCGATCACCCTCGCTCGGCGCCCTTCCTGCATTTCCGGGACCAGCCAATACGCCAAAGAGCCCGGCGACCGGCCATCCATGCACGAACAAATCAAAAAGCCCCGCAAGTTTACCATAAGACTGTCGGAGCGGTCAATGCCAAGCAACAGGCCGTGGCAGGCGCTCGTTCGAAAATAAATTGACGCGAAAATGCAATATTCGTATTATTATCTTGCATTTGAACCGTTGACGAACCGGACGAGCTCATGAACATCAGTCAGAACGTCAGTCGAATAGCCGCGGCGCTCCGCGACGACGCGGATCTCATCGAGGCGTGGCTGCACGGTCGCAATCCGCGCACTCAGACGGCGTACCGCCGTGACGTCTCCTGCTTTCTCGCGCACGTGGGGAAGACGCTTTCCGAGATCACCCTTGACGACGTTCAAGATTACGCGAACGCGATCGGCCATCTCGCGGTGGCTACTCGCGCCCGAATTCTCAGCGCGGTCAGATCTCTGATCACCTTTTGTTTCCGATCGGGGGTGCTTCCGGTCGACGTCGGACGCTTGTATCGCCCTCACCTGGTCAAAAGCAACCCGTCGGCTCGGACCCTCTCCGAGGCCGACGTCCGGCGAATCATCGCCGCGGAGTCGAACCCACGGAATCGGGCGCTCGTGCGGCTGCTTTACGTGGCCGGACTCCGCGTCTCGGAGGTCTGCAGCCTGAAGTGGCGCGATATCCGAGCGCGTGGTGAGGGTAGCGAGATCCTCGTCGACACCGGAACGCCGAAGGAGCGAATCGTGGTCGTATCGCGAGCGATCTGCGACGAGATCCGGTCGCTGCGCGATCATTCGGATCCGGGCGACGATCAGCCGGTCTTTCGGTCCCAGAAAGGCGGCCATCTCCACGCGTCGTCGGTTTGGCGAATCGTCCACGCTGCCGCTCAACGCGCGGGCGTCGAGCTGCCGGTGTCACCCCGCTGGCTGCGCCATTTTCACGCCGTCCATGCCCTCAATCACGGCGCGTCCTTACATCTCGTCCAGGCAACTCTCGGTCATCGCTCGATCGCGACGACCGCGCGCTATTTGCTCGGTCATCCCTCGGGCAGCAGCGCGCGGTACCTGGAGGGGTGAGACGTTGACCACGGGTCGAACGAGAGTCCAGGGGTGCGCGCAATTGGTCTGCCGCGGTGGTCCGCGTCGGTGGCTCCGCCGCCGAGGAGGTGATTTGGGCGCCGCCGGTTTACCGTCTCAAGCGTTCATACAAGTCCGGTCAGCCTCGACGGGCCGCGACGGCCTCGGCTCTCGCCAGGCCCGGGAACGCGTGACCTGTCACCGAGGTCCGACGGAGTAGGGTGTGCTTGGAGCACAAGGGAGGTCACTATGACTTGGGCTGAGCGTGTCGGCGATCTGGCGACGAGGTTGGTGATGGTCGTCCTGATGACCCTGAGGATCGTCACCGAGCTCATCCGCCTATTCTTCGTGATGCTCGATAGTTTCATCATGGATCTCGGGGGGCGAAGCGAGGCGGGCCTGAGGGGGCTGGACGCCTCGGTACGAACCTGGGTCAAGCTTCCCGGCATGGTCCTGCTGGGCATTGCTTTCGTGATTCTCCAACTGATCGCGATCTTCACCGTGTTCTTCCGACAGGCCTCGACGAAGCTCAATGATTTCGTCATCGGTCTTGCCGAGGGAGAGGAGCGAATCCTGGGCCTGCCACCCGGGGAGGCGACAGCGACAATGGGTGCCGGGGTCACCTCGTCGTCAGCGCCGCAAATCGCTGGTGGAGCGAATGGGCCCACCACGCAGCCTCCGCCGACCAAGGCACCGTAGTTCTTCGACCGTCTCCGTAAGCAATTGCCACGTCTAGGCGAGCAACGGACGCTCTTCATCTTCCTCCCGAAGCGAAGAGCGTCCGCCCGATGATTCCGCGGTGAGGGACGACCCGAATGCACGATCGAGCCCAAGGACTCCCGGAAGCGGCGGCTGGCGTCGAGGTCGCGCTAAGGCGGACCCGCCTGGAACTCCGGCGACTGGTCTGGCAGGCCGTGCTCGTCCCCAGTGGCCTGTGGACGGCCGCGATGGTCTGCGCGGTGAGCTTCGCCGCCGAGCTGGCTGATGCCCTGGCTGACGGAACAGCGCTCGGCCAGTCTCCCGGCGCGACGCGATGGAATCCCGCCATGGTCTGGAAGATCCGATCCGGGCTGGGGCGCGCCGCTCGGCGCTGTGAACAAACAGCAAGGGGCTGGCAACACCAGGCGGCACGCCTCGATCAGCGAGCGCTGCAGCGCCGGCTGGCGAGCGACGACCCCGGCCGCGACGCGGTGATGGCAGCAGTTCCCCCTCCTGGGGAACGCTCGTCGAGTATTCTTCCTCTCGATGGCGATACCTCGAAGAGCAGCTGACCGTATCGTTGACCTTCCCCTCGGTCGCGCCTACAATCGCGATACGTGTCCCGGCGCCACCGACGGTGCGCCGAGTGGCCTACGATCCCCCGCGCTATCTCGATAGCCAGGGTCGGTCGTCGTTTCGCGAATGAGGAGAGTGCGATGGACTTAGCGAACTTTCCGGTCGACGGTCTGCTCGACGGAGGCACGGCGCTGGTGACCGGGGGCGGGCGGGGAATCGGCCGCGCCACCGCGTTGTACCTGGCACGCGCCGGAGCCAACGTCTGCGTTTCCGACCTCGACCGGCCGAGCGCCGAGCGCGTGGCCGGCGAAGTGCGCGACCTTGGTCGGCGCGCGGTTGCCGTCGGCGGCGACGTGGGGAAGGATGCCGACCGGCGCGAGATGGTGGCGGCCGCGGAACGCGAGCTTGGCCCGGTCGACGTCCTCGTCAACAACGCCGG
>JAJPKB010000519.1 GCA_021323915.1 Chloroflexota bacterium | reverse complement strand
TTAAAAAAGTACCGCTAGCGCCGGAGGGGCGAGGCACGCCTCGCCCCTCCGGTTACCCTATGCCGGGCGATCGAGACGCGATGATCGGAACCGCCTCAGTGGCTGTTGCCGCACTGGCAGTAGTCGCCCTCGTGGGTCTCCTGCTGGAGATACCAGGCCGCCGACTGGTCGGCTGAAGGAGTCGACTGGGCAGCGGCGGTTCCACCGGCCGGCGTCGCGGTCGCCACGATCGACGGTCGGGCCGTCGCCGGAACGGCGGTTGGCGGGGCGACCCGGCTGGAGGTCACGCCGATCCAGAGGGCGGTGGCCAGGACGAGGGCGGCGATGGCCAGCGACACGATCCGGAGGACGTCCGGTCGCGATTGGGCCGGCTTGCTCGTCCGCGTCGCCGACGTCGGGTTCGTGCTCATCTCGTGCCTACCTCCTTCGGATCAACAACTGACACCGGGATCCCTCATCCCCTGCCTAATCCCAGACGCTGGGGCGTTCACACGCCCATCCCAGACGCTGGGGCGTTCACACGCCCATCCCAGACGCTGGGGAAGGGTCTTAATGATAGATCCTCTCTCACGCCCCCTCTCCCGCGGCTGGGAGAGGGGGTTGGGGGTGAGGGAAGGCCCCGGCCGCACCGTCCGCCCGACTGACGCCATCCGGCCCGTAATAAAGGAAGCAGCGCGCCTCCTGCCCCTGACGCACCGTCACCATCTCGGGTCGCTCCTTCCAGCAGCGCTCCATCACGTCGGGGCACCGCTCGGCGAACAGGCAGCGCTCGCGGGTGAAGGCCTCGGCGTCGGCGCGGTGCTCGGCCAGGGTCAGCCGCTGATTCCAGCGGGCCTCCGGCTCGGGGACCGGCAGCGAGCTCAGGAGCTGCTGAGTATACGGGTGGGACGGCCGCAGCATCACGTCGTCCACCTCGCCGCGCTCGACGATCCGGCCGTTCGAGATCACCATGATCTGACCGCCGAGATAATAGGCGGTGGACAGGTCATGGGTGATGAACAGCGTCGTCATCCCGAACCGCTCTTTGAAGTCGAGCAGGATGTTGAGGAAGAGCACCCGGACCGCGGCGTCGAGCATCGAGACCGGCTCGTCGGCGATGATGAACTCCGGGTGGAGCATGTGGACCCGGGCGAGCATCACCCGCTGGCGCTGGCCGCCGCTGAGCTGGTGGGGATAGCGCCCGAGCACGTCGGTCGGTCGAAGGTCGACGGCGTCCAGCGACTGCTCGATCAGGGCAAGCCCCTCGTTGTGCGATTTCGCCAGGCCGAACTTCTTGATCGCCGTCCAGAAGATCCGGTCGACCCGATAGAACGGGTTGAAGATGCCGTAGGGATCCTGGAAGACGACCTGGACCTCCCGGCGGTACTGTCGGAACTCCTCGCGGCCAAGGTGATAGACGTCCTTGCCGCGGTAGGTGATGCTTCCCCCGGATGGCCGTTGCAGGCCAAGGATGATCCGGGCGATCGTGCTCTTGCCGCTGCCGCTCTCGCCAACCAGGCTCACGATCTGGGGCGGCTGGGACGTCAGGCTGAAGGAGACGTGGTCGACCGCGACGAGCTCGCCGCCGGTCTGGCGAAACGCGGCGCCCCGAAAGACCTGGGTCAGATTGTCCAGCTCGATGCGCTTCTCGACCTCACTCACCGTGGCTGCTCCGTTCCGGACGCGGTGTAGAGATGGCAGGCGACCAGCCCCGGCGGCTTCGCCGCGGCGACCAACGGATCGGCGACCGGAAGCAGGATCGGCGGCTCGGCCTGGCAGATCGGCATCGCCCGCGGACAGCGGGGGTGAAAGCGGCAGCCGGAAGGCCAGTTGCGCGGGCTCGGCGCGCTGCCGGCGATCCCGGACAGCCGGGTCCGCTCGCCGCCGACCCGGGGGATCGAGCCGATCAGACCCTGGGTGTAAGGGTGCCGGGGCCGCTTGAAGATCTGGGTGACGTCGCCGACCTCGACGATGTTGCCGGCGTACATCACCGCGACCCGGTCGACCAGCTCGGCGTGGACCGCCATGTCGTGGGTGACGATGATCAGCGAGACGCCGAGGCGCTCGCGAAGGTCGCCGAGGGTCTGGATCACGACGCGCTGGACGTTCACGTCGAGGGCGGTGGTCGGCTCGTCGGCGATCATCAGGTCGGGCTTGAGGGCGGTGGCCATGGCGATGATGACCCGCTGCTTCATCCCGCCCGACAGCTCGTGGGGAAACATCCGGGCGACGTGGCCGTCCAGGCCAACCTGGCGGAGCAGCTCGGGCACCGCGTCGCGCGCCTCCTGGCGGCTGCCGGCGCCGTGCTCGACCATCACGTCCACGAACTGGTCGACGACCCGCATCACCGGATTCAGCGAGTTCATCGATCCCTGGGGAATGTAGGACAGGTGGCGCCAGCGCACCGCGCGCAGCGTCGCGTCGTCGACGCCGAGCAGGTCGATTGGATCTCGGCCGGCCGGGCGCAGGGTGACCCGTCCGCCGGCGATGTGGCCGGGCGGCCGAACCAGACGGAGGAGCGCGCTGGAGAGGGTGCTCTTCCCGCACCCGGACTCCCCGGCGATGCCCAGGATCTCGCCCCGGCCGACCGTCAACCGCACGCCGTCGACGGCGCGGGCGACCCCGGCCACCGTCTGGTAGTAGACCCGGAGGTCGTCGATCTCGAGCAGCGGCGTGCCGCCGGTCCGACTCGGGGTGGTTGCCAGGGACGGGTTGACCATTACGATGCGCTCCCTCGGGCCGCCGGGCGCGGCGTTCTTGCCAGCATCACGCCCCCGCGACCCCGCGCAGGCGCGGATTGTACAGCTCTTCGAGTCCGATGTTGATCAGGTTGACCGCGAAAAACAGGAGCGAGAGGACGACGACCGGCGCGACGAAGATCGGCCATGCCCCGAGGCTGAGCGCGCCCCAGGCGACCGCCCAGTTGATCATCAGGCCAAGGTCGATGATACTGCTCGGCCCGAGCCCGATGACCTCCAGGCCGACCAGGGCGAAGATTGCTCCCAGCGAGGCGTTGGCCAGGCCGACGCCGATGTAGGGAAGCAGATTCGGCAGCAGCTCCTGGAAAATGATCTCGAGATCGTTGAGGTTGGTCACCTGCGCCAGGTCGACGTAGGGTCGGCTGCGCAGGCTGAGGACCTGAGCGCGGATCGTCCGCGCGGCGAACGGCCAGCTGAAGATCGCCAGGAGAATCCCGACGTCGAGCAACGTCACGCCCCGAACGTACGCCGAGAGGGTCAGCAGCAGGGGAAAGCTCGGGATCACCAGGAACATGTCGGTCGTCGTGTTCAGGACGCCGTCGAGCAACCCACCTTTGTAGCCGGCGACGAAGGCGACGACCACCCCGACCGCCGTCGACAGCAGGCCGGCGATCACCGCGATCTCCAGCGACACCTCGAGCCCGCTCAGGGTCATTACCAGCAGGTCGCGGCCGTAGCGGTCGGTGCCGAGCCAGTGCTCCGGACTCGGGGTCAGCCATTGGCCGGCGTTCCCGATCGCCATCGGATCGGTGTTGCCGAACAGCAGGTTGGAGATCAGCTGGTGGGAGAGGGCGAGCGCCACGAGAATGAAAAGAATAGTAAATCCGATGCGGAACTTCGGACTCTCCCGCAGCATCCGGGTGAACGATCGAAACATCGCGAATGCCTCCGCGCTCAGTGCCAGTATTTGACCCGTGGATCGAGCACGGGAAGCATCAGGTCGATCACCAGGTTCGCCGTCAGGACGGCGAAGATCGACAGCGCGACGATCCCCTGGATCGTATCGAAGTCCAGGACCATCAGCGCCTGGACGAACAGGTTGCCGATGCCGGGGTAGTTGAACAGGTACTCGACCAGGACGTTGCCGTTGAAGATGAAGCCGAGCGAGATGCCAAACGCCGCGACCTGGGGCAGGTAGCAGTTGCGGAGCGCGTACTGGGTCAGGATGTGACGGGGATTCAGGCCCTTCGCGTCGGCGAAGGAGAGATAGTCTTCACCGAGGGTCGTGACGATGAGCATGCGCGTCGAGAGCAGCCAGTTGCAGACGCCGATGAACACGATCGAGATCGCCGGCAGGATGCCGTGGTGGATCACGCTGAGAATGAAGTCCAGGGTCAGCCCGGGCTTGACTCCGGCGTCGTAGGCCTGCTGGGCCGGAAACCAGTCGAGCCGATAGGCCAGGAGGAAGATCAGCATCAGCGCGATGAAGTAGAACGGAACGTGAGAGAACGCGATCGCCAGGTTGGTCACCCACTCGGCGACCGGCTTATCCCGCCGCCAGCCGACCAGGGCGCCAAGGAGAACCCCGCACACCCAGGCGATGATCGCCGACATGCCGAGCAGGCCGACCGTCCAGGGCAGCGCGCGGAGAATGATCACCTGGGACGGCTCCGGAAAGTCGATCAGGGCCGGTCCGAGGTCATGGGTGACGAGAACCTGCTGCATGTAGTGGACGTATTGCTGGAACAGGTTTCCTTCGAGCCCGAACACCTGGCGGTAGTGCTCGACGATTGCGTTTCCCGCCTGGACGTTGTAGACGTACTGCTGGGCGAGGCTGCTGATGAAGGCCTCGATCGGGTCACCGGGAATCAGTCGGAAAAAGCAAAACGCGACGGTGAACGCTCCCCAGAGGGTAACCAGGTAAAGGGCCACCCGACGGATCGCGTAGGCGACGTAGGGATGGCCGCGAAACCAGAGACGCGCCGACGCCAGGGCCGACGGCCGGGCCTCGGCGACCGGTGCTGAGACGATACCTGCCACGTTTTACTCCGTCTTCTTCGAACGCCCGGGCCGGGCTCCCCTCACCCCCTACCCCCTCTCCCATCCGAGGGCGAGGGGGCTACAGGGAGATGCTATCCTCAAGACCCTTCCCCCTCGGAATGGGGGAAGGGGTAGGGGATGAGGGAAATCCCGCGTCGGCCTACGACGCGCCGGCCGGCTTAATCTTCCCGATGGTGAAGAGGAACTGGCCCCACCAGTTGGCCGGGACGTTGTACAGGTTATCGTCGGTCGGCCAGTTCGTCCAGTAGGTCGTGTTGAACGCCGTCGGGTAGGTGGTCTGGATGACCGGAATCGCCGGCAGCGCCTTGTAGAAGTCGCCGAGCGCCTTGTCGAAGGTGGCCTTCGAGCTGGCCGCCGTCGGGTCGGCGTTGTCGAGCTTGACCGCGTCGGCGTCCAGGGCGGTGTCGTGGAGACGAATCTGGTTGCCGTTGACGGCGGTCTGACCGATCGGCACCGCCTTGGAGATCTCGAAAGTGGTGTAGAGCTGATCGGGATCGAACGACACGCCGCACAGCCAGTGCGAGTCGATGTCGAAGTTGCCGCTATTCCACTTCTGGGTCCAGACCGAGTTCGTGTAGCTGCGAACGTTCGCGTCGATGCCGAGCTTCTTGAGCTCGTCGGCGATCAGCTGGCCGATCAGGTACTCCGGATTTCCGACAATGGCCGGGGTCATAATCTCCCAGCTCAGCGCCTGGCCGTTGAACGTTCGCTTGCCCGACGAGTCGGCCTTGGCGCCCATCGCGTCGAGCAGCGATGCCGCCTTCTTCGGGTCGTAGGTGAGCTTGTTCTCGCTCGCGATCGAAGCGTTCTCCCACTGGCTGTTCGACTTGTAGTCGGCCCAGGGATACTGGGCGGGCGGGGTGTTGATCAGCCAGATCGTCGAGCCGATCTTCTCGCGGTCGAGGAGGTACGAGATCACCCAGTGCATGCGCGGATCGGCCAGGATGCCCTTCGAGGGATCCGAGTTGATCCAGACGCCGCGCGGGCAGGGGTCACGGAAGGCGGTCTCGATGACCATGTTCTTGTAGCCGCCGGCCTGCACCGACTTCATGTGGGTGTAGTCGAAGCCGGCGATGTCGGTCTGGGCACGCTTGAACTCTTCGACCTGGGAATCGACCACCGGCGCGCTCCGGTAGACGACGTACTCCGGCGCGGGGTTGAACTGATCCTTGTTCCAGTAGTTCGGATCCTTCTTCCAGACGAACATCAGCTGCGACGGGATAACCTGATCGAGCTTGTAGGGGCCGGTCCGGACCGGCGGGTTGGATTGGAAGGTTGTCGGATCGACCTTCGACCAGATGTGCTCCGGAACGACCTCGAACCCGTTGACGATGCCGCAGATGAAGTTGTAATGGTAGCGCGGGTTCGGCTTGTTCAGCTTGATCTGGACGGTTTGGGGATCCGGCGTCGTGACGCTGTCCAGGTAGGTGCGGACCGACGGATCGACCACCGGCAGGAGCGAGGGGTTGTTCTTCAGCATCTCGAGCGAGAACTTGACGTCGTTCGCGGTGAACGGCTGGCCGTCGTTCCAGTGAACTTTCGAATTCAGGGTGATCGTCAGTTGATCGAAGGTGCTGTTGTACTTCCAGCCGGTCGCCAGCCAGGGCTCGATCTTGCCCTGGGCGTAGTTGGCGTAGAACAGGAATTCCTTGCACGCCTGCTGGTATCCCGCCTGGTACTGCTGGCCGTTCGGAATGAACGGGTTGAAGCTGTCGAAGACCTGGAACAGCGACTGATCGACGACGAGGGTCTGATTGCGCGGCGTGGGAATCACCCCGCCGTGCTGAGGAGGAGTGTTTGCCGTGGCGGCCTTGGTCGCGGTCGGCGCGACCGCCGGGGCGGTCGTCGGCGCCACGGTGGGCGCGGTCGTCGGCGCGGCGGTGGGCGCGGTCGTCGGGGCGCTCGTCGGGGCCGCGGCAGCCGCCTGAGTCGGCGCGGCGGTCGGGGAGGCCGGCGCACTGCCACCGCAGGCGGCCAGCAGGCCGCCGGCTGCTAGCCAACCGGCGCCGAGCAGGGATCCGCGGAGCACCCGTCGGCGACTCAGCGCGGCGCGGAAACCGGATCCGGGATGGGTCTCCATCAACAAACACTCCTTCGTCCCCTCGATCCACGAGGGCAATTCTCAAGAACGAGAGACAATCCGGGGGAGCATCCCGACCCCGGGTCCCGGGCGAGCGACCGTCGCCCGCGCGCCGACCGGGGCCGAAGGCGAAGCAAATCGGGCAGCAGCCTGCTCAAGGTAATCGGCCGTGAGTGGCTATTTCTTCGGTGTCGCCGTCGCGCTGGGCGGCTGGAGGGCGCTACCGGCGGAGATTCCCGACGTGTCCGACGTGCCGGCAACGTTGGTTGGCGCGGCGGCCGGCGTACCGGCCGTGCCGGCGTACGAGCCCCCGGAGCAGCTACCGGCGAGGATCGCGCCGGCGAAAGCGCCAGAGCGGACCAGGTACTGGCATAAGTCGCGGCGCGTCAGGATCATCAGATTGGCCTCTCCTCGCGGCGCCGAGCTTCTCGTCGCGGCGCCACTCCCGCCCGCGACGCGCTCCGGTCGATCGTGCGCCATTCTAGGGGCATCGTCGTATCTTTGTCAATAATTCGACGTACAGCGTAGCCGGGTGACGCGGCGACGCCGTCGCCGCGTCACCCGAGAAACGGCGTCAGCGGAAGGCCGACTTCGCGGCCGGTCGCCATCGCCCGCAGGCCAGCCTCGAGGATCTCCTGGGCGTCGCGCGAGATCTCGGCGCTGACGATCCCCTCGAAGGGCTGGCCGGTCAGCAGCTGGCGCGCGAAGTAGGCGGGACCGCTCCGGGCGTGCTCCGGCAGGGGCGGGCATTCGACGACGCGCGGCTCGGGTCGCTGGCCGTCGGTCGGCCGGGTCGCGATGGTCAGCTCGCTCGGCCCGGTCACCGCGATCGATCCCTCGGTGCCGTAGATCGTCAACGGCGTGCGGATCGCCGCGGCCGGCTGGGTCCAGGTCCCCTCGCAGACCGCGTGGCCGCGGGCGTAGCCGAGGACGAGGATCGCGTTGTCCTCGACCGTGAAGAAGTCCTTCGCGTAGCGCCCGCCGAGGGCGATCACCCGACTCGGCGGCCCCATGATCCAGCGACTGAGCACCGCGCCGTAGCTGCAGAAGTCAACGAAAGCGCCCCCGCCGTTGGTGTCGCGCTCGATCAGCCAGCCCCAGCCAACCCGGGCGATCGGACCGCGGGTCGGGTAATCGGCCGGGGGACCGCCGTGGCCGGCCCGGTTGTGGACCTGCCAGACCGCGCCGATCTCGCCGGCGTCGACCCGTCGCTTCGCCTCGTGGACCGCCGGCTGCCAGTTCGTCGGCCAATTGACCATCAGGCGCACGCCGTGGCGCGCCGCGGTCGTCGCCATCCGCTCGGCGAGGGCCAGGTCGGCGGCCATCGGCTTTTCTTTCATCACGTGGACGCCCCGGGCGGCTGCCTCCGCGACCACCTCGGCGGCGGCGCGGTTGTCGGCGCAGGTGACGATCGCCTCGGGCCGGCCGCGGTCGTAGAGCTCCTCGGCGGTTGAGTAGGCCGACAGACCGGCGTGCTGCTGGGCGAAGTGGTTTCGTAGCTCGTCGTCGGGCTCGGCGAGTCCGACGACCTCGACCTCGGGGCACTCGAAAGCCGCCTGGAGCAGCCCGCGGGTGTGCAGGTGAGCCGCGCTCACGAAGCCCAGACGAATGCGTCGATCAGCCAAGAGATGCCTCCTTCACGCGATAACGATGGGTTCCGAAGGGCAGATCATAGCACAGGCTTGGGCGAAGAGGGGACTCACCCGGTGATCAACCACACTGTATTTTTTGGGGGGGAGCAGCGCCGAACGGGAGGCGAGAAGACGCTCACCGCGAAGGCGCGAAGATCGCGAAGGAGAATGTGGGATTCCTTCCGTCTGGTTCCACTTTCTTCGAGTCTGCTTCGCGCCTTCGCGGTGCGGTCTCCGGCTGTTGAAGACTTGGGCTGGCCCACGGTGCCGCCGGGTGGCTTGACACGCCGGCGGCAGGCGCTACACTTGCCGGGCCAGGGATGTCGCGGTGGGACGCGCGACCGGGGGTGGCATGGTCGGTAACAGCGGCACGTTCGCGCTCGTCGGGTCGGGAGAGTTCCTGCCGACGATGGACCCGGTCGATCGCGGGCTTCTGGCGCGTCTGGGCGACCACCCCCGCGTCGCGGTGGTGCCGACCGCCTCGGCCCCGGACGGCGATCCGGTGTTCGAGCGCTGGCTGGGCATGGGCGTCGAGCACTTCACCCGACTGGGCGCCGAGGTCGCGCCGATCCCCCTGCGCACCCGCGCCGACGCCGACGATCCCGACCTGGCCGAGCGGCTGGCCCGGTCGAGCTTCGTCTACCTCTCCGGCGGCAAGCCGGCGTACCTCCGGGAGACGCTGGCGGGAACCGCCTGCTGGCAGGCGATCGTCGAGGTCGTCGAGCGCGGCGGCGTCCTGGCTGGCTGCTCGGCGGGCGCGATGGTGCTGGGCAGCCGGATGTTCCGCTTCCGGCCGATCCCCGGGCACGCCGACGGCCTCGGCCTGCTGCCCGGGATCGTCGTGATCCCCCATTTCGACGAGTTTCGCGTCAATCCGGCGCCCTTGCTCGGCGCGCTGCCCGAGTCCGTGACCGTCGTCGGCGTGGACGGCGGCACCGCGCTGGTCGGCTCGCCCGGCCAGTGGACGGTGGA
>JAJPKB010000142.1 GCA_021323915.1 Chloroflexota bacterium | reverse complement strand
AGCGGTGTCGACGTGCCCTTCTCCGACCTCACCGCCCGGGTGGTCAAGATCAACCTGGGCGCGGCGACCGGAGCCTGGGACGGACAGCCGGCCGTCTCGCTGGGCGAAGTCGAAGTCATCGCCAAGGGCTAAGTCCCTCACCCCCTGCTCCCGTCTACCATCTGACCCCACTCGCCAGGGGAACCTTCTGCGGAACGGACTTCCAGCCCGAGTTCGGCGAGCGTCGGCCGTTCTGGAAGTCCGTTCCGCAGAGCATTCAGAAAGGCGTCCGGGGGAAGTGTCCTTTGCTCCCATCCCGAGCGCTTGAAGCCACCAAATGGCACGATGACGAAAATCTTCGCGTTCGGTTAATTTAATAGAGTCGCGGCCGGCGGATGTTTGAGGCGATATTTCGGCAAGCACGAGGCGCGCCGCGGCAATCGTCACGCCCTCGAAGGATCGTGACGTTATGGATGCGCAAGAACGCTGCAGCAGTTAGAAGAGTGGCACGCGATTGATTCCGTTAGGGACAAGACGACTTCAGGGTATAGCCCAGTCGCGCGACTGCCTCGATGTAACCGTCCTCGCCTTTCGCCAGGTTCATCTTCTTGCGAAGACGACTGATGTGTGGCTTCAGCATCCCCGCGTGGGCCACGTCGTAACCCCAGGTGTACTCGACGAGATCCCGATGTTTAACGACCTGTCGTCGGTTCAGTGCGAGCTTCGCGAGGATCCGAAACTCGTGCGGGGTCAGGTAGACCCGGGTCGACCCGTCGGCGAGATCGTGAGCCTCCAGGTCCAGCACCCAGCGACCCACTTTGACCATCTTGTGGGGCGGTTCGGGGGCGCGGTCGGAGCTTCGCCGCATCACCGCGCGAATCCGCATAACCAGCTGCCTTAACGTGTAAGGCTTGATAATGTAGTCGTCGGCGCCGCGCTGAAACCCTTCGATGATGTTTCGGTCATCGTCCAGGCCACTCAGCATGATGACCGGTGTATCGGACTTCTGTCGGATCTGCTGACAGACGTCCAGCCCATTCATTCCCGGCAGTCGAATATCCAGCAGCACCAGATCCGGTTGGCCCGAAGACCACTGCTGCAGCGCGCGGTTACCGTCCCCCGCGACGACGACGCTGAACCCTTCTCGCCGCAACGCGTACGTCGTCGTGTCGACGATCGTGTCGTCGTCGTCCGCCAAAAGAATTTTCGCCATTACCCCCTCCACCCCCTGGCGTAACGGTCGCCATCGTCCAGCGGCTCAGCCGCCGCACGCAGGGTAAACCAGAAGGAGGTCTGCTGACCGGGCACGCTTTCTACGCCGACACGACCACCATGCCGCTCGACTAAAGTCTTGACGATGTGAAGCCCCAGGCCCAGTCCGCGGGCACCCGTTCGCACTGCCGCGGCGCCGCGGGTATATCGATTGAAGATCTCTTGCTGTTCGCACGGATCGAGTCCTGGTCCGGTGTTCTCGACTCGGGTGCACACCCACTCGCCAAGGCGATGAACCTGAACCCGCACCGGCGTGCCAGGGTCGCCGTATTTACTGGCGTTCATCAGTAAGTTGATCAGGATGTGCTCGATCCGCCGCCGATCCCCCCAAACCCGAGTGCGCGCCGCACACTCAACCTGAATCGTTTGGGAGCGCTGGTCGAGCGACGGTTGAACAATCGCGAGGGCCGTCTGCAGGCAGCCCAGGATGACGACCGTTCCTTGAGAAAGCTCGAACGACCGCGAATCAAGGAGATTCAGCATGCCCAGGTTGTCGGTCATCTCCTGAAGCCACCTGAGGCTCCGCCGCATCCCGTGAAGGACCGCGGCCGTCTCCTGCTCGCGCGGCTCTTTCAGGTCGTGCATCAGCGCATCCACGCCAATCGTCAGGGACGTGAGTGGGGCGCGTAACTCGTGCATGAAGGCCATCAGGTGATCGTCGAAGACGTAAGCAGGAGGGATCGAGTTCTCGACACTCATGCTGACACCAACCTCACAAGGGACAGTTGCTCAGTCGCGGACGGGAGAAGGAGCCAGATTATCGCTTCGCTCGGCCTCGCCGAATCGGCAACTGTCAATTAGGCTAAACTCAGCCAATCCGAGAGCACCAACGCTGGCGCCTCTAATACCTGTGAGACGCTGGTCAGGGTCAGAAGGGTGGAAATGAGGTGCTGGCAATGTGACCAGGCGTCCAAAGAAAGGACCACGACGAATGTACACGGGCTGCGATAAAAATAGGTTGAGGTTTAGTTGAGAGTTTGTATGGGTTTGAGGACAATCGGCGGACGCCCTTGCTCGAATCTTCCAGGGATCTACGCCTGCTCCCAGCGGTAGCCGGCGCCGGCGCGGACGACCCGGCCCCAGCCGGGGAAGGGGCGGTGGCTGAAGACCAGCGTGGACCGCCCGGACACGGCCTCGGCGAGAACACGCTCGCGGGAGGCGCGCGCCCGCTCGCGGTCGCGACCGCGCGAGATCCATTCGAGGTGCTCGACCTCGCAGGTGTGGTGGAACAGGTCGCCCAGAAAATAGAAGCTCTCACCGGCCGAGCGTAGCCGAACGACGGAGTGGCCGGCGGATTCGCCCGGCGCGTGGAGCATGGCGACGCCGGGAACGACCTCGTGATCGCCGTCGACGAGGTCGAGCCGTCCCAGGCGCTCGAGCGTCCCGAGGTGGATCGCCTGGACCGAGTCAGGACGCTGGCGCGCCGGCGAATCGGCCCAGTCCGCGCGGTTGATCAGGTAGCGCGCCCGCGGAAAGACCGGGACCCGCTCCCCGCCGCGCTCGGTCGTCGCCCCCTCGACGTGGTCGCCGTGGGCGTGGGTGATCAGGACGTGGGTCACGTCCTCCGGGCCGACGCCTAGCGTCGCGAGGCCGGCCAGCATCCCCGGCGTCCGCTCCAGACCGGCCGGCCACGACGGCGCCGGATCGCCGAGTCCGAGGTCGATCACGATCGAGCTACCCTCGACCCGCAGGTGGGCCAGGTTCACGTCGATCGGGATTCGACCGGCGTCGTCTGCCTCGGGTATGGCCCGACGCCATTCTGCCTCGGGCACCTGGATATCCGGAGCCCAGCGAAACGAGCCGTCCAGAACGATCGAAACGGTCGTGTCGCCAATCCGGCGCGTGTCGACGTAGTGGCTCGCGGCCGATCGGTCCACGCTTTCCCTCTCATTCCCGGTACGCCGTTGGATTCAGACAGATCGTCGGTGACCTTGGTCTCGATCCGACGAGGCAGGCGATCCGGTTTCAAAGAATACCGCTATTATGTCCATTTCTGTCGCGCTCAGGCGCCGAGGTGCTGACGCAGGACGGCGAGGTTGTGCCGGGCGGCGTCCAGCGGCGATTCGCCGGCCGAGGTTTCCAGCATCAGCCAGCCATCGTACCCGACCTCGCGGAGCGCGTCGAGCACTCCGTCGAGATCCACCGTTCCGGCGTCCAGGCTTGCCCCGCGCACCCCCTTCACGTGGATCTGAAAGATCTGGCCGCGCCGGGCCCGGACCTCCTCCGCCGGCTCCATCCCGCGCCCGGCCGCGTTTCCGGTGTCGAAGTAATCGCCGACCCACGGGCTGTCCACCCGCGAGAGGACGTCGTGGACCTCGGCGGCGCGGTAGCCGGTCTCGATTCCGATCCGAACGCCGAGCGTCGCGGCGGTGCTCGCCAGCTCGCGCAGCGACGTCAGGTACGCCTCCACCGCCGGCGGATCGTCCAGCGCCGCGGAGGCTGGCACCAGCGCCACCTTTCCCCCCAGCTCGGCGCACCGCCGCAAGGCGAGGCGCGCTCGCTCAACCGTCGCCTCCCGGACCCGCGGGTCCGGGTCGCTCAACCGCCACTCTCCTCCCGAGAAGAACACCAGACCGAGTGTCGGCAGCGCCACTCCGGCGCGATCCGCCGCCGCGCGCAGGGCTTCGACGCGTTGCGGATGGTCCAGCAGGTCGGCCAGCGTCGCGGGCCGCAGGAAAAGCTCGATTCCCTCGAAGCCCAGCTCCCCGGCCTGGGCGATCGCATTCTCCCACTCCCCCGCGAGGGTCACCGCGTGACAGACACCAATGCGCATCAACGTCTCTCCTGCACGTTCGGAATCGCTCGATCGGGACGACGGTGCCCTCGACACGGCGGGCATGGTATTTCTCTTCGCTCGCCCGGTCAGGCTGTATTCTACACGGTCGCACTCGTCCCGGCCGGCCCGAGGCGTCGGTGGAGGGCACGGAATCCGCGACGCGCGAACGTCACGCGGCGGAAACGCCGCTCACGTTGCGATTCGGGTCTCCTCAGACCAGGCGGGGGCCCGACCGGCGCCGGGGGCGCAGCTCGCACTCGACGCGGGCGCCGGATGGGCTTTCGTCGTCCGGTTCTACGCCGCGGTCGCGGTCAAACCAGTCTTCCCAACCCGGCACGAGCGGGGAGAGCTCGGCCAGACCGAAACCGCGCTCCCGGCTGACCGAATCCGAGCTCGGCGCTCGGTCGGAGGCACGGGCGCGAAACCGCGCCCGGTCGACGTCCCAGCGTCCTTTTTCCCTCGCGCATTCTGCCGAGACCGTTCGCGGCCGCGGCACCGTCAACCGGACCCGGTCGCCCAGGCCGGCCAGCACGCGGTAGGCGTTCGCGTCGAGGTGGTGGACCCGCCGCAGGTGGCGGGACAGGCCCCGCCTCCACCGGCCGCAGACGTGACAGAGCAGGGCATCCGCGACCGGATCGTACTCGACGCGACCGAGAACGCCGAACAGGGCGCGGATCATCGCCCGACTCGCCGGCGTGGGGTGGCAGGAACGGTGCGCGCTCGAACGCTGTCGATGGAAACGGCCATCGCCAGGAACCTCCCCGAGGCCGCCTCCACGACGCCATGGCGCGGTCCGTTGGCCTCTGGACGACCCGAGTGCGAGAGAACAATCGATTGTGTAGCACCATAGCAGCATTCGCCCGGCGGTGTCAAGAGCTAGGGAGCGGCGAAACGCACGGAGCGACGCCGGATCGGGACGAATGGATAGCGGGTCGGGCGCCGCAGGTTTGACGTTCGGCGAAACCCGGTGTTAGGATCGCTCGCGTGGAAGACAAACGGTTGTCACGACGAACGACCCTGCGGGATGTCGCTCGCCTGGTTGGGGTCGACCGCTCGACGGTCTCGCGGGTGCTCCGCGCCGATCCGGCCATCAGCGTCCGCGAGGAGACCCGCGCCCGCATCCTCGCCGCGGCCCGCCAGCTCGAATACGCTCCGAACTCGCTCGCGCGCGGCCTCAAGCTGCGCCACTCCTTCACCCTCGGTCTGCTGATCCCTAACCTCGCCAACCCGGTCTTCCCGGAGATCATCAAGGGCGCCGAGGACGCCGCGCGAGAGCGGGATTACCTCGTCCTGCTCACCCACGCCGACGACCAATCTTTCGAGGAGCGGGTGCTTCGGGGCCTGCTCCAGCAGGGGCGGGTCGACGGCCTGCTTCTGGCCACGGCGCAGATTCAGGATACCGTCATCGCGGAGACCCGGGTCAACCACGCGCCGGTGATCCTGGTGAACCGTCGCGCCGACGGCACCGGCGGTTACATCATCACCGACGACGCGGCGGGGGCGCGGCTGGCCGTCGATCACCTCGCTCGACTCGGGCATCGACGCATCGCCCACCTGGCCGGTCCGCTCTTCACCGATACGGCGCTGCGCCGCCTCCAGGGATACCGCCAGAGTCTGCGGCAAAACGGTCTGGACTACGACAGCGCCCTGGTCGAGGAGAGCGGCTTCACCATGGAAGAGGGGCTACAGGGGATGCAACGCCTCCTCGCGCGGTCGATTCCCTTCACCGCCATCTTCGCGGTGAACCTCCCGGTCGCGGCCGGGGCGATGCTGGTCTTGCGCGAGGCGGGGTGGCGCGTTCCCGACGACGTCTCGATCGTCGGCTTCCACGACGCTCCACTGGCCCAGATGATGACCCCTCCGCTCACGGTGGTCAAGCTTCCCCTATATGAGATGGGGTACCGCGCGACGAAGGCGCTCTTGCGCCTGATCGACGGGGCAGCCGAGACGGTGCAGGAGATCCTGCCTCCCCTGGGCCTGATCGAGCGCGGCTCGACGGCGGCGGCGCCGGGCGCTGATAGAACGCGGCCCGGGATCTAACCGGGGAGGAGCCGGGCTCCCCTCACCCCCTACCCCCTCTCCCATCCGAGGGAGAGGGGACTCAGCAGGAGCATCTCCCTTAAGACCCTTCCCCCGCAGCTGAAGGTTTCCCCTGGAGAAGGGGGTTAGAGGGTAGACAGGAAGGGGTAGGGGATGAGGGAAGCCCGGTCCGGTCCCGAACCTGGCCACTCCGCAGAGCCTCCCGCCTCAGATCCCTTTCCTCGCCAGGGCGACGATCGGAATCTGGCGCCGCGTCTTGGCCTCGTGGTCGGCGAAAAAGGGGTAACGCGCCACGATTTGGGCCCAGAGCCGCTGCCGCTCCGCGCCCTCGGTAACCACGGCGGTGGCGTCGAAGGTCTCGGCTCCGACCTCGACGACGACGCTCGGGTGGGCGACCAGATTGTGGTACCAGTCCGGGTGCCGCGGCGCGCCGGCGTTCGAGGCGATCAGCAGCAGTCGATTGCCGTCGGGCACATACATGAGCGGTGTCGTGCGCCGCTGGCCGGTCCGAGCGCCGGTGGTGGTGAGCAATAGCAACGGCCGACCGGCCATCGGTCCATTCGCCTGGCCCCGGGTGGCCCGGAACTCCTCGATCAACCGTCGGTTGTACTCGTTTTGATCGGTCATGGTCGCTCCCGTCGTCATGGTCGCACCGGGCGAGGGGCGATTCGACTTTGGGCGACTGACCACCGGGCATGCTTCGTCGTTCGACGACGGAGCATGCCCGGTGGTCGGCGGCCGACTGTCAAATCAGGCCGCGATCGATCGGTGCGGATCGATCACGAACTTCTTGGCCGCGCCCTTATCGAAGTCCTGGTAGCCCAGGGGGGCGTTGTCCAGGGAGATCACCGTCGCGTTGACGGCCCGGGCGATCTGGACCCTGTCGTGGAGGATCGCCATCATCAATCGACGGTGGTAGCGCATGACCGGGCACTGGCCGGTGGTGAACGAGAGCGACTTCGCCCAGCCGAGGCCGATCCGGACGCCGAGCTGGCCGATCCGGGCGTTCTCGTCGATCCCGCCGGGGTCGCCGGTCACGTAAAGGCCGGGAATTCCGAGCTGACCGCCCGCCCGGGTGACTGACATGACGTCGTTGAGGACGGTGGCCGGCGCCTCGCCAGCCCCGGCGCCGTGGCCACGCGCCTCGAATCCAACGCAGTCCACCGCCGCGTCCACTTCCGGCTCGCCGAGAATCTGCTCGATCTGCTCCGGCAGCGACGCTCCCCGGGTCAGGTCGATCGTCTCGCAGCCGAAGCTCCGCGCCTGGGCGAGACGCTCGGGGTTCATATCGCCGACGATGACGACCGCCGCGCCGAGCAGCTGCGCTGACGCCGCGCAGGCCAGGCCGACCGGTCCGGCCCCGGCGACGTAGACGGTCGAGCCGGTGGTCACGCCCGCGCTGAACGCGCCGTGGTAGCCGGTCGGGAAGATATCGGAGAGCATCGTAAGATCGCGGATCTTCTCCATGGCCTGGTCGCGATCCGGGAACTGGAGCGCGTCGAAGTCCGCGTAGGGCACCATGACGTACTCGGCCTGCCCGCCCCGCCAGCCTCCCATGTCCACGTAGCCGTAAGCGGCGCCGGGGCGCGCGGGATTCACGTTGAGGCAGACCCCGGTCTTGCCCTCTTTGCAGTTCCGACAACGGCCGCAGGCGATGTTGAAGGGTACCGAGACGAGATCGCCCTTCTTGATGAACTCGACGTCGCGCCCGGCCTCGATCACCTCGCCGGTGATCTCGTGCCCGAGGGTCTGGCCGATCGGCGCGGTTGTCCGGCCGCGCACCATGTGCTGATCGCTGCCACAGATGTTCGTGGCGACGACCTTGAGAATAACGCCGTGCTCGCACTTGCGGTTCTGTTCGGGCAAAGCCAGCTCGGGGAAGCCGATGTCGTGAACCTCGACTTTTCCGGGTCCCATGTAGACGACACAGCGATTGCCCGCCATGATCTTTCTCCTCCCCATGCGTCACGTCCATCGATCCGCGGACGTTCGCGACTGAAGGCGCCGGTGCTCAGGATATCAGACCTTCGCCAGCTTCGTCATCCTCCCGCCGATGAGCCATTCGGCGACGTAGAGGTTGCCCTCGCGGTCGGCGCCGATGCCGTGGGGGCTGTTGAACTTGCCGGGCTCGAGGCGATCGGTTCGGATCGGCACGCCGCTCCCGTTCAGCATGTTCGGCCACCCCTCCTTCGCGCAGACTGCTTCGTTGTCGCCGAGATAGCACACCAGCCGATCGTCGCGATCCAGGATCGCCAGCCGCGCCCGCAGCTCGGCGACGATCAGGAGATCGCCGTCGCGCGCGAAGGCGCTGGGACTGCTCAAGAAGTCCGCGCCGACGACCCGTTTGAACGTTCCCTCGACGTCGTAGACCTGGATTCGGTGATTGCTCCGGTCGGCGACGTAGAGCTCCGGCTCGGCCCTGCGCGCGTCGATCCAGACGGCGTGGGGCGTCGCGAAGCGACCGCCGCCCTCTTCGCCGTTGATGCTTCCGAGGTATTCGCCGGCTTTGCTGAAGCGGCTGTACCGATGGACGTAGCTCTGCCCGTAGCCGTCGGCAACCCAGACGTCGCCGTTTCCCCCGAACCGTTCTTCGTTGACCGCGACCGAGGTCGGCTGGTACCGGCCTTCCCGATAGATCGCCAGGTCCGGCCGCTCGAGCGTCAGCGCGATCCGACCGTCGAGGGTCATCTTGACGACCTGACCGCCGACCGGACCGGTCTGGTAGCCGTAATCCGTTTGAGGCAGGCGCTTGGAACCGGTGTCGGCGACCCAGAGGAAGTCGGTATCGCCTTCCCGGGTCAGGGTGATGCCGTGGCCCTCGGTCAAACCGGTCTCGATCGTTCGTCGGAGCTCGCCGTCCGGGCCGAAGACGAGCAACGTGGGATCGCCCTGGTGGAACGTGATGATTTCGCTGGCCGCGTTCACCGCCAGGCCGGGGTGCGCCCAGCCGGCCCGCGCGCTGGCGGAGTCGGGAATCCTCGCCCAGTCGCTGATCCAGTCGTAGGAGTGCCCATTCGCTCCAATCCGCATTCCCCACCTTCTTCCCGCGAGATCCGCGCTCTTCGGAAGTCAGCCGAGTCTATCAGATCACCACGCCATCTGCGCACCGCGCCGAAAATCTGGACGGCCGGGGACGATGGGGATACGATAGGAGGTGCCATCCGTTCGCGAGACATGCGATGATGCATCGACTTCGGCTCGGCGAGAGCACGACGGGACGGTCCGCGATGTACACGATCAGATCGACGATTGGCGAAAGCCACGACCTCGGGGCCAATCTGCTCCCGGACAAATCGGGAGCCAGCTTCCGCGTCTGGGCGCCCAACGCCGGCGCGGTCGAGATCCTTCTCGCGGCCACCGAAGACCAGCCACCGCGGGCCGTGCCGCTCGCGCCCGACCCCGCGTCGCCCGGGTACTGGGCGGTCGACGTCGAGGGCGTCGCCGCCGGCCACCTCTACCAGTACCAGATCACGAATCGGGGCGGCGACCAGTACGACCCTGGTGGGCCGCTCCTGACGCGGGTCGATCCGTGCGCCCGCGAGGTCATCTCGTCGGACCCGACCAAACCGGCCATCGTCGTCGATCCCACCACCTTTTCCTTCACCGCCCCCTTCCAGACCCCGGCGTTCCCTGATTTCATCGTCTACCAGGCGCACGTCGGCTCGTTCGCCGGTCGGGGAGACGGCATTCCGGTGTACCACGATGCCGACGGCGGCACGGCCAACTTCGATCAGTTCGACAGCAAGCTCGACTACGTGCGGGACCTGAACTTCAACGCCATCCAGTTCCTGCCAACCGGCGAGTATCGGGGCTCGGAGGGCGAAGCCTACAACCCGAGCAACTACTTTGCTCCGGAGATCCTCTACGGAACCGCGGAGAGCCTGCGTCGCCTCGTCGATGCGTGCCATCGCCGCGGCCTCGCCGTGTTCTTCGACGTCGTCTACAACCACATGGATCCGACCCACAACCTCTGGCAGTTCGACGGGAACACTGACCATCGCACCGACGAGAGCAACCCCAGCACCGGCGGCGGGATCTACTTCAGCCGAATCGAGACCGGCTTCGGGCGCCGGCCGGATCACGATTCGCCGGACGTGCAGCGGTTCTTCGTCGACAACGCCAGGATGTGGTTTCGCGAGTATCACGTCGACGGCCTTCGGTTCGATTCCACGGTGAACTTCTCGCGCGACGGCCTCAAGGCGATCGTCGGACAACTGGTCGCCGAGTTCCCGGACAAGCTCATCTACGCCGAGGACAGCGATCCGGGCTACGTCCTTGGCGATATCGGCTTCCGGGCCTGCTGGGACATGGGAAGCGCGGACGGCTTCGCCCGGGTGATCACGAACCGGGATCTCGGCGCGCTCCAGAACCTGATCGGCCGCTTCGGCTACCCCACGGCGTACAGCGCGATCAAATACCTGCTCGGCTCCCACGATCAGATCTACAACGAGTGGCGCTACGACGGCGCGAGTCGGACCTGGGGGTGGGACAAGCCCGGGGGCGGGGATCTGCGCGAGAACCGCTACTTCGTCGAGCGCATCGGCGGGGCGGTCACCGGGCGCGAGAACTGGTACGCCCGGGCGCAGGCGCGCCTGGGCTGGGCGCTGAACGTCGCCATGCCCTGCACCCCCATGTTGTTCATGGGCGGTGAATGCCACCACTACGGCTACTGGAACCCGGCGGACGACGTCTACGGCGACCACCGCTTCGACTGGTCGATCGCCGGCGATCCCCTCGGCCAGCCGATGCGCGACCTCGTCCGCGACGTCAACGCCGTGCGGTGGAACAATCCCGCCCTGCGCACCGATAGTGGACCGCTTGTCAGCCACGTCGACACGCAAAACGGCGTGCTCGCGTTCAAACGGTGGAACGACCAGGGAAACGTGGTCCTGGTGGTGGTCAACCTGAGCGACAACCAGTGGGACGACCCGATTTACGGGGTCAACGTCGGGGGAACCGGCGACCGCTGGACGGAGATCTTCAACTCCCAGGCGCCCCAGTACGGCGGCTGGCCCGACTCAGGCAACTACCTTGCCGACCTCCGCGTCGGCGCCGACGGGCGATTCTCGATTCGGCTTCCAAAGTGGTCGGTGCTGATCTTCCGACAGGGGTAGGGGTGAATCGGATCGCTCACTCCGGCCGGTAGGGCGCCTCGCGGTCGATGTCTCCCACGTACTCGGGCAGATCGGTGTGTCCGAGCATCTGCCGGATCGCCATGTTCTCGCCGGTGTGGTACCAGTAGTGGTAGATCACCCGCTGGAGCAACGAGCCGTAGCTACGATCGGTGGGCTGACCGTTGCGCACGACGGGCTTGAGCAGGTCGTCGGTGGCGAGGCTATCCAGCCAGGGGTTGGAGGCTAGGGTGATCTCCTGCCAGGCGGACCGGACTTCTTCCAGGGGCGGCGTGCTCGCCGGGGCGCCGTAGGCGAATTGCTTGCGAATCGCGGGCAGGAGCGTCCGTCCCTGGGCGTACCAGAGCCAGTACTGCTGCTCCTGCCAGGCGAGGTGACCGACGTTCCAACTGATGCAGTTCATCGGCAGGAAGCGGCGGCGCGCGTCCTCGTCGGAGAGACCGACGAGCCCGCGTTGAAACTCGTTTCGCGTGAAGCGCAGCTGGTCGACGAGCGGATGTGGCATGAGCGCGGCTCCTTACGTATCTCGGCCGGGACGTTTCCAGGAAGCGTAGCGCGGATGTTCTGAATCGTCAACGAGTCGCCAGGGAAAAAGGCAGGGTCTGGTGGTATGATGGCCTCGCACCCGGCCCTGGAGGAACCTGGAGGCACGAGATGATTCCGTTTGATTACGTTGCCGAGGATGGATCCGAGGAGCTTCAAGATATCTGGCTGCGATACCTGCTCGCGGCCCTCTTTATTCTCGCGACGTTTCCTCTCTGGTACCTGGCTGCCGCCGCGGATCGAGACCACGGTCTGGGGCCGCTCTGGTCTTCCCTGTCCCTGTTCGCGACGTGGAGCATCAGCCTCCAGTGCTGGCGGCTGAGCCGGCGCCTCGGCTCGATCGCGCTCGTCGTCGGGCTCATGATCGCCGTGAGCATAACAACGCGGGTGGTGCAGGCGGGACCGGTGGGCCTGGGATTCGGCCCGGTGGCCATGATCGCGACCATACTGCTGGGTCCGTGGTGGGGGCTGGGGGCGGCGCTTCTGTCCAGCGGCTTCATCACCCTTGCCGGCCCGCCGGACTCCGCCACCGTGTCCTTCCTGATGATCGCTCTCGACTGGGGATCGTTCGTGCTCGCCTGGATCTTCTGGCAACCCGTTCATTCCGTGCTCGCGCGGGCGTGGCAGAGCTGCGCCCAGAGCGTGACGATCGCCGAACAACTCCGCGACCACCAGGTGGAGCTGAGCCGGGTCAATCGGAGTCTGAACGAAGCCTACACGCGATTGGAGCAATTATCCCGCGACCTCGATTGCGCGCGGCGCCACGCCGAGGAGAACCGGCGTCGAAAAGTCGAGTTCGCCACGTGCATCAGTCACGAGCTGCGAACGCCGCTAAATCTGATCATCGGCTTCAGCGAGATGATGCTCATGGGTCCGCGCGCGCGAGCGATCGCTCGCGCGCTGGATACCTACCGGGGTGACGTCGAAGCGATCTACCGAAACGCCTGCCATTTGTCGAGCCTGATCGACGACGTCCTGGATCTCAGCCAGGTCGATGCCCACCGGATGGGCCTGAAACGGGAGCCGGTATCGCTCGCCCAGGTCGTCGACGAGGCGGTCACCGCCGTGACCGTGATGTTCCAGGACAAGGGCCTCCGTCTCACCACTGACCTGTCCGGTGTACCGGTCATCTTGAATATCGACCGGGTCCGGATCCGACAGGTATTGATCAATCTGCTGAGCAACGCCGCGCGTTTCACGGTGAGCGGAGGGGTCACCATCCAGATTCAGTCAACCGACCGCGACGTTACGGTATCGGTCGCTGACACCGGACCGGGTATCGCCGCGGAGGATCTCCCGTCGGTGTTCGAGGAGTTCCACCAGCTTGACCCGGTGGGGTCGCACCGCCACAACGGATTAGGGCTGGCGATCTGTAAACGATTCGTCGAGCTGCACGGGGGCAACATCTGGGTGCAGCCATCGACCAGCAACGGGACGACCTTTTGCTTCAGCCTACCACGCACGGATAACATCGCCGCGCTGCCGTACGAGCCTGATTGGGCAATGCTGGCAAACGCGGTGCGGAGTGAGCCGCGGGTACCTACGATCGCCGTCGTCGGGACCGATCCGGAGGGATTGAGAGTCTTCCGACGCTACCTGGACGGCTATCAGGTTCTCCCGGTCGAGGATGGCGAGCAGCTCTCGCGATTAGCCAGCGATCGCTCGATTCAGGCGGTGGTCGTCGCCAGCGCCGACCCCGCCTACTGGAATAATTGGCTCGTTGGCCACGGCGTTCCGGCTGAGCACGAATATCTGCGGAACGTTCCCATGATCAGGTGTCCGCTCCGTACCGTCGGGGGCATCGCATCCGACATGGGAGCCGCGGATTATCTGCGCAAGCCGGTGACGCGAGAGCAGATTCGGGCATCGCTGAACCGACTTGGCCGCCCAATCCGTCGCGTGGTCGTCGCGGAAGACGACCACGATATGGCCCGCCTGCTCGCCTTCATGGTCCGAGCCGAGTTCCCCCGGTGCCGGGCGATTCAGGCTAAGAACGGCCGGGAAGCGATGGCCGTGCTTCAAGACCAAAGCCCCGACGCCATACTGCTGGATCTATTGATGCCGGACGGGGACGGTTACGCCGTGTTGGAACGAATGCAGGGTGACGAACGCCTGCGTCGGGTGCCGGTCGTCATCGTCTCGGCCAGGGCAAACGAGATCGAGACAGTCGCGGCGGATAGGCTCGAGATTGGCCGCCCGGGTGGTTTATCAGTCGGCGAGGTTATGGTCTGTCTCCAACGAAGCCTTGACTGGCTCTTGCACCCGCAGCCGAAAGGTGCCGATCAAGCGCCGCCAGCAACTCCTGCCGCGTGATCGGCTTCACCAGGACGTCCGACGCGCCGAGCGAGCGCGCCAGGGTAGGCTCGTTGAGAACCGAGCACACGATGACCGGAATTTGCCTGGTCTCCGATCGGCTCTTGAGGGCGTGAAGAACTTCCCATCCGTCGAGCGTCGGCATCATCACGTCGAGAATGATCACGCCCGGCCGCGGGTCTCGAGACAACTGGGCGAGATCATCCCTCGCCTCGGCGAACCGGGCGCCGTACGGACTGCCCTCCAGGAACCGCTGGAAGAGACGGCGGAAGTCGAGGTTGTCGTCGATGACGAGCACCGTGACCAGCGGAGTCGCGGGCAGCGTCATCTGTAGGTCCACGCCATCGTCACCGTTTTCGCCGACAACGAGCGATCCGTTTTGCAGCTCGATCAGACGCCCGATCGTCCCGAAGGTCTGGCCCGCGGATCTATCCCGTTCGTTGCTGGCGTCGCCACGTCCCGATTGACCCGGGCGGGACGACCGAACCGAGATTCGAATCTGAAGCGCCTCGGCCATCCCGCTGGCGATCAGCGTCACCGAAGCCCCCGGATACCGCTCGCCAAGATGAACGAGGGAGCCCAACAGGATCTGACGAAGGATGACCCGGGGGACCGCGACCGACGGCAGAGTCCCGGGGAGGGCCACGTCGAGGGTGATTCTCTGGGACTTCATCAGTGCTTCGACAGTTGCTAACACACTGTTCAGGGTGTCGGCGAACGACGTGACCTCGGTGTAGGTCAAACTGGAGACGTTCGCGACTTCCGCGGCGAGAGCCTCGTCCTCGCCAGGGCGACGGATGATCGAATCGCTTTGCCACCGGTCGCTTGCTCGCCGATTGTATCGCGCCCAGAGAACGCCGCTGACGTAACGCAGCGCCTCGTGGTTGTAGCGCCGCGACTGGCGTTCCCCGATCGCCAGATCATCCCAAATTTGGTCCAGCGCGGTGCCCTCGATGTAGCGTTTGCGGACGTACAGGTAACGGCGCCACTCGGGCGACTGGCGCGACGAAGCAGCCGCTGGCCTCAACTGTTCAACGATTTCAACAACCAGCCGCTGAAGCGTATCGGAGGCCTCTTCGCCTCCCTGACCAAGCAGCAACCCAAGCGGGTGTCCCTGCAGGGATGCTCGGTCATAGATGTGCTCGACGGCATCGCGAACGAGCGAGTCGAAATACGCCCGCGTCACCACGGTGTTCGTTGACCGATTGAGATCTTCGTCCGCATGCGCGTCGGCGACCGTCCGGTGGCCGTTCCAAGACCGCAACGCCATTTACCGCACACCAAATCCCGGATACGATCATAGCACCGCCCGT
>JAJPKB010000426.1 GCA_021323915.1 Chloroflexota bacterium | reverse complement strand
CGACCCTTAATCGTGGGTACCTGGACTTCACCACCGAGCACCGCGGTGCTGAGCGGCAGATTGACGTCGATATAAAGATCGTCGTCCTTCCGCTCGTATGCGCCGTGCGGCGCCACCGTCACCACCAGATAGAGGTCGCCCTTCGGACCACCGCCAAGGCCGGCACCGCCCTCCCCCGCCAACCGGACCCGCGAGCCCGTCTTGACGCCCGGCGGAATACGCACCTCGATGCGACGCGCCGGTGATCCGTTGAGCGAAGGGACTTCGAGGATTCGCGAGGTGCCAAAGTACGCTTCCTCGAGCGTGATCGTGACCTGGTGCTCGATGTCCTCGCCGGCCCGGGTGTGCGGCCGGGTCCTGGTGCTCGTACGCGGTCCGCCAAATCCGCCCCGGCTCCCGAACAGATTCTCCAGAATATCCGAAAAGTCCGCTCCTGAACCGAAGTCGAAGTGAAGGTCCGACGCTCCCTGAGGCCCGAATCCGGCGCCCTCGAAGCCCGCCCGAGCGCGCTCGGCCTGTTCCCAGTTCGGCCCGAACTGATCGTATTTCTTGCGCTTCTCTGGATCGGACAGGACGTCGTAGGCAGCCTGCAGCTCTTTGAAACGAGCCTCCGCGGCCTTATCCCCGGGATTCAGATCCGGATGATATTTTCGGGCGAGCTTCCGGTAGGCTGCCCGGATCTCTTTGTCAGTGGCCGCGCGTGACACGCCTAACACGCTGTAATAGTCCCGTACTGTCGATTGTGCCATCGCTCGCCTCGCTCGTTCCTTGCTTGTTCACGGTCACGGCGCCTGCCGGGTGTTGTCACCCGACCACTAACCTCGGTAAGGTTGTCTTCGGAATATTCCGCGGCGCCGCCCTAACTCATGGCTCGATTTCTGCCGGGATAATACCACCCTTAGTATATTGTTGTCAAGGTATGTGCCAAGATCACACTACGATCAGAGCCCCGCCGCGACGTATGGCTTGTAGGGATTGACACCGCCTCGTAGCAGGCCTGAGTTGGGATCGACGAGAATCGCGTTAGGCCGGCCAAACAAGGACGTGCCAAACGCCTCGGTTTGGACCGTCACGTCGTGCCCAAACTGTCTCAGCGCGGCAACGGTCGGCTCGCCAAGGCGATTGTCGACCGTCACGCCGCGTCCCTCACAATGGATCCGCGGCGCCGCTACGGCATCCTGAGCTCCCATTCCAAAGTCGACGAGATTTACGATGACCTGGAGGACCGACGAAATGACCTTCCGCCCGCCCGGCGCTCCGACCGCGGCAAACGGGCGATTCCCTCGGCTCACGATGCACGGAGAACCGGCCCAAAGAATGCGGCGCGTTGGCGCAATCGAGTTCTGGGTGCCCGGGCGGGGATCGAACCAGGTGGTGCCGTTGTTCAAAAGGATTCCGGTGCCAGGCACGACGACGCCGGAACCGAACGTCGCGCCCAGTGTGGACGTCAACGAGACGACGTTCCGTTCTCGGTCGACAACCGAAATGTGCGTTGTGTGGCCGGGATCCGGCTGCTCGCCCTGGCGACCGATCGAAGCTTCCTCGCCGCGTGACTGAAATGGCCAAGGATCACCGGCGGACGCGTCCGGCGTCGCGCTTCGCCGGTCGATCTCAGCTCGCCGCGCCGCGGTGTAACCGTCGCTGAACAGCCCGTCGTAGGGGACCGGCACCAAAGCAGGATCACCCAGATGCCGAAAGCGATCGAGAAATGCTCGCCGCAGCGATTCGATCACCAGGTGAACCGACTCCGGCGTCCCGAACCGAAGGCTGGCGAGATCGAATCCGTCAAGCAGACGCAGCGCTTGGGCGACGGTCAGGCCACCCCCGATTTCCGGCGCCACGGTCACCGTGCAGTCTCGGTAGGGTACGGAGAAGCCTCCCTCGAAAACCCTGACTTCGTAGCCGGCTAAGTCATCGAGGGTAATCAGACCACCATTGGCAGCCATCTCGCTTGCGATTCGACGCGCGATCGAACCGGTATAAAGAGCCGCCGGGCCCTCCTCGGCAATTGTCTCGAGCGTCCGCCCGAGATCAGCTTGAATCAAGGACTCCGCGACGCCCCCGAAATCGGCAGGAGCCCTAGGAAGTCCATCGGCGTTGAAGAAGATTTCTCGGGTGGAATCAAATTGGCGGATACGACGAGCCGCGATCAAGGTCGTGAGCGCGATGTTCCAGTCCACGTCAACCCCGTCAGTTGCCAGGCGGATCGCGGGTTCCATTACCTCGCGACGCGTCAACCTTCCAAAGCGTCGATGCGCCTCGAGCAAGCACGCTGGCGTTCCGGGAACCGCGGGGGTAAGCCAGCCAGTATTGTTTCGATCTTCCTCGACGGCCGGCCAGCCGTACATGCCGGCGGTCGACGGTGGGTCTGCCAGCGGAAACATATCGGGGTGAATGGAACCCGGAAGAACGGACGAACCATCAAAGACGGTTACGCGTCCGGTATCCGCGCCTCGATAGAGAAGGTGGGCGATGCCACCAATGCCACTCATGAACGGCTCAGCGACTCCCACCGCGAAGCCCGCCGCCGCTGCCGCGTCAATCGCGTTCCCGCCGCGGTCGAGCATACGCGCGCCCGCCTCGGCGGCCTCGGGATGATGGGCACATACAATTCCTTCGTCAGATACGACCTCGGTTTTCTGAATGATCCACTCGCTGCGATCCGGCATCGCCCCTTACCCTCGTGCCACGAGATTGACCGGTTCTTCACCGCGAGATACCCGTTTGATGTTTTCGACGATGAGGGAGATACGCCGACTAACCGTGCCGTTAGTCCACCCGGCGACGTGCGGCGTCATGATCACGTTCGAGAGGGCTTGAAACGGAAAGTGCCCGGGCTGGCCCAAGTGACCGACCGGCGGATAGGTGTACCACACGTCGATCGCCGCACCGGCGATCTTTCGATCTCGCAGAGCGTAATACAAGGCATCTTCAGCGACTATCCGGCCGCGGCCGACGTTGACGAGGAACGCGCTGGACTTCATCGCGGCAATCGCTTCCGCGCCCACCAGGCCATCGGTCTGGGTGGTGAGTGGAGCGCAAACGACCAGGAAGTCGGCCAGGCGAGCTAGCGGGACGATGTCTCCGGGCCCGCCAAGGAACTCCAGCCCGTCGCGAGTCGCGAGCTCCGAATCTGGGTGAGCCTTGACGGCCATCACCCGCATTCCAAAGACTTTCGCCCGCCGCGCAATCTCCCGTCCAATCCGCCCGTACCCGACGATTCCGAGGGTCGTCCCGTGAAGCTCCATCCGTTCCGGTCCGCCGTAATGGCCGGCTGGTCCCATGTCACCACGCCGCAGGCCGTCGTCCAGGTTCAGCAGATCCCTGGCCAAGGCGGTCATCAGCATAAACGTGTGCTCCGCGATGGCGACTTCGTGCTCGTACACGTTGGCAAGGTAACATCCGGGAGGCAGCGCCTGGCGATCGATGTCGTCGGTGCCTGACCCCTGAGCGTGGAGCAAACGCAGGACCGGCGAATGCCTGCCCATCTCGCGGGTGAAGATCTGACCAATCGCGAATTCGGCCGTTTCAAGTGCGCTGACAATCTCGGCAAATGGCTTTCCACCACGGTCGACCACTCGGTAGCCCGGTCCTAATCCTTCGACAAGGCGTTGAACGCCCTGGGGATGAAGCGCTTGAATGATGACGACGTCCGGCACTTTCGCAACTCCTCGACCGGGCCACGAGATTACCCCGCCCACGGCCTTCGATTCGCCCGGCGACCAATCACGGCGCGATCGAGAAGTCAAAGCCCACCAGACCCGGCCGCCAAACGAGGCTCGACCAGTAGTATAGCAATACCAAGGCGCGCGAAAGCACCGAGATGCGGAAGCTAACACCGGTCGACCGGGATAGGCGGGATCGGCCACCGTTCGAGGCAACGGCGATCGGTGCGTCGGATTCCGGTTGATACGCCTGGAGCGGCCGGCGAACTGATCGAGTTGGCGACCGGCAAGCACTCTCTCCTTCAGGAAGAGGAATAGCAAGCTCGATCGCCAGCCCGATACACTATGTCCACCGCTCTAGGTTCGGGCCGCGGCCCCCGGAGCGTGCTGCAAGGTCCACTTTTCGTAGAAGTCGTGCGCCGGAACCACCGGAGAGACCTCGACGAGTCGAAGGTATTGACTGTACGGCGCGTACTTCGAGCGAGCACTTGCCTCGTCGCTAGCCTCGACGATGTCGTAGCCGGTACACCCGTCCGGCGACAGGTAAACGATGTTACCCTCTACCTTCTTGATCTCCCCGGCGATCACCTTTCGAGTCAGCTCATCCGCGCGATCGTCGACAACTTCGCTCTTCACGAAGAACAACATGGCCTTCCTCCAGACTGATTTGCCGAAGGCTCGAACACCGGCATGGCCCGTGCCACGAGGGGAAGATGCCCCAGGGAGTGTCCAGGTTTGGGGATGGCCGGGGCTTCCCTCACCCCCTACCCTCGTCTACCCTCTGACCCCCTTCTCCAGGGGGAACCTTCTCCCATCCGAGGGAGAGGCGACTTCAGGGCAGATTATTCTGCCAAGACCCGTCCCCCGCGCACTGAAGGCTCCCCCTGGAGAAGGGGGCCGGAGGGTAGACAGTAAGGGGTAGG
>JAJPKB010000522.1 GCA_021323915.1 Chloroflexota bacterium | reverse complement strand
GTCTGGCCGGAGCACCTGGCCTACGCGCGGAAGCTGGTGGGCGAGGGAGGGTACGTTCAGGAATTGATCCGCCTCGACGACCTGAACGTCGCCAAGTGGCAGGCTTTCCTGACCCTCTGCGCGCGGGAGAGCCTCGTCCCGATCGTCCGCCTGGCGTCGACGTACGACCACGACCTTCTCCAGTGGAACGCCCCGCCGACCGATGCCGACGGACGCGGCTACCAGGGGGTGGGCCAGCGCTACCGAGACTTCCTGTCGAAGCTAAAGTGGCCGACGACGACGCGCTACGTGATCATCGGCAACGAGCCCAACCGCGGCGACGAGTGGGGGAACCAGCCGGATCCGCGCGCCTACGCGCGGTTTCTCGTCGACGTCGGCGCCGCGCTGCACGAGATCGGAGCGACCGTGCTCGGGCCCTCGCTCGACAACTACGCGCCGAACACCAACGGTCATCTGGTCGCCGGCTACCGCTACCTCGACGCCGAGACCTTCCTGGACGAGCTGGCGGTAGCGGATCCGGCGTCGCTCCCCACGATCGACGTCTGGTCGTCCCACGCCTATCCGCTCGGGCCGTTCATCGCGGATCCGTCGAAACAGACCTTTCGGGTCGACTATCTCTTCGGCGCGACGAATCCGCGCCACCAGACGCCCCCGCCCGGCATCTACAATCGGGGGATAAACAGCTACCGCTGGGACCTCTGGAAGGCCGCGCGCTACCTCGGCGACCGCGCGAGGAGCCTCCCGGTCATGATCACCGAGACCGGTTGGCGCCATCGCGGCTCGGAGAATCCGAAGGCGAAAGACTCGGCCAACGCCGAGGTGCCGGACGATCTGCTCGCCACCTACGTCGACCTGGCCTTTCACGGCAACGACGGTCGGTACCCGGACCTGCCGGCGACCGGCTGGACGCCCTGGGATGACGATCCACGGGTCCTCGGCGCGGTTCTCTTCGCCCTCGACGGCTACCCGCGCGATTGGGGCCACAGCGACTGGATCGACCTCGACTCCGCCGGACACGTCACCGGCGTCACCGCGGCGTTCCAAGCGATGAGCCGGTGGTCCGACTGAGCGGCCGCGGACTGACCGACCTGGATCGAAGATGCGCCGGACAATCCTGGCAGAGGGTTAGCGACCGACCATGCTCTCACCCCGTTCAGGGTAAAGATTCCTCTCCCACGACGATCGGCCCGAGGCGCACGAAGTCGCCACCCGTTTGTAGCGGGAGCCGACCGTTCGCATCGTAGAGTCCGACCTCGAGCCAGTACCGTCCCGGCGGCGCATCCGGGGGAACGATCAGTCCGTGTCGGTCGAGCACCGTCGTGCCACCCTGCCAGTGGGTCGTCGGCGCGCGACCGTTCGCCGGCCAGCCATCGTGCTGGGCCCACATCGTTTCGTGGCCGTCGACCAGGTGCACGAACACGGACATGTTTTCCGGAAGGGGGCCCGGGGCGCGCCAGAAGAGCTCGATCGGGATCATCCCGCCCGGTTCGATCGTCGTCGGCAGGCGCGCCGACGTCAGCGTCACGCCTTCCCGAAAGCGGGTCCCGACCGCTCGCGCCGGGAATGAGCGGTGAGCCACGAGAAACGTATCGACGTCGGTGTCGGGCAACGGGCTGGTCGTGGCCGGGTACGCGTTTTCGCTCAACCAGTCGCCCACCTGGGTGGTTCCGGTGCCCAGCAAGGGATGGTAGAGCACGAGCCAGAAGATCGTCGTCCGCGAGACGAGGGGAGACAGCGCGGCGCGCGCGTGGGCGGGGACGTCGCCCTCGAGATAGTCGGGCCCGACCGTCACCAGCACCCAGCGCCTGGGACTCTCGCTGAGCGCGGCGTAGTAGCCGGCCTGCTCGGGTGACACGAAGACGATCGTGCCGCCGGCGCCGACGTGCTGGTCGAGGTAGCCGACCATGGCGAGCGGATCCCAGTAGGCCGGCGGCGCCGGCGGCCGCTGAAGCCAGCCGGCGGTGCCCAGCATGGCCGCGAAGACGATCAGCGGCGTCGCCAGGGCGCTCACCCGCCAGCGCGACGTGGATCGATCCACGGCCGCGGCGAACGCCACCACGAAAAACGGCAAGGCGGGCAGAATGTAGCGCGGCTCGAGCGTCTGACGCGTCCAGGTCAGGTTGGTCGCGACGCCGATGGCGACGCTGCAGAGAAAACCGCCGGCGATGAAGACAACCGGTCCCGCCTTTCCACGTCGTCCTTTGCCCTGGTCAGGGCGCGCCAGCCCCAGCCCGATTAGCAGAAGCGCGCCCGCGCCCAGGGCCGGTCCGAGCCACGCCGGGGAGAGGAACTCCCCGCCCGTCAGCAGACGTATCAAGTCGAACGCTTCGACCGGCAGGGGGCTGGGAGCGATCGGTACCTCGCGTGGGCCGACGCTGTGCAAGGTGCGGCCGAAGCCATTGAAGAAGGCGAAGGCGAGCCACGGGGCGAGGCTGGCCGACCCGGCGAGGACGAACGGGACGCGACGGCGGCGCAAGGGGTCGATCGCCGCGTCGAGCACCGCCGCGCCGACCAGGCCAAAAGCCAGGTACGAAGTCCACACCGCGAGCGCGCTGGAGGCGGCGAAGCGCCAGGGGGAGCCTCGGGTGTTGAAGCGCGCCGCGACCACGATCAGCAGCAGGGCCAGAGCGTACTCTCGCACCGTCGCGGACGCCTCGACCGCGACGGGAGCGACGGCAAGAATCGCGGTGGCGATCAGCGCGGCGCGTTGGCTGACCAGCGCGCGCGCCCAGACCGCGAGGACCGGCAAGGCGAGGGTACCGCAGGCGGCGCCGAGGTATTTGCTCGCGAAAGGCGTGCGTCCGACGACGTCGAGCCAGACGCGCAGCGCGGTGTAGTAGAGGGGAGGGTGTACGTCGTGGGAAAGGAAATCGAGGGCACCGCCGAGCGGGAGCGCGGTCATCGCGACCGACAGGCCGCCGTCCAGGCCCAGGTCCATTCCCTGGGCCGCCACGACTCGAATGCCAAAGCCGACGAGGGCGAGCGCCAGAACGGCGGCCGGCCAAGCGAGTCCCCAACGGCAAGGCAGCTCGTTGCCGAGGGGGGATAGTCGGATCGAATTCGGCGGGGGCGTTTGCCGAGACGGGGATCTGCCGGGTGGGACAGCCGAGGGACGTGAAACACTCCAACAGTCGCGACCTATCGATGCCAACATCGACGTTCGCGCCGAACGATCGGGCAAACGTACGCCACCCAGCCTTGCCTCCGCGGGCGACCGATCGCGGGTCGACGAGCCCACGATTGCGCTGCCAGCCCGAATTGGTTATCCAGCTTTTGAATTGAGTCCGAGTTATGAAACAGTAGAGATTAAGTTGATCTAGGGCGCCGACCGCGCGGCGATCGGGAATCCAATCCGTCCCAGCGCCGGCAAGTCACTCGGCCGTGTCGACTTTATTCTGTCCGGTGAGATTGGCGACCTGTGCTTCGAGGAAAGCGTTTCGTTGCCGGAGCTGCACCACCTGGGTGAGGAGAGTCGCGCACTGGTCGCGCATTTCTCGGAGCTGTTTGGAAAGGGTCATACTGTGCGCCCAGAGATGATCTGCCCGCTCAGTTGGGTCAGGACTCGCCGGCAGCCCCATTACCGGGGTATTGCCGGCGAGCGGCAAAGTAGCCGGTCGATCATCAGTAGGACCGGCCTCGTCGGAGGAGAAGCCGCGCCGCGCTTCTTCCCAGTCGGTGCCGGCCTCGGCACACAGGTCGCGATAGAGGTCGACAACGCTGAGAGGAATCTCCCCTCCTTGAAGCACCGAGGGCGACGCACCGCGCCGATGGCGCAACCGCGGAGCGACGGCGGCGCAGGCATTCTCCACCACTCTTTCGGGCACGGCAAGACCTAGCCGATTCAGAACTCTCTCGAGCTCACGCTGGGAGTCTTGAAAGTAGACCTCGTAATGGGTGACCACGCGCTTCTCGGGAGGCGCCGCGGCGAGGATGCGTCGATAGTACTCTTGCCACAAATTCACCGCGAATGCTCCGGACGAGCCTCCCCGGTCGATCAACGATCCCGCGACGTCGAGCGGATGTCGCACGCAAACGACCACCTGCAGGTCAGGAATCAACTCGAGCCAAAGCGGCAGGGTCAGTGCGCTCCGAGGATCCTTCCATCCCCAGAGTGCATGTCCTCGAAAGCCCGCGACGAGCTCCGCTGCCTCACTCCGAATCGGCGCAAGACTCGGATGATCTTTCCAGCGGAGGGGGACTGACGGAGGTAAATCCCAGCCCGCGCCGACACGCGCGAGAATGGCGATGTTCAGCGCGAGGAACCGCAGGTGCTCCCAGTGTCCGTCTTCATTATCCGGGGTAGCCGGTACCAGCTCACTGGCCGAGCCGAGATAGACGCCACACTCGTGAAGCAGGCGGGCAATCATCGACGTACCACTACGATGCATTCCTGCGATACAGATCGTTGTCATGGCCAATATTCTTCCATCGTATCGTGCGT
>JAJPKB010000675.1 GCA_021323915.1 Chloroflexota bacterium | reverse complement strand
GTACAAAAGACGACGTTCGTGACTTGCAGGTTGTTGAGGCTCGGGGAAACCTCGGCGTATGCGGCGGTGTCGACCGCGGCCCTGGTTTGATTGACGAGGCCGGCCCGGGCGCCGGCACGCGCCGCCTCGGCCAACATGTTGTAGCTGATGATTCCCAGACCCAGGTCAGAAATGGCCAGGACGAACATCAGGAAAACGACGACGACCAAGGCAAATTCCACCAGGGACTGCCCTTGTTTCGCCGGTCGTGGCATTGGCCGCGGACTCGTCGATAAGGGCGCCTCGGGCTCGGACGCGCCGGTCCCGTCGCGAGGGAGGTCCTTCACCTGGCCACCTCCGCCTTGGTCATTGAATCAGGCTGACTTGCTGCAATTGAGGAAGCGTGGGCGTCACGGTCCCCCCGGTGACACTGCCGCCGTTGTCCACCCACCCTACCACCGTGCCCGAAAAGGTCCCCCCGTTGCCGTTGGGCACCGGGTTCAGCTTCACCGCGACGAAACCAATCACGTGGATGGTGGGTTTTCCATCGGATGAAACGCTGTTGACCACCGGCATGATCACGTCCCAGCCGTTGGCGTAGTAGGTTTGGAGCATGCTCCGCCATTGCCCGATCGCGCTACCGCTGCTGGTCACATTATCGCCAACGTTGACGTAGCCCGATCCGTGATCGATGTCGCCCTTGAAGCTCGACGAGGCGCAATTGAGATCGTTGGGGGCGACGGTCCGACACCACTGCGGGGACTCGTAGATCGCGGTCCCGCCAACCACGGCCTGGGTGTACCAGACGGCGAACGGCCCATAGTTTGCCGCGCTCTGGTTATACCCAGTGATGTCGTTGGTCAGGGCGGCGGCCTGCGAGGTGACGGGGAAGCTCCGGCGTCCGACGACTTGGGCGAAGAACGCCGGCGAGTCTTTGCTGGAGGTAATTCTCAACCCGCGGGCCGAACCCGGTATCGCTCCGTCGGTCACGCTCCCCAAGGATGTTCCACTGCTGTCGAGGTAGGTCGCGGTGATGGCGACCGACAGTCCGTTGCTGACGCCGGTGCCCCCACAGAACGTCGCGTTCTGAGACATTCCATCGCTGTTGATCGCAACATTACAAATCGCCTGGATGACGGTCGTCCCGTCTGGGCACGTTCCGCTGCACACCAGGTTCTTGCCGATGATGTCCGCGCCGGCCATGGCCGCGTTGTCTGCCAGGTTTTGCGTCGAGCGCTTCTGCCCGTAGGCAAACCCCAGGTCCACCATCAGCGCCAGAAGCAGCGCGATGGGAACGACCAAAAGCGTAAACAGGATGAGCGCCTGACCGCGCTCACGGGACGCAAGAGGCCCCGCCATCGATTGTCTTGAGGCCATGCGAGTGCTCCACCATTTCGCTCATGACTACCCGGATTCGCTACCCTGAATCGAGGAGGAGGCATCCTACTGGCTGCCACCGCGGCCCGGATTATTGCGCCCCGGATGGCGCTGAATCCTGAACCTCCATCGGGATCGACTGAAACGGGAACTGGATGACCGGCGTAAACGCGTACTTCACCTGGACAGTGACGTAGCGGACCGTTGCCGCGGTCGCGCCATTCCCATTGACCGCGTTTTGGACCGAATCCGTCGCGCAGATCGCATCAGATCCCGTTGCATACTGGCTACAGTCCGTGGTAAACGTCGTCCCGCCGAGGAAGCCATTGGATTCGCCGGCGACAACGGTTGCGACTTGTGATGCGAGCTGCGAGGCCGTCTCCTGCGTTAGCGACTCGGTGCGAGCTCCCCATTCGGCCCCGGCTTGCGCTGCGTCGTTGATCGTGATGTAGGTGTACATGGCGCGACCCACGTCGAGCGCCGCCACCAGGAGGAGGACGAGGACCGGAAGCAGGAGGCTCAATTCGACGAGCGCCTGACCCCGTACTCTCCCAACCTCGGCCGTTGTTTCTCTCCTCCCCACGTCCTACTCCTGCTTGATCATGAGCGTCACGCTCAGGACAAGTTGACCGCTTGGAGCGGCGTTCGTAGAACGCGGGGGGCCGAATCGCCTGACCTCCGACGTATCATCCCGCGTCGCTCCACTTCTGCGATTATAGGTATGACGAACAGCCAAGCGATTAGCGAAAATTACCCATTCGCGATTGGCCGGGGCCGTTCAGGCAAACAAGAGGGCGGGAGCACCCCGTTTGCTCTCGTTCAGGTCGGCGTTGCCGATAGCGTGTCCTTCGCCGGAAGCAGCGGCATGAACACCCCTCCCACGACCGAGCGGGCCCGGAAGGCGACCATCCTCCCGTCGATTGTGTAGTACCAATCGGTGAACGGCTGCCGCGAGCGCGACTCGTCGAGGAAGCGCCAGAGCGGCGCGATCAGCTCCGCGAAGTCCTCCGGGCGGCGGGCCAGCGAGGCGATCCAGACGAGCCAATCTGCCTTGGTGTAGGTGCCCCGGCTGTCGAGCGGGGTGCCGTAGCGATTTCGCTTCGCCAGATAGTAGGCGACCTCGCGATCCCGGACCGTCTCCGGGAAGAGACCGAGCCTCAGGGTGACGTCCCAGACCAGATTGTACTTCAGACTCCAGGTTCCCGGGCGGTCGAAGGCCAGGCGGTAGTGATCGTCATCGCGCGCAAGCCCCTGCCATCGGTCGGCCATCCGTCGGGCGAGGCTCTGATACTCCTCCGCTTCGTCTTGCTTGC
>JAJPKB010000464.1 GCA_021323915.1 Chloroflexota bacterium | reverse complement strand
TCGTCCCACCCGTTCCCATCCCGAACACGGTCGTGAAAGGCCCCAGCGCCGACGATACTGGCGGGGCAGCCCGCCGGGACACTAGGTCACCGCCAGGAAGCTCACTTAATCTTCAGAATCGGTTTTTCCGCGTTTCATCGCGGGGTGGAGCAGTGGCAGCTCGTCGGGCTCATAACCCGAAGGTCGTTGGTTCGAATCCAACCCCCGCTACCATACTTCTGACCGGGCTCGATCCCTGAGCTCTGATTGGTTCCTCCTTGGAACTGGCTGGCCGTCGGCGATTCTCGTTCACCCCGCGCCAGGTGGCCGATTGGCTCGTCAAACACCCTCTGGTCGTCGGCATCGCATTATGCTGCGGGTCGCGATTGGGCTTCGCGCTCCTCGGCGGAGTCGCTTTCGAGAGCGACGAGGCGATTGTCGGCCTCATGGCACGACACATTCTCTATCGACACGAAATTCCCCTTTTTTACTATGGGCAGAGTTACCTGGGTCCGCTCGAGCCGCTCTCGGCGGCGCTGGCGTTCGCTCTCGCGGGTCCCTCGGTTTTTTCCCTTAGATTAGCACCGATCTTTTATTCACTGGTGTTCGTCGTCTTTACGACGCTGTTCGCGCGCCGCGCGTTCGGCCCGATCGCCGGCCTGGCGACGCTGGCATATTGCGTCGCGCCACCGCTTTTTCTCCTCACCTGGAGCGTGAAGGCCCGCGGCGGATACGCCGAGCTCATTGCGCTGGGCGCGGCGTCGCTCTGGCTCGCGCTCGATGTAGCGTCGGGCCCTGGTGCGCGCGCCTGGCGCTGGATCTTGCTCGGCGGGGTGAGCGGTGTGGGGCTCTGGACGGATCCCCTCTACATCGTTTACCTGTGCCCCGTCGTGCTATACGTGGCCCTCCAGCAACGGGCACGCCTTCCGCTGGTGAAGGCGCTGGGCGCGCTCGTTGCGTTCGCGATCGGCGCCGGGCCGATGTTCCTTGCCAATCTGCGATCTCACGGTGAGACGCTTCGCGAATTGGCCGGTCCCAACGTGAGCCAGCCAACGACCGTTGCCGTGTTTCACGCTAACCTCGTCGAGACGCTTCGCGAGAGTCTACCGATCCTGGTAGGCTTCTTCGAGGCGAGCTCGAACGCCGGCGCGTTCTCCGCGGCGCGGGCGGCCGCGGATTGGCCGACCTGGATTCTGACGCCGATACAGGATGGACTGGCTGTCGCCGGGCTGGCGTTGTTGATCGTCTCGGCCTGGCACGCCGCGCGCCTCGGTCCGACTCCGCTGGATCTCCTGACCTGGGTCGGCGCGTGCACGGTCGGACTATTCTGCCTCAGCCAGGTCGAATCCCTCTATCTCACCGAGCCGAGATACCTGCTTCCCCTGTACTCGCTCATTCCGGTGGCTGGCCTGGTGGTCTCCACGGCGCGGTCGCTTCACCCGGTCGGCGCGGCGGCCTTGCTGGCGTGTGTCGTAGCGCTGAACGTCCTGAGCATCGCTCGATTCGACCCGGCGCTGACCGCGCCGTGGCTGGACGGACAACTCGTGGACGCGGGAAACCCATCGCTGGTGCGCTTCCTTGAGGATCGGAGTATCACGACGTTCTACGCCGACTACTGGCTGGCGTATCCGGTGGCTTTTCAGAGTCGGGAGCAGGTGGTGCCGAGCGTGATCGACGATCATCTGCGCGTTGGATTCAACCGATACATTCCCTATGCCATCGCCGTCGACGGCAGCTCCGACCCGGCGATCGTCGTCGTCGCGAATAGCCACGCCGAAAAGAAATTGAGAGAGATGCTTCTGACCTCGGGGCGAACCTATCGCTTCGGACGATGGCGAAATCTTGACGTGTACGACCACCTCAGCCCGGCCTTTCGTCCGATTCGCGGCTAACGATTATAATATCTGTTGATAGGCTGTGACGACCATCCAAGCAAACCATGATATAACGTTATGGATCGAACCTATTGGATGCTCCCGATTAATCAGCATACCTCACGGAGACGGCGCGTCTACCGACCGCCGACGGCGGTGGAAGAAGAGCCGACGCTGACTTTGCCGGTCGTCCCGACGAACGATACTGTTCTCTTCCCCAGGATGGTGTCTTCGCTGGTTGTAGGGGACGAGCGCGTGCAACGGGCGATCGACGATGCAATGGCCCACGATCGGACGGTCGTGGTCGTCGCACAGCGGGATCCAGAAAAAGAAGACGTGGGGCCAAGTGATCTGTACAGCATCGGGACCGAAGCGGTTGTCGGTCGAGTGCTGAAGATGCCCGACGGCACGACCAACGTGCTGGTCCAGGGGCAACGGCGTGTTCACATTAGCACCGTCGACGCCGAGGGTGAAGTGCTGCACGCCGGCGTCGTTCCGGTTACCGAGACGGTCGAAAAGACGATCGCCCTCGAAGCGCTGATGCGCGCTATCCTGGCGCTCTTTGAAAAATGCGTGAAGCTCAGTCACGACCTCAGCGAGGACGTCTACGTGGCGGCGATGAACGCCGACGATCCAGGGTGGCTCGCGGACGTGGTGGGATCATCGCTTCAGTTGTCGGTCGCACAACACCAGGAGATTCTCGAGGTGCTCGGGCCGGCCGAGCGGCTGGAAAAGGTCAATGTGCTGCTGGCGCACGAGCTGGCCGTACTGGAGCTCGAGGCGAAGATCGAGAATCAAGTCCAGCAAGAGGTCGACAAATCACAACGAGAGTATCTCCTGCGCGAGCAGCTACGGGCGATTCAGCGGGAGCTCGGCGAGGTCGATTCGTTTACGCGAGATCTGAACGATCTTCGAACGAAGCTTACCGAGGCTGGCCTGCCTGACGCCGTTCGGGCCAAAGCAGAGGAGGAGCTGAGCCGATTGACCGGGATGCCGGCGGCGATGCCGGAAGTGGGGATCATCCGGTCGTACCTCGACTGGCTCGTGAACCTTCCCTGGCAACAGGCGACCGAGGATAACGTCGACCTCGATCACGCCCAGAAAGTGCTG
>JAJPKB010000265.1 GCA_021323915.1 Chloroflexota bacterium | reverse complement strand
GCACCGGCTCGGGACGCAACCATTTGCCAGGGGATGAGATTACTGTGGTGCTCGACCTCGGTGACGACAATCTCGTCGCCGGGGCCCACGTTTTCGTCGCCCCAGGTTCGCGCCACCAGGTTGATTGCCTCGGTGGTGTTACGGACGAAGACGATTTCCCGCGGGGATTGGGCCGATATGAACCGCGCGACCCTGGCGCGCGAATCTTCGTACTGAGCCGTCGCCTCCTCGGCCAGCTGGTGTATTCCACGGTGAATGTTGGCGTTGGAGTTCTCGTAAAAGCCAACGAGGGCATCTACGACGGCGCGGGGTTTTTGGGACGTCGCCGCGTTATCCAGGTAGACGAGCGGTTTATCGTGGACGAGTCGCTGAAGAATGGGGAAATCCCCTCTGATCTGCCGCGCGTCTAACATGGTTAAGCTCCCGAGCTTCGATTCAAACCTCGACCTCGATCTCGCTCCCGACCACCCGAAGTGGAAACGTCTGAACCGGCACGACGGCGGGAAGCGCCATCACCTGCCCGGTTCGAACGTTGAAGCGCGCGCCGTGGAGGGCACACTCGACGATGTCCCCGTCGAGCTCGCCCTCGGCAAGCGACGACTCCTCGTGGGTGCAGACGTCGCTGATCGCATAGAAATTATCGTCGACGTGGAAGACGGCGATCGGCACGCCGTCCACGTCGAAGTACTTTCCTTCGCCTACCGGCACCTCGTCGGTGCTAGCGATTCGGACCCACTTCGCCATTCCGCCTACTTGCCCCCGATCTTCGATGAAATGACCAGCCGGAGCCGGTCGACGATCCCTTCGAGTGGGATTCGCTCGAGCACCGGCTCGAAGAAGCCCTCGACGATCACTCGTTTCGCGTCGGTTTCCGAGAGGGCACGCGATCGCAGGTAGAACATCTGCTCGTCATCGACCGGCGCGACCGTCGCGGCGTGCGTGCAACGAAGGTCGTTCGCTTCGATCTCCAGATTCGGAATAGAATGAGCCGACGCCTCTCCGCTGAGCAGCAAGTTCCGATTCGTCTGAATCGCGTCGGTCTTTTGAGCCGCCTTTCGGGCGTGGATCAACCCGGAGAACACCGACCGAGAGCGGTCGTTCAGCGCACCCTTGTAAAGTAAATCGCTCGTCGTGTGCGGCGCCTGGTGATCCTGGAGGGTGTGATGGTCGAAGAACTGTCGCTCATCGCCCGCGAGGAGGCCAAGCATCTCGACCGACGAGCCCGGGCCAGCCAGCGCCGTCTCGACGTTCGCCTTGTGGAAGCGTCCGCCGAACGCCACGACGAGCGAATTCAGCGTCGCATCGCGGCTCAAGATCGATCGGTTGATGCTGAAGTTCCAGACGTGGCGCCCCCATTCCTGGAGGGTCACGTACCGGACCCGCGCGTTCTGCTCGACGAACACCTCCTGGACGTTGGTCGAAACGGCCGGAGTCTCCAGCGTCGGCCCAAACCACTGATCGATCAACGTCAGGTCGGAGTCCGGCTCGGCGACGATCAATGCGCGGGAGAAGCTGCTCAACCCGGTCGTGCCGAGATAGGTAATCGCCTGAAGCGGAATCGCCACTTCGACGCCGCGCGGGACGTAGAGGAAGATGCCTCCGCTCCAGAAGGCGGTCTGGAGCGCGCTGAACTTGCTATACGCAGCCGGCACTGCTCGCCCGAAATAGCGTTTGACCAGGTCGCCGTGCTCGCGAACGGCCGTCGGCAGGTCGCAGAACACGACTCCCCGGCTCGCCTGGGCATCCTGGAGCGATCCAAAGATGCTTCCGCTGTCCTGCTGGACCAGTAAGCCGGCGATCTGATCTCCGGCTGCCAGATCGTTTCGCAACTCAGGCGGCAGGTGGTCGACGGTTGCCACCCGGGAGCCCGGCGTAGCGAACGGAACGACCGATTCGAGCCGGAGGGCCCGAATGTCAGTGCGACGCCACTCCTCGTCCTTTAACGTCGGCATCGCCAGCGACTCGAACGTCTCGAACGCCGCCAGACGCGCCTCGCGCATCCAGGAGGGCTCGGCTTGAGAGTCGGAAATGGCCTCGACGGCAGATCGAGTCAGACCGCCAGCCAGGAGAGCTTCGGTTGTTTGGCTCAAATGTCTACTCCCAGGTGTACCTTAACCGACCGAACCGGCCATCTCGAGCTGAATCAAGCGGTTCATCTCCACCGCGTACTCCATCGGCAACTCTTTCACGATCGGCTCGATGAACCCGTTCACGATCATCATCGTCGCGTCGTTCTCGCTGAGGCCACGGCTCCGGAGGTAAAACAACTGCTCTTCGCTCACCTTCGAGACCGTCGCCTCGTGACCGATGCTGACCCGATCTTCGTCCACCTCGATGTACGGATAGGTGTCGGTGCGTGACTCCGGATCCATCAGCAAGGCATCGCAGCGCACGTTCGACTTGACGCCCTCGCAGCCCTTGTGAACCTTCAGCAGACCGCGATAGCTCGCGCGACCGCCGTTCTTGCTGATCGACTTCGACGTGATCGCCGAGCTAGTGTGGGGAGCGACGTGGACCATCTTCGCGCCGGCGTCCTGGTGCTGGCCACGGCCGGCGAAGGCGATCGAGAGAACCTCGCCTCGGGCGCCGGGCTCCATCAGATAGACCGCCGGATATTTCATCGTCAGCTGCGATCCGAGATTGCAGTCGATCCATTCCATCGTCGCGTCGCGGAACGCCTGAGCCCGCTTCGTGACCAAATTGTACACGTTATTCGACCAGTTCTGGATCGTCGTGTAGCGGACGCGAGCTCCCTCCATAACCAGGATCTCGACGACAGCACTGTGCAAGCTGTCGGTCGACCAGGTGGGGGCGGTGCAGCCTTCGACGTAATGAACGTAGCTGCCCGGCTCGGCGATGATCAGAGTTCGCTCGAACTGGCCCATGTTCTGGGCGTTGATCCGGAAGTACGCCTGGAGGGGGATGTCGACCTTAACGCCGGCCGGAACGTAGACGAAGCTGCCACCGCTCCACACTGCCGAGTTGAGCGCGGCGAACTTGTTGTCGTTCGGCGGGATGATCGTGCCGAAGTATTTCTTGAAGATTTCGGGGTGCTCGCGAAGGCCGCTGTCGCAATCGCAGAAGATGACGCCCTTCGCCTCGAGATCCTTCCGAATGTTGTGGTAGATGACCTCGGACTCGTATTGGGCGCTCACGCCGGCGAGGAATTTCCGCTCCGCTTCCGGAATCCCGAGCTTGTCGAACGTGTTCTTGATGTACTCGGGAACCTCGTTCCAGTCCTTGCCCTGGCGCTCGGCGGGCCGAATGTAGTAGTAGATGTCGTCGAAGTCGATGCCGGAGAGATCTCCTCCCCAACGCGGCAGCGGACGCGCCACGAAGTGTTCGTACGCCTTGAGCCGGAAGTCGCGCATCCAGCTCGGCTCCGATTTCATCTCGGAGATCTCGGCGACGATCTCGCGGCTCAGTCCTTTCCGGGACTTGAAGACGTACTGCTCGGGATCGTGGAATCCATACTTATAATCGCCGACGCCAACGTCGACAACTTCGGTCGCGTCTGACATGGACTGTCATACCTCCAACGAATTCTGCGATTCGGCGATGATCCACTCGTAGCCCTTGGCCTCGAGGGCTTCGACGAGCTCAAGCTGACCCGAGCGAACGATGCGGCCTTCGACCATCACGTGGACGTAATCGGGCTTGATGTAGTTGAGAATTCGCTGGTAGTGCGTGATGATCAGCACGCCAAGCTGGGGGCCCCGAATCGCGTTCACGCCCTCGGAAACCGTGCGCAGCGCGTCGATGTCGAGACCAGAGTCGGTTTCATCCATGATCGCCATCCGAGGCTGAAGGAGCGCCATTTGAAGAATCTCCGCGCGCTTCTTCTCGCCACCGGAAAATCCGTCGTTGACGTACCGGGTGAAGAAGGAATCGTCCATCTTCAGCAGCTCCATCTTCTCTTTGACGAGCTTTCGGAACTGCAAGATCGGCATATCCTTGCCCGTCACCGACTTCAGCGACATTCGAAGGAAGTTGGCCAGGCTCACCCCGGGAATCGCCGTCGGATACTGGAAAGCGAGAAACACGCCCCGACGCGCGCGCTCGTCTGGCTCCAGATCCAGGATGTCCTCACCGTTGAAAAGTACCTGGCCCTGGGTCACTTCGTACTTGGGATGTCCCATCAACGTATAGGCCAGGGTGCTCTTTCCCGAGCCGTTCGGCCCCAGCAAAGCGTGAACCTCGCCGGTCGGGACCGCGAGGTTGACCCCTTTCAGAATCTCTCGCCCTTCGACGCTCACGTGCAGATCCTGGATGACCAGCTCCGCGGCTTCTGCCATTGGCTACTCCCTCGACGAACCTAGGTTGGATACGCAAGCATTAGTCTTGAGACACCTACAGGATACAGGCAGCCCTGCTGATTTGTCAACCAATTGGTTTCTAAAAGATGTTGACGGACGCAGGGTTGCTAGATATAATATGGCCAGATTAAGGTCACATCATCCTCGCGGTGCCAGCGCGGCAAATGCGTGGAGGTCTCGGATGCCGGCACGGAAAGCATCAGCCCGAACCAGCATCTTGCACCTGCTGAAGCGTACCGGGGGCTCGACCGCGCAAGAAGTCGCCAGCGAGCTTGGAATCACGACGGTAGCCGTCCGCAAGCACCTCTCACGGCTTGAGGCCGATGGGCTGATCCGGCAGCACTCTCGTCCGGCTTCCCGCGGCCGCCCCGCCGTGGTCTACTGTTTGTCCGAGACGAGCGACGCGCTCTTTCCCCAGGGCTACAACCAGTTGCTCGTCGATTTCCTGCAAGATCTGTCTGATCTGGAAGGCGAAAAGAAGGTCGAGCGTCTCTTTCAGCTACGGAACGAACGGCTGGCGCACACCTATCGGCTGCGACTGGCGGACAAACCGCTCGGCGAGGCCGTGCGGGAGCTGGCTCGCGCCCGCGACGACGACGGCTACATGGCGTCGGTGCGCGAGGAGGATGGTGGCCTGGTGCTGGCGGAGCATAATTGCCCGATTTACGACGTCGCCCAGCGATTTCCGCGGATCTGTCAGTGCGAGCAGGAGCTCTTCCAGAACTTGCTCAAGGTGAACGTGACCCGCGAGACCACGGTGACCGACGGCGCGTCGTCCTGCCGGTACCGCATCGCGGAATAAGGCTTCGCCTATCGGGGTTGGATCGGGTTGCCGATTCCTTCCCGCGTCGGAGCACTTCGCTCACCCCCGCTTGCCTGCCTTCCAGCGGCCCCGGCCGGTGGTCGACAGTAATCCCTGACAGGATTCGTGAAAATGCGCGATCAACCGGGTTTCCTGGTGCTCCTGGGCTCGGGCGAGACGTCTGCCAGCGGACGCCGAGTCTTCGATTGGCTCTTCCAGCGAGTTCCTTCGCCGATCAAGCTGGCCATTCTTGAGACGCCCGCCGGTTTCCAGCCAAATTCGGCCCTCGTGGCCGGAAAGGTTGCGGAATTCCTGAGCGAGCACCTCACCAACTACCCGCTCGAAACGGCTGTTGTGCCCGCCCGCAGGCGGGAGAGCCCTTTCTCGCCGGATGATCCCGCGCTCGCGGACGTGGTCCTTGGTTCGGATGGCGTCTTCCTCGGCCCGGGAAGCCCGACCTACGCCGTGCGTCAGCTCCGTGGGAGCGCGGTTTGGGACGCGGCTCGGGCGCGGTTTGCCACCGGCACGCCCTTGATCCTGGCGAGCGCCGCCGTGCTGGCGATCAGCGCGTACACTCTGCCGGTATACGAAATCTACAAAGCTGGCGCGGATTTGGGCTGGGAACGCGGCCTGGATTTCCTCGGGCCGGCCGGCTCGACCGTCGTGTTCGTCCCGCACTGGAACAATCGGGAAGGCGGCGCTGAGCTCGACACCAGCCACTGTTTCGTCGGACCCGAGCGGTTCGCGGTGCTCCGTGCCATGCTCCCTCCCGAGGCGGTCATCGTCGGTATCGACGAGCACACCGCGTTCATCGTCCAGCCGGTGTCGGAGGATGCACTGGTGATGGGACCGGGAGGAGTGACGATCATCGGACCGACCGGCCCCCGACGCTTCGCCAACGGAAGTCGGCTGTCCCTGGCCGAGATCGGACCGCTGGACTGGTCGGGGTTTGCTCGGGACGTTCCGCCGGCGCTGATGGCGCGCGCCCGGGCGTCTAGGCGGCCAAGCGACGGCGCCGACGAGGGCGCGCCGATCATCCCGAGCGACATACTGGATCTGGTCGACCGCCGGGAATTGGCGCGGCGGCAGCGGGACTGGAAGGCCGCCGATGGACTTCGCGCAGATCTCGCCCGTCGCGGCTACGAGGTGCGCGACACGCCCGACGGTCCCCGTTTGGCGCCGCTCGTGGGCCGCCCCGATCTGCGGACCAAGAACTCCTGATCAGATGACGATTCGTGACCTGGAGGCCCTGGTCGTCGGAATTGTCGTCGGCCTGGTGTTCGGGCGGTTGGATCTTCCGATTCCGGCACCCCCGGCGTTGGCCGGGCTTCTCGGAATCGTCGGTATCTTCGTAGGATACAAGCTAGCCGGGCTGTTCTAACCGCGCCGTGATCGAACCGCGAAGCTTCACGGTTCGATCACGGTGCCTCGCTCGAAACCGGCTCCCCCACCGGCTCGGAAACTGTCTCGGAATCGGTAGCTTCCTCGGTGGCTTCCGCGGATGAGACCTCGGTCGACGCCTCGATTCCAGGCGTCTCGGCAAAATCCGCGGTCGCGACCTCTGCGATCTGAACGCTCGCCGGATCGACGAACTCGCTCACTCCCTTTAGGCAAAAAACGTCGATCGCGTTCTGGCCGAGAACCTGGTACTGCTGAAACTGGTAAAGCCCCAGCGAGCGGTACTTGGCGAGCTCGGCTTCCTGATTGAAAGCGCGATCCGATCCCAGCATGATCCGCGATCCGCCAAGCTCCGAGACGAGCCACTTGATGTCTTCGCCCCGACACCACGACGTCTCGAGATAGACGTTCGCGGCCTCGCGCGCGACGACGTACGCCTCGACTGTGTAGAGGCCGGCCCCGGCGTGGGCGAGGACGATCTTCACGTCGCTGTACTCGCGAGCGCGTGGCAGAATCGCGCTCGGCAGGCCAAACGGCGCTCCCCAGCCGGTCTCGACGACGACCGGAACAGAAAGCTCACGGGCGACCTCGAACACCGTCTTCGCGTCGCGACCATTCGGATTGACGACGTGACCGAACGTATTCAGGGCGACTCCGACGAATCCCAGCTCGCGCACGCAACGCTCGATCTCGCGGTGGTAGCGGTCTCGATCGATGTGAGGGGTGACGCTGGCGATGCCGAAGATACGGCCGGGGTAGCGCGAGCCGAGGGACGCGATGCGATCGTGTACCTCGGCAGGATTGGGCGCGCCAGGGAATGGCTGAACGATCGCCGCGCTGAGGCGATTCGCGTTCAGCGCGGCGACGATTTCCTGATCTGACACCGACGCATCATAGATACAGCAGTCGCCGACGTGGCAATACGCGTCAACGGTAATCAAGATGGATAGCTCCTTGCTGATCTGCGGCCAGGTCCGCGCGCGAGGCCAGCCCGTCTCCGCGCGCTCGCTTCCTTCACATTCGTAGCTTGGTGCAACAACGGGGCACCCATTCGGCATTGGTGCCCCACACCCCCGCCCTGACCGGGCATTAGGTGACCCCGACGAGCGACGGAACCTGCTCGGCCCGAACAAAGTCCACGAATCGGTAACCCATGCCGCGCTCGTTCAAAATGTACGTCGGACGCCTTGGATCTTTCTCAATCTTCTGCCGAAGATAGGTGACGTACAGTCGAACGTAATGCTCCTCGGTTCGATACTCGTAGCCCCAAACCTTCGCCAGTAGCGTCTCGTGAGTCAGGACGCGTCCCGCGTTGTTGACGAGATGATACAACAAACGGTACTCAGTTGGCCGAAGCGGCACGTGTCGACCCCCGGCGACGACCTCACGCCGTCCGAAATCAATCGTCAGGTAGTCGTCGACGACGATCTTCGTCTTGGGCGTGGGCGCGGGCATTTCCGCGCGGCGAAGCACCGCTTTGACCCTGGAACGTAGCTCCGGCTCGCCAAACGGCTTGGTCACGTAATCGTCCGCTCCGCGATCGAGCGCGCTGACTTTCTCTTCGGCTCCATCGCGGCCGGACAGCACGATCACCGGAACCGAGCTGGACCGACGAATCGCGCTGAGCAGGTCGAAGTCGCCATTCGCCGATCGAGGCTCGTCGAGGATAACCAGGTCGGGCAGGCTCTCGGTGACGCGGCGAGCCGCGTCGTACGGCTCGACCGAACTGTGAACCTCGTGACCGTCGACCGCCAGAGCGCGGCGCAGATCGATGACCAGGCGAGGGTTCTCAGTCACGACCAGAATCGTTCGGGATCCGATCACCGCGAGTCCTCCGCTGCTGTCGCGTCGTGGCTCATGCGTGGCTCGATCCTTCCTCGGCGCTGGGTTCCGGTCGCGGCTCCGCCTCGCCGGGTGGCCCGCTCGACACCACGACCTGAGCTGGTCGAATCACCCGCCCATCCATGGTGTATCCGGAACGGAAAACCCTCGACACCGTACCCGAGGGAAACTGCTGACTTGGCTCGTGGATCAACGCCTCTTCCTTCCAGGGATCGAATGGCTCTCCGACCGCCTCGATGCGCTTGATCCCTTCGCTGTCGAGCACCGCTCGAAGCTTCCGCTCGATCAGGATGATGCCCTGGGCCCAGTCCGAATCGGTCAACGAGGCCGGAAGAGACTGCACCGCGCGCTCGAGGTCGTCAAGCGTTGGCAGAACTTTGAGAATCGTATCGGCTCGGGCGCTTCGCGCGAAATCTCCGCGTTCCTGCTCAACCCGACGCTTGTAGTTGACGAAGTCGGCCTGCGCTCGCTGGGCGAGATCAAGGTAGGTCTGGCACTTCGACCGCGTTTCTTCCAGCTCTCGTTTTAGCTGGTCCAGTTCGGTGTTCGCGGATGGCTCCCGCGTTTCCGCGTCGTTCGCGTGGGCCGGTTGGTTCGCGTCGCCTGCTGGGCTTTTCTCGTCGCTCATCGGCATCCTCCTGAGGATGTTCGGCCGTGACGTCGGTCCAAGGCTCGGCCGATAGGGTTTCCAACACACTGTCAATCGCTCGGCAAACGCCCGCGCGGTCCGGGGTTTCGCCGGCCGCTAGCTCCTGGCGGAGCGCCAGAATCTGGTCGGTCACCGCCAGCGCAACTTCGACGCCGGCCAGGTTCACCCGGTGCTCTTCGACCAGGTGTTTGATCTGGACAAGGCGGTTGAGATCCTGCCTCGAGAACAGGCGCACGTTTCCCCCGGTGCGCGCCGGCGCGATGAGCCCCTGACGCTCGTATTTCCGGAGGGTGTTGGCGTGCATGCCCACGATGCGGGCGGCGACGCTGATGATATAGAGAGCGCTAGAATTGGACGCGTGCATCGAGCGATAGTATCACATTCGCGTAGGAGAGACTTACTTCACCGCATTGACCGGCCTATCTTTCGCCGAAATGGCCGGCACCACTTGGCTAGCTTGCTATCGCCATAATAATATAGATTGCTACGGTGCGTGTCAAGGTCAAGCGAAGAGCCAAGAAGCTAAGACAGCCCTCGTTGACACCGGCAAGCGAATTGCACGCAGGCACGCGGTGGCGCACGAGGCAACTTGCATGGTCATTGGTCACGGTTCGGTCCGCCAGGTACGGCTCTATCTTGAGAACGGGTCGATCGCTTGTCGCTACTACGAAACAGTAGGAGCGCGGTCGGCAGTGCTCTGGCTTGGCGGAGTGGGTGGGGGCTTCGACTCGCCAGCCCACGACCTTTTCGATCGAATGGCGTCCGACTTTCTTGGTCGACGGGTGAACTCGGTACGGCTCAGATACCGCTACGCGAGCGACCTCGATCTCTCGGTGGAAGACGCGCTGGCGGCTCTCGAATTTCTTGGACAACGGGGCATCGAAGCGGCGGTTACCGTCGGGTTCTCGTTCGGCGGAGCGGTATCGATTCAGGCGGGCGCGGCGTCACTCCTCACGAAGGGGGTCGTTGGTCTGGCCAGTCAGAGCGCCGGAACCGGCGGGGCAAACCGCGTCTCGCCACGCCCTCTGCTCCTGGTCCACGGTGACCGCGACACGGTGTTGCCCGCCGAATGCTCGAAGCTGATCTACGAACGGGCGTTGGAGCCGAAGGAGCTCGTGATCCTTCACGGGGCTGGCCACTGTTTTGACGAAACGGAAGGCCAGCTACGAGACCTCCTCGACGGGTGGATCCTCCGTCAGCTTGACGTCGCCTGAATCCTTCCGCGTCGGCGCCTATCTTCATTTCCCGGGCACGACGGCGCGGTAGGTCCCGACTCGGCGGGTTCTGCCTGCGCGAACGCGATGACCGTCAGGCCGAGCGGCGACGGCGAATTATGTGAATGGGCCGCTGGTCGACATCGAGCGCCGCCTCTTTGAGCGCCTCCGGAAGCGTCGGGTGCGCGTGAATCGTGTGGATCACGTCTTCGATAGTCGCTTCCATCACGACTGCTAATCCTGCTTCGGCGATCAGATCGGTGACTTCGGGGCCGATCATGTGGACGCCCAGAACCTGCCCGTACTTGGCGTCGGCAACGACTTTGACGAAGCCCGCCGTCTCACCGATGATGACGGCTTTCGCGTCGCCAAGGAACGGGAATCGTCCAACTTTGATCTCCTGGCCGGTCTCGCGCGCCTGCGCCTCGGTCATTCCGACGCTGGCCACCTGCGGAGAGCAGAACGTGACCGAAGGCACCGCCCGATAGTCCATCTCGGCGTCGTGACCGAGCGCGTTCTCAACCGCGACTTCGCCCTGGGCCGAAGCGACGTGGGCGTATCGGCCATTGACGACGTCGCCGATCGCGTACACGCCCGGCACGTTCGTTTGCATTCGCGAGTTGACTTTGATGAACCGGCGATCCATCTCAACGCCAAGGCGGTCAATGCCGAGGCCCGCGGTAACCGGTACGCGACCGATCGCGACCATGACGCGTTCGGAATGTAAGGTTTGCGGCCCGCCGGGCGTCGTCAGGGCGACGTCCAAGCCCCCGCTCGCACCCGGCGTGACCCGCTCTAGCCGGGTGCCGGTGAGCACCTTGATTCCGCGTCTTTCGAACTGTTGAGCCAAGGTCTTGCCAAGCTCGGCATCTTCGGTAGGAACTAGCGTTTCCAGCATCTCGACGACGGTCACCTGGCTCCCGAAAGCGGACAACATGGAAGCGAACTCGACTCCGATCGCGCCGCCGCCGATGATCAGGACGCTCGAAGGTACCTGAGGCAAACTCAAACCTTCGGTGCTCCCGAACACGCCCGGCAAGTCAAGTCCAGGAATCGGGGGGCGGCTTTCGGTCGAACCGGTGGCGATGACGACGTTCTTCGCGGACACTTCTTCTATGCGACCGCCGTCGAGACGAACTTCCAGTCGGTGTGCGTCGAGAAAG
>JAJPKB010000287.1 GCA_021323915.1 Chloroflexota bacterium | reverse complement strand
CGGCGGAGAAGAAGACGACGCGGTCCTTGCCTCCTTTTCCGCGCACCGTGGCCGACCGGTCGATCGGATTGATCTGCTCGCGCTTGAGGGCGACCGCCTCGGAGACGCGCATCCCGCTCGAGCGAAGACACTCCAGCAGGGCGACGTCGCGCAGCCGGCCAAGCTCGGCGGTGGCGTCGGCTGACGGCGGGGCGGCCCGCGCGATCCGGCACAGGGATTCGACGACCTGATCGTCCGGAACGCGCGGCAGAATCCGATCGCGTCGGCCGCGAAGCTTCGCGAGCCGGTGGCGCAGCCCTTCCAGGTCGAGCCCTTCGCGCAGACCTTCTCGGTGCAAGTAGGCGTAGAAGCTCTGGATCGCGGCGGTGTAGGTAAAGATCGTGGCCTGCGAGGGAATCCGCTGGCGCGTGCGCTCCATGTACTCGTCGATCCAGCGGGTGAACTCGATCGCGTCCTGGATCGTGATCTCGCTCAGGTCCGGCAGGAGCGGCGGTTCTTCGGATCCCGGGTGAGCCCGGCCGGCGGGCGTCGGACGGCGGCGCGGCAGCCCGCGCTCGCGGCGGAGCTTCTCGTCGAGAAAGTCGACGAAGCGGGCGAGGGCGCTGCGGTAGGTGCGCGCCGAGCGCTCGCTGCCGGCCCCGGCGACGTCGACGAGGAAGGAATCGATCGTGGCGGGCAGAGTGGTCGGGCCGGGCACCGAGAGTCCTCCTGGCTCAATGGCAATTCATCGCTCTCAAGCTCAGCACTAAGCTACCACCTCGGCGAGATTCGCCGTGCTTGGAATGCCGTGAAGGCGGCGAGGCAGGGGCTATAATTCAGGGCAACACGCCCCGGGAGGCTTGCCATGCGCCTGACCATCCTCGGCTCGGGTGGGCCCACGACGGGCTGACGCTGACTCTCAAAGACGAGGAAGAAGAACGATGGACGACCCGATCACGCCGACGCCGGCCCTCCAGCCGGTCCGCGACCTCGTTCGACGCGAGCTCGTCGAGCGCGTTTTGCCCTCGATTGCCGTTGCGGTGGCGCAACGGGGCCGAATCGTCTGGGAAGAAGGCTTCGGCTGGGCGGATCGAGAGCGCCGTGTCCCCGCCACCGCGCATACGCTCTATTCCCTCGCTTCGATCTCCAAGCCGATCACCGCGACCGGCCTGATGATCCTGGCCGAGCGGGGGCTGATCGACCTGGACCGCCCGATCGACGAATACCTCGGGGCCGCGAAGCTCACCGCGCGGAACGGCGACGCGCGCGACGCGACGGTCCGCCGGGTCGCTAACCACACCGCGGGCCTGCCCCTGCACTATCATTTCTTCCCCGCGGACGAGCCGGTTCGTCCGCCGCCGATGAATGAGACGATTCGGCGCTACGCGAGTCTCGTCACCGCCCCCGGCGAGCGTTTCCAATACTCCAATCTTGGCTACGGCCTGCTCGACCACCTGATCGCGCGTCTCGCCGGGAAATCTTACGTGGACTTCATGCGCTCCGACGTGTTTCTGCCGCTCGGCATGAACCGCTCGTCGGTGGGCATCGGCCCGGGCCTCGAAGAGTACGCCGCCGCGCGGTACCGGAGCGGTAGCGAGCGGCTCCCTTTCTACGACTTCGATCATCCGGGCGGCTCGGCGATCTTCGCCAGCGCCCACGACCTGGTCCGCTTCGGTTTCTTTCATCTGAAAACGCGCCTGCCCGATCAGAAGGCGATCCTCGCGGACGAGACGCTGGACGAGATGCACCGTCCGACGGCGACGGTGCCGGCCGCGGGTCAGACCTCCGGCTACGGCGTCGGCTGGCGCACCGACGAGAATCGGTCCGGCTATGTCACCCTCGGCCACGACGGGGGGATGGATGGGGTGAGCACGAGGCTCCAGTTGGTTCCGTCGGCCGGGTTGGTCGTTGTCGTTCTGTGCAACGCGGCAAGCGATCTTCCGCGGCATCTGGCGGACCAGATCTGCGCGGCCCTGCTCCCCGGTTACCAGCCGCTCGAACCGGGGTCGGCGGCCCAGGCGGGCCCACCCGAGCCCTTCGCGCCACCGGAGGATCTGATCGGCACCTGGACCGGCGCGGTGCACACCTACCACGGCGAGCTGCCCATCCGCTTCGCATTCCAGGCGGATGGAGACGTCCACGCGCGACTGGGCGATCAGCTCGAAACGTTGCTGAACGACGCCTGTCTCAGGGATGGCTGGCTGACCGGTCGAATGATGGGCGACGTTGGCACGACCGACGCGGCGCGCCGTCCCTACGTTCTCCAGGCCGATCTGAAGCAGCGGGGCGCGGTGCTCAACGGCGCGCTGATCGCGATCTCGCCGCCCCGGGTTCGCCTCGGCAACGCGCTGAGCTACTGGGCGGAGCTGCGGAAGACGGGCTAAGGGACCGGCCAGCGGTTTTGGCTCCTCCCGCGGCTCCGCGAAGAGAGCAGCGGGCAGATCCGGAGGGGCGAGGCATGCCTCGCCCCTCCGGATCTGCCCACGGACCGTGCTAGGAAGCCCGCGACAGCCGTTCGGTGATTCGCTCGGCGTTGCGCTCCCACCAGTCGCTCGGCTCGCGGATGAAGCGATCCCACCGCGGCTGGTAGCCCTCCGGATCCAGGTAGCGCGGCTCGATCGGCCAGGCGCTCAGGCACGAGAGGTAGGCCCGAAGCGGCGCGTAGAGGGCAATCTCCCCCTCGGTCGGCCGGGCTACCGAACGGTAACCGGCGAAGAACGCGTCCGCCTCCGGCAAGAGGGCCTCGCCGTCTTTGAAGGCAAGCGAGAGCGTTCGGGTCAGCTCGGCGGCGGGCGCGTCCAGGCAGACATTGTCGAAGTCGAGGACGGCTGCCACCCGGTCGCCGTCGTCGAAGAGCAGGTTCGTCTCCTGGTAGTCGCCGTGGACGAGCTGGGCGAACGTCCCGGGAAAGGCCGGCGTCGACCGGCGCTGGAGCCGGGCGATCTTGTGCCGCAGGACCCGACAGCACCGGTCGTCGAGCTCGCTTCGGACCGGGAGGCTCTCCGCCACCGCGAGCGCGCGCTCCAGCCTCGCCAGAGCGGCGGACCGGTCCGGCGGCTCGTACGGCCGCGGCTCCGCGCGGGCGGCCAGACTCAGGTGCAGTTTGCCGAGGGTTTCGCCCATCGAGCGAGCGGCCGGCTCAGGGATGCTCCCACGCTGGTAGTGCCGGCCCTGGACAAAGCTGGCAAGCGCGCAGAACCCCCCGTCGGTCGTCGTGATCAGGTCGCCGTCGACGTTGCGGACGATCGCCGCGACCGGCGTGCCGTCCCGACCCGCGCTCTCCTGAATCTCCAGCGCGCGACGTGCCCGGTCTGGCTGGCACAGCCGCGGGTTATAGCACTTGAGGTGGTAGGTGATCCCTCCCGCGTCGACGCGGAAGTTGACGTTCATCATCCCGCGCTCGATCGCGATCAGTGACGGCGCGACGAGGTCATAGGCGGCCTCGAGATGGCGGGCGATCTTCGCGTGGTCCACCGTCGCCCTCCTTCGCACACATCAGTATAAACTGGCCCGACGGCCAACGTTGCTAGCGCGCGATCTGGTAGTCGATCAATCAATGCCTTCGGCGAATTCCGCACGCGGCACGACGGAGCACGGCTGGACCTGGCACGAACCTTGACCACACGTCGTTATTCAGGTACAGTATTTCTTTACAAAAGTACGGGCCGGGACATCCCGGTTCGAAGGAGTTCCGATTGATCGAGACCAGCTACTCCGACGTTCGCGCGAACCTGGCTCGCTACCTCGATGCCGTCGTTCAAGACCACGAGGTCATTCGGAT
>JAJPKB010000576.1 GCA_021323915.1 Chloroflexota bacterium | reverse complement strand
CGCCACGTCGGGTTGGACGATCGGACGGGCCCGGAAAATGGCAGGAGCCAGGGACAGGACGCCGAAGGGCAAAACGCCTGCAGTGGCCCCGAAGGCAATCACGCCAAGCTGCCGGCGGACGTCGCGTTGCTTCGGCGACAGCCGCACCACTGCCATCAGCGTGAGCGCGCTCGCCGCCACTAGATCGACCAGCAGGACCATCCACATCACCCTCTCCAAGAGGGAATAGGTCGACGGAGCGACGGCTAGGACGTACCCGTAAGCGGCGACGAGGGCGAGATGAATCCCCGGGCTGCCGATCGCGCACCAGCGCCCCAATGAAACAACCAGGCGATCTACCGGAAACACGAGGAAGAGCAGGAACGTGCTCGCGCCAAAGCAGACGACGGCGACGTATTCGATGACTAAAGGCTCCGCGTGGCCGAATGGGGTCGCGACCGCGCCGATCAGCGCGATCGCCGAGGCTATGGCAAAGCCGAAAAAGACGCTGGCGGCCCACGGCTCACGGGAGAGGACGAAGACGAGGCAGCCGACCACGGTGAAGATGGCGGCGATGAAGAAGAAGCTCAGGCGACGCTGCGCCGAGACCGGCGCAGCGGACGCGATGAACGACGTATGCACGGCCCCGCTAGCTGAGCGGACCTTGAGGCGCGAGGCCCCCGATACGGTCGGGATATCCCGTGCCGCGGCGAGCCGACCATCGATCCAGACGATCTGGTCGCCCGGGCGGACCCCGGCGTCCCAGGCGAGTCCGGCCGGCTGGACCCAACGCACGATCAAGCGTCCCTCGTCGTCGGCGGCCGTTACCCCGAGCCAGGCCGGCTTGGACCATTCACCCAGGCACAGCCGGGCGAAGCTGACCAGGAGTAAGGCCACCGCGGCGACGATGACCAAGCGGTAGATGTCCGGCCAATATTCCGATGTCTTCACGGCTCGATCATCCCTCACGCGTCGATTTGCCGCTCGCGTGCACGCTCGGGATGAGGCGGCGGAGCGACCGGGCCTCGTCTCGCCCCGTCACCCGGACCAACTCTTCGAGAGCGTCGAGCGCTTCCCGCCGGTAGGCATCCGCGACGATCCAGGTGTAGTGGAGGGCGCCAAGGGTATCGATGAGTCGGGTCAGATCTTTCTGCTCGGAATCGTCCACGAGCTCGGTGCTCTCCGACCAGCGCAGAAGCCCCGCGATGCCTTCTTCCTTAGCACAGCGGAGCGCAAAGGCGATCGGGAGGGTTTTCTTGCGCCGACGGAGGTCACTCGCCTCCGCTGGCGTACCCGGCTTGACGCCGCCAATGTCGTTGAGCAACTGCGCGACGATCCCGATCCGCTGGCCAAATGTTTCGACCAGATTGAGGATCGACTGATCCTCGGTAGCTATCGCCGCCCCGAGCTTGCATGCCATCGCGACCAGGGTTCCGGATTTGCGGGCGGTCATCTCCCGGACTTGTTCTTCCGGCGGCAGAGGGTCGGTCTCGAGGAGGAGATCAAGGTCTTCGCCGGAGCAGGCGAGGATGAGCCCCGCTGAGACGAGATCGTGCAGTTGTGCGGTGCGGTGGGCCCCCAGCAGCGGCAGCTGATCGGCGATACACCGGTGCGCCAGCGCGCCAAGAGCCAGCGTCGCGTTCAGGGCGCGATCGGCCCGGGCGAAGCCCTCATCCCACTCGCGATCGACGAGATCGTCGACGACATCCGCCGCGGCGAGCACGAATTCGGCGGCCGCCGCTGTGCCGACCGCAACCGTCGGATCACCCCCGAGGGCACGGCAGACCTCGATCACGAAGGCCGGCCACTTCGCCGGCCCGGTCGGCGCTAGAATCCGCCCGTCCCGCCCCATGATCCGAAGCAGGAAGTCGGTGAAGACTGGAGGCGACGGCGCCCGACTGATGGCGGTTCGCACGTACGCGGCGACGCGGGGGAAGCGATACGCTGACAGAGATCCGGTCAGCGCGAAGTCTTCGGTTGCGGTTTCGTCGTCCACTCGAACGAGCTCGCCGGTGGGGCGATCCCGACCACCGCCTTTCCCTTCGCACGCAGGCGCCGGCGCCATGCTCGAAATGCTGCAAGTTCAGCCTTCGACAGGCCGTCCGATAAGCGTCCTTCCGTCGTGCCGCCAGAGATCCCCTGTCGCACTACCACGCGAACTGCCGAGTGAAGATCCACCGTCTTACCTCCAGCCACGGTACCTTCTGTCCGGGCGAGCCATTTATACCATATGCGGTACCCGCGCGCAACCTAGTGAAAATCCCAGGACCGTCTCCCATGCGCAAAACATCACGGAGGAATATCTTCGGGCTGTCGTTTGGTTACGGTCGGTAGGAAGAGTGATTCCCTTACCGACCGTAACCCGATGAGACAATCGAAAGTAATATTTGGCCGTGAGACAATATGCAAACAGTTCCAAGTTCTCGCTCAACACGTGGCACCGTCGCACGTCGCGTTGCGGATGATGGGGTGCCCGAACACCATCGCGCCGGAACGCCGCTCGCCGCCCGATTAGTAGTTTGTCAGCGTACGGACCCACGCTTCACGTCAGGGGCCGATAAAGGCTCCAGAGATTTCCTCTCCTGGGCGCGTGAGCACAGCTTGAACTTGCCCACTGGGCAGGTTGAGAGCCACCACCGCATCGGCGTCGGGCCGCGATCTTCCACGCTCATCAAATCCAATCGCATAGACATCCTGCCCATTGGACGTCGCGGTGAGAGTTAGAGGT
>JAJPKB010000074.1 GCA_021323915.1 Chloroflexota bacterium | reverse complement strand
TCGCCGGCGCCGCCGACGAACACGCCGCCAGCACGGCGCTCGCGGCGCCGGTCGCGATCAATCCAGCAAATTGCCGCCTGGTCAGCCGGTGTCCCACGCTCGACCTTTTCACGCTCGTCCTCCACCAATTCGCGCACGATGGTCGCACCCAGCACGTTAAACAACCGGCATCCGAGAGTCAATATTTCATCGACCAACGCCATACTCGGAGCACGGGCGGGACGGCCGCTCGTTCAACCGAGCGAGCCATCACGTCGCCGGGTTGTCCCGTGGAATATGCGACCGGCTTCCGGTGCGCCTCCCTGGAAAGGGCGTCAACCCCAGGTCACGGAGACGATACTGGAGGTTGCCTGGATCCCCGCCGGTGGGGCCGTGGTACCGTAATCCGCGACGTACGCCCGGAAGGTATGGGTCGTCCCAGACGCCGAGATACTGCCCACGCAGGACGTCCCGCTGCCGCAGGACGCAATCCTCCGGTTGGTCGTCGTATCATAAATCTCGATGTACCACGGCGTGGGGCCGACGTTCTTGTTTGCCGTGGCCGTCAGCGTCACCGTTTGATTGGACGCCGGGGTGGTCGTGCTGGCGGACAGGGTCACCGCCCAGGAGGCGGATGTCGGCGTCGCGGTGGGAGTGGCCGTCGGAGTGGACGTCGCGGTCGAGGTCGCGGTTGGGGTCGCGGTCCGGGTCGGCGTCGACGTGGACGTGCTGGTAACTGTGTTCGTCGGCGTGCTCGAGGGCACCGGCGTCGCGCTCGGCGTGGGCGTGCTCGTGAGCACCGGCGTCGCGCTGGGCGTGGGCGTGCTCGTCGGCGTCACAGATTTCGTCGGTGTTTTCGTGGGAGTCGCCGTCTTCGTTGGCGTGCTCGTCGCCGTGCTGGCCGGCGGCCCCGACGATGGCGGAGCCGGCGTCGCCGTTGGGGCGTTCGTCGGCGTCTCGGTTGGCGTATGTGTGAGCGTGGGCGTGCTCGTCGGCGCGGGGGTCCTCGACGGCTTTGGCGAGGTGATCGGCGGCGGACAGTTCGGCGACCTCAGGACGAGCTGCCAGCCGGGAGCGAGAACACCGGGGTTGTCGAAGCGCGTGCCGTCGTTCATCACTCGACCACGGTTCAGGGCCCAGAGCAGAGTCCACTTCGAGCCATCGCCAAGCTGCTGTTGGGCGATCCGCCACAGGCTATCGCCCGGCTGGACGGTGTAGGTGGGTGCCGATTCGGATCCTGCCCCCGGTGTGGCCGGGACCGTGCACGGCATTGGTGGAAGGGCGGTGCTGGCGGGGGTAGCGGCGCCGGGAATCGTGATCACCCAGCCGGGCCAAATCTGAGCAGGCGACTCGGCGGTCTGCCCGTCGTTCATGATTCGGCCGCGATTGGCCTGCCAGATCTCCGGCCAACTGCCTCCGTCCCCCAGCGACGTCTCGGCGATGGACCAGAGCGTATCTCCGGGCTGGACGACGTAGCTCTGACCGTCGCGCGCCGGCGCGGCCACGGCCGGCGCGGACCAGAGCACTCCGATGAAAAATGCAAACAGCGCGATCGTGATGAGGGGCCGACGCGGCACACCGATCCTCAACAAACGGGCGTGCTCCTGATCGGAAGCTCGATGTGTCGACGATCCGTGACTCACGATGTCCTGCTTCGGGAGTGAGATTTGGCGATACGGATGCAGTGCGGCGCGCGATCTCGGACCTTCAACCCATCGCTGTTTCGAGGCCCAGCCGAAGAGAGCGCGCCGGGGCGGCCCAGCCGTCGCCCCGCCGTACGTTACCACAACGACCGAGGACGGACAAGTGGCGTGGCTGGCGGGTGCGAGATTGGCGATCGGGCGACCCACGGCAGCGACCGGTCCGGTCGCCCCTTGACCGAGGGCCGTCGAGCGTTCGGCAACCGGCCCTGGAGGCCGGACGTTGGCTACCCACGGTAGACTTGTTCGTCGCTCCGGTGCGCGGGCGCCGGGCCCATCGCCGGTCGTGGCCCGACCGGGTACAATGAGCCGCGATACTCTCGACTGGAGGAACCGGACGTGCCGTTCGACGTCTTTGATTTTCGCACCGACGTGCGCAACATCGTCGTCACCCCGGAAATCCGCGGACGCTTCCTGCGTATGGAGCCCGGCGAGGTCGCCTCGCGCCACAGCCACGATCTGGGCCACGAGATGTTCTTGATTCTCGACGGTCAGTGCGAGTTCGAGATCGACGGCGAGCGCGCCGTCCTGGGACCCGGCCAGGCCTGCTTCGCCCGCCGCGACCAGCTTCACCAGGTCCGGGTGGTCGGCGACCAACCGATGACGATGTACCTGTCGGTCACCCCGCACATCGACCCCACCCACACCTTCTGGACCGCCGATCCGAAAGCGGGCGGCGAGAAGCTGCCACCCCGCTACGCCGGCTGGCGTTCCCGCGAGCGCGACGGCATCCCCGACCCGCCGGAGCCGGTGGCCAGCCTGGTCGATCGCCAGGTCGACGCCGCCCGGCAGCTCGCCGAGATCGCGGACGTCTGCGCCCGCGAGCAGGCGCTTCACGGCGAGGCGCTCAAGCGCGCCGCGGAAACCGGCGATGCGGCCGCTGCCCGCGCCAGCCTCGATGCCCTCTGGAACGCGCTTTTTCCGCTGTTCCGCGCGACGAGCGCGCTGGCCGAAGCCTGGAACGACGTCGCGCTGAAGGTGGGAACGGCAAAGTAGGGAAGAGGTCGGGCCATCGAGCGGATGAATCGGGAAACGCGGGCGCGCCTTCGCGCGGAGCGGCTTGCCGAGGCCTCGCGTAAGGTCCGCGACGAGAGCATGCGCATCAACGCGGAATTCGCGGCGATCGAGCGGGAACCGGATGCCGAATAGGGGCGAGGTCTGGCTGGCGGATCTCAACCCACCCCACGGCACCGAGCCCGGCAAGCAACGCCCGGTCCTGGTTGTCCAGGCCCAGGCGTTGCTTGAGGCCGGCCACCCTTCGACGCTGATTATCCCCCTCACGACGCGCGTGGTGGCCGATGCCGAGCCGCTTCGGATTCACGTCCCGGCCGCGGCGGGCCTGCGGTACGAGTCCGACCTGCTGATCGATCAGTTGCGGGCGATCCACAACCGCCGCCTCGTCCACGGGCCGCTAACCCGACTGTCGCCCTCGCTCATGCGCGAGCGCGCCGAGGCGATCCGCGAGGTGCTCGACCTGCAGCAGGACTAACCACATGGTAGATTTCCCCACCAATCTGACAATGGTGGGCACTATCATCTGGCTCTTCTTGATATACTTGGCAGCGTGCTATCTGCCCGGTAGGATGGGAACGTGATCGTATTTCCGTCGCTCTGGTGGTGCACCACACCAAGCATTAATCGGCGATGCCTTCCAGGCAACCTACGAGATCACCTCGCTCAGCATCCGCCAGGCGGTCACTCCGGATGCCCTCCTCGGCCGAGTGAATGGGAGCATGTACCTGATCACCGCGGGGATCGGTCCAATCGGGGCGCTCGTCGGCGGCCTTCTGGCCGAATTTATCGGGGTTCGGAATGCCCTGTTCGTCGCGGTCGTTTGCAGCTCATTCGGCGGACTCTGGATCGTGTTCTCGCCCATTCGCAAGCTACGGCATCTTTTAACCTGAGAGGGACGGGAACTGGATCGCCACCGGCAGGGAGGTCCGCCCCCACTCGTCGAGGCTGCCTTCGGTCCTTCCGTACTTGGCCACCAGCAGCTCGCGGGCAAGTCGATCCTCGGGGGTGCCAGCCTCGAGGACGTGGGCCACGCCAACGTGGGTCTCGCCTCCCAGCTCGACGGTGACTCGTGGGTTCGCCTGGAGGTTACGCACCCAGTCAGCCCGCTCACGGCCGCCCGCGAGCAGGTACAGTCGCCGGTCGTGCGTGGCGAACCAGATCTCGACGCGGTGCGGCCGGCCGGTTCGGCGCCCGACGGTGGTTAGATACAAGAACGGCTTACTGGCCCACCGTGCCGGCCAGTGCTGTTGAGAATGCATCCCGTCCATCAGTAGCCTGGTTTGATTGAGCGATCTCGCTGCCTTGATCCGGCTAACCGTTCGAGCCGGCCGGCATAGCCGCCGGCTCCGGCTCCAGCAGCTCGTCCGGGATCATCTTCCGGGGCGGATTACTTCGCGCGCCACGGCCGACCAGATGGAGGACGATCGACGGCTGGGATGGCACCTCCGGGTAAAACGCGTCGATCACCTCGCGCGCCGCGCTCAGGTAGGAGAGCCAGGGGAACTGGTCACGGTCGATCGACTCGTCGGCGAAATCGCCGGACGCCGGCACGCTGCTCCAGTTGGCGACCACCCGCTCGACGGTATCCTCTCCCAGCGCGTCGTCCAGCCCGGCCAGGCGCTCGTAGACGTTCAGGAGATAGTCGTAGTAGGCGCCGATCACGTACGTCGTTCCTTCCGGCTTGCTGACGACTCGGGCGTTCCAGCGGGCGATGACCTCGTAGTACAGGTCGAACTGCATCTGCACCCGCTGCGCGTTCTGACGCCACGACGGGTGGCCCAGCTGGCCCGCGGACCAGGCGTTCGGCGGACAGAGCGAGTCCTTCCGCTGAACGAAGTGCTCCCGGACCCGGATCACCGGATAGCTCCGACACACCGTCGGACGGTGCGCGTAGACGCCGCAGCAGGAGTGGCCGCCGCCCAGGGACATCAGAAAGGTGCAGGGGCGATTGAACTCGAACTCGCCCTGCTTGTCGAGGGCCAGGCCGAACGTGAAGCCATCCTTGTTGAGCCGAAAGCCCTCCGGACTCGGCTTGGGCAACGGAAAGGCGGTGACGAAATCGCTCGGGTCGAAGCGCTGGTGAACGCACAGCTCCCAGACGTCGCGACCGTTCAACGGCACGATGTACGACCGGCAGCACGCACCGCAGGTGTTGCACGGGCTATGTCCAGTCGTTTCCATCACCGTCCCTCGGCCCCGAGGGCGTCGTACGCCTCCAGGAGATAGTCGCAGTAGCTCGAAAAGGCGATCGGCTTAGGCGGAGCCTCCGCCGCGACCCGGTCGTTCCACCGCCCGACCACCTCGGCGTACTCGTCGGCGTCGCGCAGCCGGTTCCCCACCAGGGCGCGCTCGACGTCGATGTCGACGTCGGTCAGGTTCCAGCTTCGGCAGGTGCAACCCAGCCCGTTCACCCCGACAATGCCGCCGGCCGACATTTCGGAAGGAAAGGCCTGGCAGCTCATCGGTCGAAGCGCACCCAGACCGCACCGGTGGAGCCCGTTGTTTGTCTTCATCAGGAAGATGCACGGGGCGGGCGTCTTACGACGACGACTGGGCTGCTTGGCGAGGGCGAGTCGGAAATGACGGCCCGACGCATCCAGCACGAAGGCGTCGCGACGCGCCGTCGGCGACTCGAAAAAAGTGACGAACGTCCAGGGCGGCGCGTCGAGCGCGCGGGAGATGCGCCAGACGTCGCGTCCGGTCGGGATCACCGTCGCGACGTAACAGCAGGTTTTCGGTTTGCAGGCGAGCCAGATCTGCTCCTTGCGCGAGACGGGCGCGATGGCCATTTTTCGCTCTCCTCTGGGAACGACCCAGCCTTCGCCATGACGTGGGGGATACGCGCGCCATTCTATACCCCGAGTCAATCCTGTCAAGCAAGCCACCGCCGATGGGTACGCCGTAGAATCGTCGGAAGGCAAGCCGCCGGAAAGATGCCCCACGTTTCCGCGTTACACTCTGCCGCCAATCGGTCGTGACCCGCGACGTGCTATACTGGCGCCAGGCTCAGCCGGACTCAAGGAGGGTCGATGAAAGGCGTCGTGAAGTTCGCCCGCGGCGATGGCAACGTGGCCCTGCGAGACGTGGCGGAGCCCGAGCTCAAACCCGATCAGGTGCTGGTCAAGGTCGCCGCCTGCGGCATCTGCGGGACCGACCTTCACATCCTCCACGACGAGTACCCGACCCGCCCGCCGGTCGTCCTGGGCCACGAGCTGGGCGGCGTCGTCGCCGAGGTCGGCGCGGAGGTCGAGAACGCGCGGGTAGGCGATCGAGTCACCGCGATTCCCTTCAGCTATACCTGTGGGCGCTGCCGCTTCTGTCAGTCCGGGCGCCCGAACCTCTGTCCCGAGCGTTTGTCCTTCGGCTCGGGCGTGAACGGGGCGATGGCTCCCTGGCTCGTCGTACCGGCCCGCAACCTGTTCGCGTTGCCGCCCAACGTTGACGAGGTGACCGGCGCGCTGACCGAGCCGCTGGCCTGCTGCGTTCGCGGCGTCGTGGATTTCGCGCGGCCGGCGCCGGGCGACGTGGTGGTCGTCTCCGGCCCGGGGCCAATCGGCCTCTTCAGCGCGATGGTGGCCCGGACGACCGGCGCGACCGTCGTCGTGCTCGGCCTCGCCGCCGACGCCCGCCGCCTCGAGATCGCTCGCGCGGTCGGGATCCCCCACGTCCTGAACGTCCAGGAGACCGATCCGCTCGCCTACGTTCGCGATCTGACCGACGGCTACGGCGCCGACGTGGTGGTCGAGTGCGCCGGCGCCGAGAAGTCGGCCCAGACCTGCCTGAACCTCGCCGCCCGCGGCGGGCGCTACGTCCAGGTCGGGCTCTACGGCGCGCCGGTCCGCTTCGATTTGACCCAGGTGACGATGCGCGAGATCAGCGTGGCCGGGCCCTTTGCCACCCGTCCCGATACCTGGACCCGCACCCTCCGCCTGCTTGGCGACGGAACGATCGACCCGCGCCCGGTCCTCACCGCGACGCTCCCCCTCGCCGAGTGGTCCGAAGGATTCCGCCGGGCCGAGGCCAAGGACGCCGGCAAGGTGATCCTCACGCCCTGAAGCCGAGGCTTGACCCTGCGGCAGCTCCGAGCTCTCAAGAGTAGACGCTCGAGAAACCGGTAGTGCGGGGGCTTGCCCCTCTGGGGAGTGGCCACCTTTCCGCGGGCCGCCCGGGCTTCCCTCACCCTCAACCCCCTCCCCATCCAAGGGTTCATAAGCAGACAGTTTTGTGGACGAAGCGTAGGGTGGGGGGCGGCGCGGGGAGGGGTGGGGCAGCTTGTCTGCCGCCGCGTGCCCCGGGGACGGGCAGGAGACAAGCTCCCCCTCTCCCGGCCACGTCCCCGCCCTGCCCGACGGGATCCCGGCGGCAAAACTGTCCGCCCATGAACCCAGCCGAGGGAGAGGGGTCTCGAGGATAGCGTCTCCCTGTAGACCCTTTACCCCGCGCGCTGAAGGCTCCCCCTGGAGAAGGGGGCCGGAGCGTAGACGGAGAAGGGGTAGGGGATGAGGGAGATCCCGGCCCGGCCCCAAACCTGACCACTCCCCGGGGACAAGCACGCCCGCTACCGGACGAGGAATAGCTGGTCGAGCGGCGGCGTTGGGCCTTACGCGCTGACGCCGGAGGGACGGAGCGCGGTGAACAGGCCGCCGGCGACGAGGACGATTCCGACGACCAGCGCGACGATGTGCTTTGCACCCCAGGTGTTTCCGCCGAGACCAAGCTGTCCGGCGAAGATCGCCAGCAGCACGACGATGACGCCGACGACCACGATAAGCCAGCCTACACCTTTAGACATCTTTCGACGCGATCCTCCTGATAGTTCTTTCGTAAGCCGAAGCCCGTCGGTTCGCCAGGCGATCCGGCCGGGACCGGCTGAGCTTCGCCGGCTATCATAAACCTTTCCCTAACATTTTGAAATTAATGGTCCGATCGGATACGCGCCTCCAGTCGACTTGACGGACGCCCCATCCCCTGTGGTGTGGTAGTAACGCGCATTAGTAACGCGTGTTAATCACGGCCGGATCGATCGTCGAAGCCCGGCGCTTTGCCGCCGTCGACCGGCCCGACGCCGCGACCTGGCTCGCGGGTCCGGCGCGCTGCTCCGATGCTCGAGCACGGCTATCGACGAGTCGCGCTGATCACCAACGCACCACTCGAGTTTGTCAGCGCGCGCGAGCGGACCGGCGGCTATCGACGGGCGATGGCCGCGGCCGGCCTCGATCCGGACGAGCGCGTCGTGGAAGGAGGGATGGACGCGGCGAGCGGCTGATCGACCTGATCGCCGGCCGGCGCCCGGACGAGACGCGCCTGATCCTACCGACCCGTCTGGTGCTTCGTGACAGCTGTGGGAGACACGGCGACTAAGCTAGGAGGTGCCTGATGGCACGGACATTCGCGACCAACCGTCTTACTCGCGTTAGCCGACGAAGCGCATTGCGCACCGCCGGCCCCGACGCCTACACCCGGTGGTACCAGGGCAAGCTCGCCTGGACGTCCGAGGCGATCAAGAAAGCCTGGACGACCTGGGGAACGATCGTGGGCGATCCGAAGCTGGCGTACGGCGGGAGCCAGTACATGCTCTCCACGAGCTTCGGCACGGCCGGGGATCCGCTGTTCACCAGTCCTCCCAGGGCCTACCTCCACCACGAGGCGAGCTTCTTCACCAGCTTCATCACCAAGGACAACCCGACGCTCAAGCCGCTGACCGACGGCAACTACGGGACCGACGTCCTCGCGAACCGCATGTACGCCGAGATGTTCACCGACGACGACTTCGGCCGGGCCTCGGCAATCGCGGTGATCTTGCTCCTGGCGGTCGTGCCGGTGGTGGTCGGAAACATCCAGCGATTCCGCCAGCAGGAAGAGGTCCGGTGATGAAGTTCCGCCCCCTGGCCCGACCGAAGCCCCGGGCGTCGCGCGTCGCGACTCCGACCGCGATCCTGCGCCGGTCCGCGCTTCACCTGACGGTCATCCTCTTCGGGGTGGTCTGGCTGGTGCCGACAGTGGTCTGGCTGGCCCACACCGGCTACGGCCTTCCCTTCGCGAGCTATCTGCTCCGCGGCTTCTTCAGCAGCCTTCCCCGCGAGAT
>JAJPKB010000301.1 GCA_021323915.1 Chloroflexota bacterium | reverse complement strand
GGGGGGCGATACGCCGCGAGACCGATCGAGCCGCCGCGAGCGCACGGAGGAGAGCTTTGAAGATCGTGACTTTCGCGACGACGTCGGGCGCCGAGCGGCTCGGGATCGTCACCGAGCAGGGAATCCTCGATCTCGCGGCGGCCGCGGCCGACGCCGGCAACGACCGGTTGTCGATGGTATCCGACGTCATCGCGTTTTTGGAGGCCGGCGCGGCTGCCGGCGACCTGGCGCGAGAGCTGGCCGAGCGAGCGCGCTCAAGGGGAGGTACCCGCGCCCTGGTCGATGCGTCCCGCGCGCAACTCCTGGCGCCGGTTCCCCGGCCGCCGAAGATCCTCTGCCTGGCGGGTAACTACGCCGAGCACTGGCGCGAGGGCGGGCACGAAGCGCCGCCGAAAGCGAACCATACGCCCGAGGTCTTCATCAAGCCGGTCACGACGATCGTCGGGCCGGAGGCGCCAATCCGACTCCCCGGTCCGCTCTGCACCGCGGTCGACTACGAGGGCGAGCTGGCGGTCGTGATCGGTCGCTCGGCCAGGAACGTGCCGGTCGAGCGCGCCCTCGAGCACGTCGCCGGCTACGCGAACTTCAACGACGTTTCCGGCCGTGCCCTCACCCTCGACGTCGCGCGTCAGCCGACCGCGCGGACCGGCTGGTTCGATTGGCTCAACGGAAAGTGGTTCGATACCTTCGGCCCCCTCGGGCCGTACCTGGTCGTGGACGAAGTCTCCGATCCCCAGGACCTGGCCGTCGAGACGCGGGTGAACGGGGTAACTCGCCAGCGCGCTACGACCGGCGACATGATCTTCACCGTGGCCGAAACGATCGCCTGGATCAGCCGGTTCGTCACCCTCCAGCCCGGCGACGTGATCGCGACCGGCACTCCCTCCGGCGTGGGTGCGACGACGAAGACGTTCCTGCAAGAGGGAGACGTTGTCGAGGTCGAGGTCTCTGGATTGGGTATCCTCCGAAACCGAGTGACCGCCGCGCGGTAATTCCTGGGATCGAAGGTCTTGTCGCACTGCGATGAGGCGTGGGGTACCAAAGCCGAATCGGTGCTCTGGCTGAGCGCTTGCGGGTGTCATCCGCCCGGGAGTAGGATGTGTCGGAAGGCGGAACTGGGCTCGAAGGAGACGATGAGGGGCAATCTTAAGTGGCTCGCCCTGGCGCTCGGCGCCGTCCTGTCGCTCGTCCTGACGGCATGCGAAGAGCCGCAGCCGGTGGGCGGCTTGAGCCCGGCTACCCTGCCAGCGGAGGCGCGGCTGGCGTCGCTCTCGTTCGTCGACGCCGATCACGGCTGGGTCGTGGCGGCGAATTGCCTGGAGGGGAGCGGGACGCCGACCGGCGGCTGTCGCGCGCTGGTCTACTCGACCCGCAGCGGCGGGAAGAGCTGGGCGCCCGCGGGACGCCTGCTACTGGTGCCACGCGGGATGCAATTTACCGACCTCGAGACGGGTTGGTTGATCGGGACGATCGGCCAGCGGTGTGGCAACGCCACCTGTCCGAACGTGGTGATGCAGACGACCGACGCGGGCCGCACCTGGCAGCGAACGTCGACGACGTCGGTCGAGCTGGCCGACGTGCGGTTCGTGTCGGCCCGGGACGGCTGGATTCTCGGCCAGGCCTGCGTCAGCGCCACGAGCTGCGCGGCGTCGCTGGTATTTACCGACTCGGCCGGGCAGACCTGGTCGAACGAGCAGCTCCCCCTGAACGGTCACGGTTTTCACCTTGATCGCCTGAACGCATCGGTTGGCTGGGTTGGCGGCATCGTCGACGGACGGGCGGTCCTGATCGCGACCGGCGACGGTGGAAAAAGCTGGGCCCGGCTGGAGACGCCCTGCCAAGGAGACGCGCTCGCGTTCGACTTTCCATCGGCCGAGCGGGGCTGGCTTGCCTGCTCGGGGACCGGTTCCGTCGCCAGCGGCTTCTTCCAGACCGAAGATGGCGGGCGCACCTGGCAGGCGCGACCGCTCCCCGGGGCGGGCAGCCTCACCGGCGGAAATGGTGGTGGCCTGGTATCGGCACTGGGATTCACCTCGCCGGATTTCGGGTGGGTGCTCGACGGCGGAAAGACGATTCTCAACACGCGCGACGGCGGCAAGACCTGGGCGACTTCGCTCACGGCCAACCAGCCATTGGTGACCGGCCGGTTCCTGGACGCGAGCCACGGTTGGTTCGCCGACCGCCAATCAGTCTGGGGAACGGACGACGGCGGAAGAACCTGGAAGAACGTCGCCGTCGGTGGCGACGCTCAGGGCGGGTCGGTTACAATGAGTGTAAAATAAGTTGGCAGAGTGTTGAGTAAAGGCGCGGGTGGAGGCAACCTTGGCAACCTTAGGAATTCAGGAGTGGAAGCGCACGGAGCGACAGTACGTGGCGATCCTTCAGTCGATGGATCGTTTTGAAACCGGGACGATTCGCGAGATCGAGAAGAACAAGGGAGAGATTGTCCTGGGAGGCGTCGTTCGTGGAACCGACGAGACCGACTGGTATGCGCTCGCCTACGATCGAAACGAGTGGGATTTCGACGAGGCGCGGGCGCGGGCGCGCCAGGCGCTCGAGCGCTATCGGACGGCCCGGCACATTTCTCCCTGATCCCGCGGTCAATTACGCATGATCTCACCGGGTGAGATCATGCGCCGGATGACGACCGCTCCCAGGTGCTCGACGATGGTCAGCTCGCGGCGCAACAGCTGATTCTCGTGCCGGAGGCGCTCGGACGGCGGATCTTCGAGCAGCGACTGCTGGTCGACCCGGCTGATCTGCAGGTTGGCCGCCACGATGTGGGATAAATCAAGCGCGCCGCGGGGTATGGGAACGTCGCCCTGGTCCTGCCGCGCGAGGCGCCGTAGCAACTGAACGTAGGCAGTAAACCGGTCGCGCACCGCTTCCAGCAGTCGGTCAGGAACGTCCGGTTGCTCGTCGTCGAGCAGCTCGACATCTCCGACCGCGTATGGCTGGCTCCCATCGACCGATCGGATCCGGAACCGGCGCTCGCCGACCGTCGTGACGCTCAGGGTGCCGTCATTCTTTTTGTCGACGCGGGTGATCCTGGCGAGGGTTCCCACGTCGTAAGGAACGGCCGGCGCGCCAACCTCGGACCCCGATCGGATCAGCACGATTCCCATCGCCCCGTCTTCTTCCAGGCACCGCTTGACCATGAGCTTGTAGCGCTCCTCGAACACCCGGAGCGGCAAGGGCACGCCGGGGAAAAGGACGGTGTGTAACGGGAAGAGCGGTAGATGACGGGTCGTTTGCACGCTAATACTCGCGCACGGTCGGGCGAATGAGGATCTGCTCGATCAAGGCGCGCGGCGGAAGCGCCGCGAGAAAAGCGATCGTCGCTCCCAGCTCCTCGGGCTGAAGCATCAACGCGTAGGCGTGATCCGGCGGCTGATTCGGACGCTTTTCCATGATCGGCGTGTTGACTTCGCCCGGGCAGACGACCGTTGCGCGAATGCCGTTGCGCCACTCCTCGAGATTCAGCGACTGGGTGAGCGAGACGACGCCGAACTTCGAGGCGGAGTAGGCAACGCCGCTGACGAGCGACGCGTGAACGCCGGCCATGGAGGACACGTTGATCACCAGTCCGTTCCGCTGGGCGCGCATCGTCGGGAGCACCGCCCGGGTGCACTGGAACACGCCGGTCAGGTTGGTGGCGATCAGCTCGTTCCAGGACTCCAGGCTGGTGTTCTGCCAGGTTCGATTCGGCGCGTTCGTGCCCGCGCTGTTGACCAGCACATCGATCCGCCCGTGTGTGTCGCGAGCATCCGCGACCCAGCGCTCGACCGCGTCGTTATCCGCGACGTCCAGGGCCTGGTAGCGAACCGGAACGTCGTGCTCGCGTGCCAGCGCGGCGGTCTCCACCAGCAGCGACTTGCGCCGGCCGGCGAGCGAGAGGGCGGCCCCGGCGGCCGCGAGTGAAACGGCAGCGGCGCGGCCGATCCCCGACCCCGCCCCGGTGATCAGCGCGGCCCGTCCAGCCAACGGCCGCGAACCTTTCGAAGACACTCATTCCTCTTTTATTTTACGAGTTTGCGCTTGCTGGCGACGTAGTCGACCAGGATGTACTCCCCGAGGCGATCCGGGGTTGAGAAAAACGCGCGGCCGCGATTGATCTTCGTCACCTGGTTGATGAAATCGATCAAGTAGTGACCCCGCTCCAGCATGAACGTGTTGATGACGATCTGATCGCGCGTACACCGCCCGACTTCCTTCAGCGTCTCGGCGATCGTCCGATAGCTGGGCGGGTACGAGAAGATCGCGCGACTTCCCTCGAGGTGAGCGGTCGGCTCGCCATCGGTGATCATGATGATCTGCTTGTTCGCGCCCTTGTGGCGGGCGAGGAGCGTTCTCGCGAGCATAAAGGCGTGGTGCATGTTCGTGCCGTACACGCTTTCGTCCCACTCGACCGAAGGAAGCTCCTCGGGCTTCAGCTCGCGCGCGTAATCCGAGAAGATAATGAAGTACAGGCTGTCGCGGGGGAACTGTCCGCG
>JAJPKB010000264.1 GCA_021323915.1 Chloroflexota bacterium | reverse complement strand
TACACCTCCTCGATAATCTAAACGCAAGTGACAAAAGGACTGGCGTGCTCCATTCGGCGAAATCGGCATCACGTAGCGAATCTCGACCTCCTCGTTGGTGACCACAACGTGATCGATGAGCAATTCCACCAGGGCGCGCCTCTGCGCGAAGCTTGCTTCCTTGAGGCCGGTGCGGACCTGTGCACAAAACGTTTCCGCTGTTTGGGCGACTTTGGCCACTTCAATGCGCTGGCGCGCCAATTCGTCCAGCTGCTGTTGTTGTCCCTGAAGGACACGCCGACGCTCATTCAGGTCGGAACGCTTGCGCTCGAACTCGGGCAACTCGAGTGCTTCGCTCAGATAGGCGTCAAGGAGGCGATTTTGTTGGCGTTCAGTTCCCGAGATCGCTTGCGCGAGGTTACGCTGGCGGGCTTGAAGCTCCTGGGGTAACCACGCTCCGCCTTGGGCGCGCTCCAACGCGTGCGCGATGTGCTCGGGTTCGAGCAGGATCGCGCACAGGTCGTCCCACAGTGGGATACGGGAGAAAAGCTACTCCCAGCAAGTGAATCAGATTCATCATCAGCATCGGATGATCAACTCGAGCGATGAGGCGGAAGATTGCGTAGTGATTGATCCACTGCTCTCTCACTGGTCTGGGTGGTGATCATCCTCGCGGCAGGTAGGGTCATTCTGTATCACTTCGGGGGACGACCACACCTGCTGAAGCGGATTCCGTCCTGGACAGAGATCCTGGTCACTCTCCAAGGTTCCGAGCTCCCTCTCGACTGGTTTGCCTACGCCTGCACCAGTGCGGCCTGGATCCTCTGGATCTGGTGCGTTGCGAGCTTGCTCCTGCAGTTCGCGACGGCGCTGATTGAACTCGTGACCCATAGAGCAGCCTGGGCGCGAGGGCTCTGCGCGGCGATCGATCACGTCACCATACCAATCGCTCGGCGCGTCGTCGACGGTGCTATCGTCACGGTTATCGTCGTGAATCTCGTCGCCCGGGTGCTTGCCGTCTCGGCTGCCATGCTCGAGGGTCCGATCGCCGCTCTCAGCGTTGCGCCCGACCATCGTCCGGACCTGTCGGGTCAGCATCCCGTTCGGCCAACCCAGCAGTCCTCCTCTGAGACGTCCTACACGGTCAAGCCGGGCGACACCCTCTGGGCGATCGCCCAGCGTTTCTACGGGACCGACGAGGAGTACATGCGGCTGGTCGATGCGAACGCTGGTCGGCGCATGCCGGACGGCGAGTACTTCACGCGCGCCGGCGTCATCCGGCCGGGTTGGGTTTTGATCGTCCCGCGTCCAAGTACGGCGATCCAATCGGTGGGGGACGGAGCTACTACGTGGTCGAGAAGGGCGATACGTTACGGGGAATCGCGGCGCGGTTCCTGGGCGACGAGAACCGCTGGCCGGAGATCTTCGACCGGAATCGGGGCAAAGCGCGTCTTCCCGACGGACGCGTTTTGACCGATCCCGACCTGATCTGGCCGGGCTTGCGGTTGACCCTGCCCGCGGAGATCCACAAGGAACCGGCGCCGGCCCCTGCTCTGCAAGCGACCCAATCGCCGCAACCGAGATTCTCGCGTCACCCACGCCGCCTCACCGTCTTCTTCGTAGGCTTGGCGCCACCGCTGCAGCGTCTTCTCATCGCTCCCGCGCTCCCGACAAATCTGGCTCACGCGTTTCTCACCCGCCAGCAACTCCTCGACCGTCTCGCGCTTGACGTCGGCGCTGTAAGTTCGTGTCCGCATCGTGACCTTTCCACCTTTCCCCTGTTCGGCTATCCTATCACCAAAACAGGGCATTCGCTGTGGTCTGGTCAAAGGTGTACACCCCACTCGCGAGCGCCGGGCAGGAAGAGGGGTGGCCGGGCGCATTTCCGAGGAGATCAGGGGCCGGTTCAATGTGCGCCTCTCCCCCACGCTCGACGCAAAATTCCTCTGACTCAGAGGCCGGCACTTTGCGCGGCGATGCTACCCCGCAGTCGTTCGACGTCGCGCATCGGCGGGATACCGAAGAGGCTCTTGTACTCCCGACTAAAGTGGGAGGCATCGTGGTAGCCCACGCGGTAGCCAGCACTCGCGGCGTCGAGATCCTCGCCGAGCATGAGCCGGCGGGCCTCCTGAAGCCGCAGTTGCTTCTGGAACTGCAAGGGGCTCATCGCGGTGACCTCCTTGAAGTGCTGGTGAAAGCCGGAGACGCTCATCCCCACCTCGCGCGCGAGGTCCTCGATCCGCAGCGGCTGGTCGAACTCTTTGCGGAGCCGATCGATGGCCCGCGCGATGCGGTGGGTGTGGTTAGCCAAGGCCACGATGTGACGCAGCCGGTCACCCTGCTCGCCCCGCAGGAGCCGATAGACGATCTCCCGCGTGACCAGCGGCGCGAGGAAACGCGCGTCAGTCGGGGAGTCCAGCAGACGGGCGAGCCGCACCACGGCGTCCAGCAGGTCTGCGTCCAGCGGGCTCACGGCGATGGCCTTCACGGAGGACGGGCTCCGCAGCGCGGGCTGGCCGGTCTCGACCATAACCGAGCCGACGAGGGTGGGGTCGAGCTTGAGGACGAGGCCCAGATAGGGGCGCTCGGTGGACGCCTCGGTGATCCGGCTCGCGATGGGCAGCTCGGCCGTGGCGATGAGATAATGAGCGGGATCGTACCGGTAGCGGGTGTCGCCCAGCCAGAGATCCTTGCGGCCCTGCGCGATCACGCACAAGGCGGCGTCAGATAGGCCATACCCCAACTCCGTGGGCGAGGAGGAGCGGCGGAGCCGAAGCCCTGCCAGCGGCTCGGCCGTCCCATCGTCGCGGACGGCCCGGGCGATCCGCTCAGCCAGCTCATCGCGGCTGGCTTGCATCCTATCCACCTCGCGTACTGACGGCTGATAGTTCGTCGAATCCTTTTGAGCATCTCCCCTCATGCCCGCATCACCCCTCTCAGTGATCTGGAGGATCATACAACGATTCTGGAAGATCATTATAACATCCTTCGATCTCGGCCTTCTATAATCGGTGTCAGATTCGGCGTCAGATAAAAGGGAACAGTCCTAATCCGTACAAGTAGTTCGGAGTCTTGTTCAAGATCAGATCCGGCGGTGGTTGGGGGCGCGTCGTGCCAACGCCACGACGAGGAAAGCACTGTCCAATCGACAAGATGGCAGACGCCCCCGAGTATCTTGCCTGGTTCATCTGAGGAGGCACGATGACTGACGAGAAGGTTTGGTGCATCACCGGCCCCGGGCGTGGCATGGGGGAGCACATCGCCGAGGCGTACGCCACCACGGACGAACACCGCGCGTTCACGTCGCTCGTGCAGCTGGGGAAGGTCTTGGTATGAGGCAACGCAACTCCTCGGGCAGCGCCGTTGACGAGCGACCTGGCTCGATCGGCCCCGCCGAAGGCCAGCGGAGGGAAGGGAGAGCAACGAACGTGGGGCAACGCGGACCCGTGCATGGTGCTGCACTGGTTGTCGCGGTGCTCGGGTTCTTCGTCGTCACGCTCGACGCCTTCGTGGTCAACGTCGCGCTCCCGGCGATCGGGCGCGACCTGGGCGGCGGCATCACCGGGCAGCAGTGGGTGATCGACGGCTACACGCTCGTGTTCGCCGCGCTGCTCCTATCGGCCGGGGCACTCTCCGACCGGATCGGCGCGCGCCAGGCGTACGGAGTGGGGCTGGCGATTTTCGTCGCGGCCTCGGCCGTCTGTGGGCTAGCGCCATCCATTGGGGTGCTCATCGCGTCGCGGTTCGTCCAAGGGGCGGGAGCCGCGGCGATGCTGCCGGCCACGCTGGCGCTGATCCGGGAGGCGTACGTGGACCCGCTGCAGCGGGGTCGGGCGATCGCGCTCTGGTCCCTCGGCGCGGGGGTGGCCTCGGCAGCCGGGCCGGTGGTGGGCGGTTTCCTGGCGCTGCTGAGCTGGCGGCTGATCTTCTATATCAACCTGCCCGTGGGCGCATGTGCGCTGCTCCTGCTCGCTCGGGTTGCGCGCTCGCCGGGTCGGGCAGTGCCATTCGATTGGGTCGGACAGGTGGCCGCGATCGTGGGCATGGGTGCGCTGACCGACGGTCTGATCGAAGGCGGCGCGGTGGGCTTCGGCACGCCGCTGGTCGTCGGAGCGCTGGTCGTAGCCGTCGTCACGCTGGCCGCGTTCCTGATCGCCGAAGCGCGTGGGGCGCACCTGATGGTGCCGCTCGGGCTCTTTCGCTCCCGGCCGGTGGCGGTGTCGGTGGCGGTCGGCTTCTCTTTCGCGGCCGGGTTTTATGGCCTGGTGTTCCTGTTCAGCCTGTACTTTCAGGAGGTGCGGGGCCTCTCGTCGGGGACCGCTGGCCTGGCGTTCCTGCCGATGACCGCGGTGGGCATCTTCATGACGCCGGTCGCCCCCCACATCGCCGAGCGATTCGGGCCGCCGGTGCCAATGGCCCTCGGGCAGTTCCTGATGGCAGCGGGTCTGCTCAGTCTGGGCATCGCCGCGGCCACGGCCCCCGTTGGGTTGCTCTCCGCGCTGACGCTGCTGGTCGGGCTCGGCGCCTCTCTGACAATCCCGACCATGACCGCGTTGCTGGTAAACACGGTCCCGGCCGCGCTCGTCGGGACGGCGAGTGGTGCGCTCAACACCTCCCGCCAGCTCGGTGGTGCCCTCGCTGTCGCCATCTTCGGTGCGCTGATCGCCCACCGACCGACCTTCCTGCACGGCCTGCAGATCAGCCTGCTGATCGCCGTGCTGCTGTTCCTCGCGACCGCGGCGGCCACCCTCTCGCTGCGGCCCGCCCGGCCCGGCACGCCCACCCCCGGGGGCAGGGATGGAGGATCACGATGGCGCGCATTCTGATCGACAAGAACACCATGGTGCCGATGCACGATGGGGTACGCCTCGCGACCGATGTGTATCGGCTGGAAGGCGGACCGCCCGCGCCGGTCCTCCTCGCGCGCACGCCGTATGACAAAGAGCGAGCCGTAGCGGGTAGCAGCAATACCTTCGACATTCTCCGTGCCGTGCAGGCCGGTTACGTCATCGTGATCCAGGACGTGCGCGGCCGGTTTACCTCGGAAGGCGAGTTCTACCCCCACTTCCAGGAGGGCCACGACGGCGCCGATACGATCGCGTGGGCCGCGGCTCAGCCATGGTCGCGGGGTGTCGTGGGCGGTTTCGGCGGCTCCTACCTCGCCGTCGCCCAGTGGCTGGCCGCGCGCGAGCAGCCTCCGGCCCTCCGGGCGATGGCGTCGGTAGTCGCCCCCTCAGATGCGTACGAGGGAATGGCCTATCAGGGTGGCGCGCACGTGTTCCACGGCCGGCGTTGGGCGGCCGTGATGGCGACCGAAGAGATCCGGCGCCGCGTGGCGCGTGGTGGGGCGCCGCCAGAGGGCGGACCGCGCCTGGACGTGGACACGGTCCTGGCCTATCTGCCCCTCGCGGGGCATCCCCTGCTGAATGAATACACACCCTGGTATCGCGACTGGCTGGCTCACCCGACGGCGGACGCCTACTGGCGTCCAATCTCGCCGTGTGCTGCCTATGAGCAGATCGGTACCCCGGTGCTCCACATCAGCGGTTGGTACGATATCTTCCTATCGGCTACGTTCCAGAACTACCGGGGCATGCGGCAGCACGGTGACACGGACCGGGCGCGTCGGAACCAGCGCCTGATCATTGGTCCCTGGACTCATGCGAACTTCAGCGGCAGCTTTCCGGAGCGCGAGTTCGGCGCGGCCGCCAGCAGCGACGCGCTCGACTTGACCGGTCTCCAGCTCCGCTGGTTCGACCGCTGGCTGAAGGACATGGACAACGGCGTGGACGACGAGCCGCCAGTCACGCTCTTCGTGATGGGCATCGACCGTTGGCGCACGGAGGCCGACTGGCCACTCCCCAATACCCACTACCACCCCTACTACCTGCACAGCGCCGGGCGAGCCAACACCCGCTACGGCGACGGCATCCTGTCGGCCGAGCCGCCGGACGACGAGCCACCGGACGTGTATCTGTACAACCCGCTGCGCCCCGTCCCGACCGTGGGCGGCCAGGTTCTCCTGCCCGGTGCCAACGCCAGCGGCCCGCGCGATCAGCGCCCGGTCGAGTCGCGCGACGACGTGCTCGTGTACAGCACCCCGGTGCTGGAACGGCCGCTCGAGGTGATCGGTCAGATCGAGCTGCGCCTATTCGTCGCATCCTCGGCGCATGACACGGATTTTACCGGCAAGCTGGTGGACGTGTTCCCGGATGGCCGGGCGATGATTCTAACCGAGGGCATCCTCCGCGCGCGCTACCGCGCGTCGTTCACCGTGCCGGAACTCCTCGAGCCCGATAGAGTCTATGAGCTGCGCCTCGACCTGTGGGCCACGGCGAACGTATTTCTGCCGGGCCATCGCATCCGGCTCGAGGTCTCGAGCAGCAACTTCCCACGGTTCGGCCGCAACAGCAACACCGGCGGCGAGATCGCCACCGAAGCGGCCGAGCACTATCGGCCGGCGATCAACCGCGTCTTCCACGACGTGGCGCACCCATCGCGCCTGATTCTCCCGATTATCGAGCGGTAAAGACGCCCGCGCGATGGCTGCGCCGGAGCTCGGGAGCCACACGAATGGTTGGAATGTCAGTGATGGAATGCAAGGAAGTTCCAATAAGATGATATAAGGAGGTGCACCATGCGAGGAGCTGTTCTTTACGGGCCGTATGACATCCACTTCATCAAGCGCGAGGACCCGAAGACCGTTGAACCGACAGACGCCCTCATCCGGATCTCGGCCACCTGCGTGTGCGGGTCTGACCTGTGAGATTATCGCGGTATCAATCCCGTCACCCAGCCGAGGCCGCCGGATGTGCCGCCACGCGATCTGCTCCCGAGCCTGCTGACACTCTCGGATGTGATGGGGACCGCCTGGTTCGCCGCCGACGCGGCCAACGTGCAGCCCGGCAGCACGGCGGCCCGGCGCCGGTGCGCCGCTTTCTGCCCGATCTCATCGACCGGGTCTGGAAGGGCCAGATGAATCCCGGCAAGGTGTTTGACCTGGAGCTGCCTCTGGCGCAGGTCGCGGAGGGCTACCGCGCCATGGACGAACGCCGCGCCATCAAGGTGCTGTTATGGCCTTGACTAAAGCCTGCCGCTGCTCAAGGAGGATCAATGATAGCCACCTGGTCAAAGAACGAACTGGACAAGATCGGAGGAGCAGACGAGCTGCACATCGCGCCGCGCCGACGCGACGGCACGCTGCGCAGGCCGGTGACGATCTGGGTCGTCCGCGTGGGCGACGACCTCTACGTCCGATCCTGGCGCGGACCTGGAGGCACGTGGTTCCGCAGCGCTCAGAAGACCCACGAAGGCCACATCCGCGCCGGCGGTCTCGCGAAAGACGTCATCTTCGTCGAGGAAACCAACCCGGCCCTCAACGACCAGATCGACGCCGCCTACCGCACCAAGTACCGCCACTACGCCACCTACGTCCCTCCGATGGTGAGCCCGGAAGCGCGAGCCACGACGCTCAAGCTCGTACCGCGCACCTAACGCAGGCGACGACGCCGTAAGGAGAGCTTCATGCAGAAGCGCAAACTCGGAAACAGCAACCTGGAAGTCTCGGCCATCGGCCTCGGCTGCATGGGCATGACCCGCGGCTACGGCCCATCACCCGACAAGCAGGAGATGATCGCGCTTATCCGCGCCGCATTCGACCGCGGCGTCACCTTCTTCGACACCGCCGAAGGCTACGGCCCCTGGGCCAACGAGGAACTCGTCGGCGAGGCACTTGCCCCTTACCGGGACCAGGTTGTTATCGCGACCAAGTTCAACATCCGCTTCGATGCCACCGGCCAGGCACTCGGACAGATCAGCCGACCCGAGCACGTCCGGGCCGCCGCCGAAGGGTCCCTGCGCCGCCTCGGCGTGGACACGATCGACCTGTACTACTTGCACCGCGTGAACCCTGCGGTACCAATCGAGGACATCGCCGGCGCCGTGGCCGACCTGGTAGCGGCGGGCAAGGTGCGGCACTTCGGCATGTCGGAGGCCGCGGCTGGGACCATCCGCCGCGCTCACGCCGTTCAGCCGGTCACTGCGATCCAGAGCGAGTACTCCCTGTGGTGGCGCCGCCCCGAGGAGGAGGTGCTGCCCACCTGTGAAGAGCTGGGGATCGGCTTCGTCCCCTACAGCCCACTGGGCAAAGGCTTTCTCACCGGCAAGATCGACGAGACCACGACGTTCGACGCCACCGACATCCGGAGCACCATCCCGCGCTTCACGCCCGAGGCGCGCAAGGCGAACCAGGCCCTGGTCGATCTGCTCAGCAGCATCGCACGGCAGAAGAACGCCACGCCCGCCCAGATCGCGCTCGCCTGGCTACTTGCCCAGAAGCCGTGGATCGTGCCCATCCCGGGCACCCGGCGGCTGGAGCGCCTTGAAGAAAACATCGGCGCTGTCGCCGTCGAGCTCACGATTGACGATCTCCGCGAGATCGCGAGCGCTGTGTCGAAGATCACAGTGCATGGAGCACGGTACCCGGAGCACCTGGAGCGAATGACCAACCTCTGAGCGGACCAGCTAAGTTCAGAAGGAGAACAACCATGCAAATTACCCGGAACAGCAGCCAGAAGACCGCAACGGGACCGAGCGAGTGGTTCACCGGCACGGTCTACGTCGACCCAGTCGCGACGCCATCCAATGGCTCGCGCGTGGGGGCGAGCATGGTCCACTTCACACCGGGCGCCCGCACGGCCTGGCACGCCCACCCCCACGGCCAGACGATCTACGTCACCGAGGGCATCGGCCTGGTGCAGCGGCGCGGTGGGCCGATCGAGGTGATCTCCCCCGGCGACCGGGTGTTTTTCGAGCCGGAGGAATGGCACTGGCACGGCGCCGCGCCGACGCGCTTCATGACCCACCTTGCGATGCACGAGGTCCCGGAGAACGGCAACGCCGCGACCTGGGGGCCCCACGTCACCGACGAGGAGTACGGAAAGGCGCCGCCCATCGACGCCTGATGCGACAGGGAGAAAACAATGGCAAATGAACCATCTGGAGCGCAAAAGTTGATTGGTGACGTCGCGCCCAAACTGGCCCAACTTACCGACGATGTCCTGTTCGGCGACGTCTGGGAGCGGCCCGGGCTTTCCAAGCGCGACCGCAGTCTCATCACGGTGGCGGCGCTGGTTGCCCTCTACCGCACCAACCAGTTACCCTTCCATCTCCAGCGGGCGCTGGAGAACGGGGTCACGCGAGACGAGCTGATCGAGGCGATCACCCATCTGGCGTTTTACGCGGGTTGGCCGAATGCGATGTCAGCAGCCCAAACCGCCAAGGATGTCTTCGCCAAGGTGAAGTGATTCAGGAAGATAAGGGTGAGATGAAGAGGCGCACACTTGGAAAGAGTAACTTAGAAGTCTCGGCGATCGGGCTCGGCTGCATGGGGATGAGTTACAGCTACGCCCCATTTCCCGATCGGCAGGAGATGATCTCCCTGATTCGGGCAGCCGTCGAGCGCGGCGTCACTTTCTTCGACACCGCCGAAGTGTACGGTCCGTACACGAACGAAGAGCTCGTGGGCGAGGCCCTTACCCCTTTCCGCGAGCAGGTGGTCATCGGCACCAAGTTCGGGCACACGCCGGCCTATCCCGGCGAAACACGGTGGAGCATGCTGGATAGTCGGCCGGAGCGCATCAAACAGACGGTAGAGGGCTCACTCAAGCGACTCCAGGTCGACGCCATCGATCTGTTCTACCAGCACCGGGTCGATCCGAAGGTGCCGATCGAGGACGTGGCGGGGACGGTGAAGGACCTGATTCAGGAAGGGAAGGTGAAACACTTCGGCCTCTCGGAAGCCGGGGTGCAAACGATCCGGCGCGCTCACGCCGTTCAGCCGGTCACCGCCGTCCAGAGCGAATATTCGCTCTGGTGGAGAGCCCCGGAAGCCGAAGTGCTGCCGGCGCTCGAGGAGCTGGGGATCGGTTTCGTTCCCTTTAGCCCGCTTGGTAAAGGCTTTCTCACCGGAAAAATCAACGAGACCACGACGTTTGATCGCTCCGACTTCCGCAACAAAATCCCCCGCTTCACGCCCGAGGCGCGCAAGGCGAATCAGGCTTTGGTCGATGTACTTCGTGGAGTCGCGGAAAAGAAGGAGGCAACTGTAGCCCAGATCGCGCTGGCCTGGTTGCTCGCCCAGAAGCCGTGGATCATTCCGATTCCCGGTACCCGTAAGCTGGAGCGCCTTGAAGAAAACATCGGCGCGGCCGCGGTCGAGCTCACGACCGACGACATCCTTGAGATAGAGAACGCCGCCTCGCAGATCACGGTGCACGGGGCCCGGTACCCCGCGGAAGTGGAGCAATGGACGAATCGCTGAGGTGGGCCAGTGAACCGTTTCTGTACTTGACCACTGTCGGGCGTCGAACGGGCCGGCCGCACCGCATCGAGATCTGGTTCGCCGCGCATGCTGGGCGACTGTACCTGCTGGCGGGCGGCCGGGAGCGATCTGACTGGGTGCGCAACCTCCAGGCGAACCCACAGGTCACGGTCGAGCTGGGAGGCGAGACTCACGTCGGCAAAGCACGCGTTCTCGAGGCAGGGACGGCCGAAGACCAGCTCGCCCGCGAGTTGCTGCTGGCCAAGTATGGAGGGACTGACGGCAGTCTCGACGAGTGGGGACGCACCTCCCTGCCCGTGGTGGTCGAGTTCCCGTCCGACACCGACTAATCAAACTCGTATCGCGCGTCGCAGGGTCCTCATTCAACAACCCCGGCAAAGAAAGCTGAGGAAAGGAGATGCAACGCGTGACCGGGAAGCGGGGCGGATCATTCGGCTGGTCGAAGAAGCTCAGACTGAGAAGGCGCGGAGCCAGCGATTCATCGACTGGTTTGGCCGCCGCTACACTCTCGGAGTCTTCATCGTGGCTGCCCCGTAGAGCCGGAGTCACGCATCAGGATCGAAGACGGACACCGGCTGGGCGAAGGAGTCGTCCCCGAGGGGCATCTGTACGGATAGCGCGCGGAGCGGGAGACGCACGGTGAAGGTCGAGCCGATACTTTCCTGGCTCTCGACCGAGATCGTGCCGCCGTGCTGCTCGACAATCTGGCGCGCACCTGCAAGCCCGATCCCGGAGCCGGCCACCTGCTCCGCCACGTTCGCGCCCCGATAATACCAACGGAAGACGTGCGGCAGATCCGCCGCCGGAATCCCCACTCCGTGGTCCTCCACCTGGAGGACAGCATAAGCTCTCTCTCCGTCACTCTCACGGGTCACCCGCACGACGATGTCGCCGCCCTGAAAGCTATACTTCACCGCGTTGGCAAGCAGGTTCCCCAGCACCCGCTCCAGGCGCCCGGCGTCCCAGATCCCGGTCAGTTCTGGCAGATTCGTCTCAAGACGAATCTGGTGGCGGCTAGTTCGCCGCTGCTGGTCAGCGATCACGTCCCGGGCCAGCGCGATCAAATCGGTAGGACGGCGTCGGAGCTTCAACGGTCGCCCGGTCTGGAGGCGCGCCACGTCGAGCAGTTCATCGATCTGCCCGGCCATGCGCTGGGCATTCGCGTCAATGTGCGCCAGCCCCTCGCGCAGGCTCGCGCTATCGCTCGCTAATTCGCCTTCGGTGAGCTGGAAACGGAGTGTATCGGTGATGACGCGGATGGCAGTGAGCGGATTGCGCAGGTCGTGCGAGACCGAGGACAGGACGGCGTCGCGCAAGCGGAGCGCATCCTGAGCCTGACGGTAGAGCCGGGCGTTCTCGACGGCGAGAGCCTGGCGCTCGACAGCGTAGCGGAGACTCCGGACGAGGAGGTCACCGTCCACGCGGCCTTTGATCAGGTAGTCCTGGGCACCCTCGCGGACGGCAGTGAGGGCTACCTCCTCGTCGGCAAGGCCGCTGAGGACAACGATCGGGACCTCTGGCGAGCTGGCGTGGACCGATTGGAAGGTGCCGAGGCCCTGGCTATCGGGCAACGATAGATCGAGGAGGACGGCGTCGATCTCGTCACTGGTGAGGCGCTCCCGGCCCTGAGCGAGTGTGTCAACCCACTCGAGCCGGAGTCGGGCCGCGGGAACCTCCGCGATCATCTCTCGGATCAGTCGAGCATCACCCGGATTGTCCTCGATCAACAGGACCCTTAACGCCGTACTTTCCACCGGACTTCCTTCTGTCCTAGGTCGCAGGTAACGTGACGATCGTCAGCCAGAAGTTCTCGATCGACTGGACCACGGTGATGAACTGATCGAGGTCGACGGGCTTGGTAACGTAGCAGTTTGCGTTCAACTCGTAGCTGCGCACAACGTCCTGGTCGGCCTTTGATGTGGTCAAGATAACGACCGGGATCGTTTTCAGGTGAGGATCGGCCTTGATCTCCGCGAGAACCTCACGCCCATCCTTCTTGGGCAGGTTCAGATCGAGGAGGATGAGATCGGGACGCGGTGCGCTGGCATATTCTCCCTCACGGTACAGGAAGGCCATCGCTGCTTCGCCGTCTTCGGCAACGCTCAAGTGGTTACGCACCTTCGCGTCACGTAAGGCCTCGATCGTCAGACGGACGTCGCCCGGGTTGTCCTCGACGAGCAAGATCTCGACCGGCCGTTCGATCTCACCGATCATCGCCACTCCACCGCCTTTCCGGAATCGTGAAAGAGAACTTTGCTCCCTGTCCTGGCGCCGAATCGACCCAGATCCGCCCGCCGTGGCGCTCGATGATTTTCTTACAGATCGCTAGGCCGATGCCCGTCCCTGGATACTTCCCGCTCCCATGGAGCCGCTGGAAGATGACAAAAATCCGCTCCTGGTGCCTCGGGTCGATCCCGATACCGTTGTCCTGAACCGAGAAGACCCAGTCGGAGGCTTCGCGGCGGACACCCACGTGGACCCGTGGCGGCGCATCACCATGAAACTTGATCGCGTTGGCAAGGAGATTCTGGAAGACTTGGCCGAGCTGCGATTCATCGGCGAGTACCGTCGGGAGATCGTCGCGGGTGACGACAGCATTGGCTTCGGCGATCGCCGGACCGAGGTCGCCGATCACCCGGTCAACGAGAGCGTTGACATCAGTCGGGGCGAATTCCTTGCCCCGCGTCCCGACCCGAGAGTAGGCGAGCAAGTCCTGGATCAGCGCCTGCATGCGGGTGGCGCCGTCGACGGCGAAGCCGATGAATTCGTCGGCGTCGGCGTCCAGCTTTCCCTTGTAGCGTCGGGCGAGGAGCTGGGTATAGCTTGCCACCATCCGTAGCGGCTCCTGGAGGTCGTGGGAAGCGACATAGGCGAACTGCTGAAGGTCGGCGTTAGAGCGCGCGAGCTCTGCAGCCTGTTGCTGGAGCTGTTGCTCGACCTGCTTCTGGGCGGTGACATCGCGGTTCACCTCCAGTAGACCAATTGGCTGCCCGTCCGGGTCACGCTGAACCGTCCAGACGCTGTCCACGACGATCGTTCGCCCATCGCGCGTGGTATGCTCTAGCTCGCCTTCCCAGCGTCCCCGGCGCAAAAGCTCCGCTTCGAGCTCCGACAACGGCCGCGGGAATTTGGTGCACAAGAGATCGTGCGCGACCTGCCCCAACGCAACATCCTTTGGCCAGCCATACATCGCTTCCGCCCCCCGATTCCAGAAGCGGATGGCGCGAGTGCCAAGGTCACAGACAAAGATAGCGTCATTTGCCAGGTCGAGGAGCTCCGCCTGTTCACACAGGGCTCGTTCCACGCGCTTGCGCTCGCTGACGTCCCGGATGATGCTCATAACCAGGAAGCCCTCTCCTTCCGGCTTCAACGGGCTGAGGCTAATCTCGACTGGGATCTCATCGCCATTTTTGTGGAGCCCGTAGAGGTCCAAGCCAATCCCCATCGGCCGCGAACGCGGCGCCGCGTTGTACTCCGCACGATGCTCAACGTGCTGCGCCCGGAAGCGCGCCGGCAAGAGTATTTCGATCGGCTGGCCGAGGAGCTCATCACGACGGTAACCGAACATGCGCTCGGTCTGGGCGTTGACGAGGACGATCGTCCCGTCCTGGTCGGTCGTGACGATGGCATCCGGGGCAGACTCGACAAAGGTGCGAAACTTGGCTTCGGTCGCCGCAGCTTGGTCGAGGAGTCTTTGCTGCTCTGCCTTCGCACGCTTCTCCTCACTGACATCGCGCGCGATACCGACAAATCCGGATAGGTTTCCGGCCCGGTCGTGGACCGGCGCGATGGTCAGCGCGACCGGCACGCGCGCGCCGTCCCGACGGACAAAAGTCCACTCGCGCGTCTCGACCTCCCCTCGCTCGAGCCCCGCGACGAACACCGCGAACCCCGGCATGATCCCGAGCTCCGCTGCGCGCGCGGCCACTTCTCCTGGTTCATGCCAGATCTCGGGCGTCACCTTGCCGAGAACATCCTTAGCCTGGTAGCCCAGGAGTTGCTCGGCGCCTCGGTTGAACATAGTGACAACCCCGGACACATCCGTGCCGATGATCGCATAGGCCGTGGCAGCGTTGAGAATGGCGCAGAACTGATCCGCCGCGTCCTCCCGTCGAACGACGGCCTCGCTTGGTGCTTGCTCCATGGATCCTTGTGCTTTCTGCCCGCGTCGAGATAAGTCTTCGCAGACCCCAACCGGGTCCGAACGGAGTTGCCAGTCGTTCTCATGGTAGCACACGTGGGATACCCCATCAAACAAGCTATGGCATAAGCGATCTAACGGGCGTGGAGAATTTCAGGGAAATTTCAGGACGTTCCACGGATCTTTCGACTGCTATTCGGGATGGGTCGGCAACACTGACGAGGAATGCGAATCGAGAGCAGGTTATATGGAGAGCCGAACCAATGGAGAGAAGACACTGATGATATCCGCGACAACGAGTCCCATGGGAGAGTATGTCTTCCTCCGGGATGGCAGCCAGATTCTCATTCGGCCACTGGAAGAAGCGGATCGGCCAGCCGTGGAAGCCTTTTTCAGGCGTCTTTCCGACGCAAGTCTCTTCATGCGTTTCCATTCAACCGCGCGTCTGAGCGCCAACACCCTGGAGCAAGCTACCGCCGGCCACGCACTCGTCGCCGACCGGGATGGCCGAATCGTCGCGCTTGCTTCCTTCTACCCACTTCGTGATCCGGAGCGGGCAGAGATGGCAATCGCAGTCGACGACGCCGAGCAAGGGCGTGGTATCGGGACGGCGCTGTTCGAGCGCCTCGCTGCTGATGCGCGGCGTATCGGCATCCGTCGTTTCCTGGCGCTCGTGCTCGCAGCGAATCACCCTATGATTGAGCTGCTACACGGCCTCGGATTCAGCGTGAGTCGCACTTACGACCATGGCGAAATCGAGTTTGACGTCGAACTGCGTGAGGACCCCACCTACCTAGCCAGCTCGGACGCACGCCGCCATGCCGCTGCCCTCGCCTCGCTCGATCCGCTCTTCCACCCACGAGCAATCGCCGTCGTCGGCGCCTCGCGACGGTCTGGCACGATCGGCCACGCCCTGTTCCGCAATCTGCTCGAAGGCGGCTTCGATGGACCGGTCTATCCAGTGAATCTCAACGCCCCGGCTGTGTGCTCTGTGCGCGCTTATCCCACCGTCAAGGCGATCCCCGACCACGTCGACCTCGGGGTGCTGGCCGTACCAGCCCGGGCGGTCCTGGACGCGGCGCGGGACTGTCTCGACGCCGGCGTCAGGGGATTGGTCGTCATCTCGGCGGGCTTCGCCGAGGTCGGGGAAGACGGAAGACGACTGCAGGATGAGCTAGTCCGCCTCTGTCGCGCCCGCGGTGTCCGCCTTGTCGGCCCCAATTGCCTGGGCATCCTGGTCAATGGACCGAACGGGTCGCTGAATGCCACTTTTGCCCCATCGCTGCCACCTGCCGGCAACGTCGCCGTCGCGTCGCAATCAGGAGCGCTAGGAATCGCCATCCTTCAACAAGCGAGGCAACTTGGTATCGGCATTGCCAGCTTCATCTCCATGGGTAACAAAGCTGATCTATCCTCGAACGACCTCCTTGAGTGGTGGGAGGAGGATCCTGCGACGGATGTCATCGTGCTCTACCTCGAATCCTTTGGCAACCCGCGTCGCTTCGCTCGGGTCGCCCGCCGCGTCGGAGCCCGCAAGCCAATCGTGGCGGTCAAAGGCGGCCGAGCACCGGCCGGTCAGCGGGCCGCTGCCTCACACACCGCGGCGCTTACCGGTTCGGAGACGGCGGTCTCCGCCCTCTTTCAGCAGGCGGGGGTGCTCCGCTGCGACACCCTCGAAGAGCTCTTCGACGCAACGACCCTCCTAGCGAACCAGCCGTTGCCTGCGGGTAACCGAGTCGGGATAATCACTAATGCGGGCGGGCTGGGGATTCTCAGTGCTGACGCCGCCGAGGCAAACGGCTTGGAGATCCCCGCCCTCACGGAGTCGACCCAGACGGCGCTGCGACAGTTACTGCCTGCCGAGGCGTCGGTCATAAACCCGGTGGATATGCTCGCCTCGGGTTCGGCCGCGAGCTATGGCCAGGCGCTCAAGCTCGTGCTGGAGGACCCCAACGTCGATGCCGCGGTCGTTCTCTTCATCCCCCCACTCGTGACGAATGCGGACGACGTCGCTGCCGCCCTGGTCGCGGCCTGCGACCCGCCGTCGACCAAGCCGGTGGTAACATGCTTCGTTGGCACCCAGGGACTCCCGGAGGTCTTGCGCGGGCGAGTCGCGATCCCGTCCTACCGTTACCCGGAAGCGGCGGCGCGCGCACTCGGCCATGCTGCCCGGCGTGCGGCCTGGCTCCGTCGCCCGGCCGGCAGTTCTCCTCACTTTGCCGACGTCGACACTACTGCCGCCCGAGCCGTCATCCGACGTGCCGTGGAGCACGAGGCCAGCGCGTGGTTGAGTAGCGAAGAGGTCGACCAGATCCTGAGTGCCTACCACATCGCCCGGCCCACGGCGACCTTCGTCCGTACGCCGGAGGAGGCCGCGGCGGCTGCCCAGGAGCTTGGAGAGCCGGCGGCGCTCAAACTGGTCTCTCGGACGATCATTCACAAGTCGGATGTCGGTGGCGTGCAACTTGACCTGCGCTCTCCCGCGGCGGTCGCCGATGCCTTCCGCTCGCTGGCAGAGCGGCTCGGAGCAGCGATGGAGGGCGCAGTCGTCCAACCGATGATCACCGGGGGTATCGAGTGTCTCGTCGGAGTCGTTACGGATCCGGTCTTCGGCCCATTGATCGCGTTTGGCCTGGGCGGGGTAACTGCGGAGGTTCTTGGCGACGTGAGTTTCCGCCTCCATCCTCTGACCGACGTCGACGCCGACGAGTTGATCGCTCAGAGCAAGGCGATTAAGCTGCTGTCCGGGTTTCGCGGTAACCCACCGGGCGACGTCGCTGCACTTCGGGAGATTCTCTTGCGTCTCTCCCAACTCGTCGACGACCTGCCAGAGATCGCCGAACTCGACTTGAACCCGGTCGTCGTCCGCCCGGTCGGTCAGGGGGCGCTCGCGCTCGACGCCCGGATCCGGGTCGGGCTAAGCCGCTGAGCTGACAAACACGCACTCCGCGCTTGCTGCGGAGGAAGCTGCACCGAGGAGAATTATCATGGACCTGGTCTTTCAAGATGGCTACAGCCTTATCTTGGTCATCTGGGGAATTATTTGGGTGCTCGGCGGAGCCGGCCTGGTAGTCTTGCTAGTCAAAAGCATCGAAGCTGAGAGCCGAGCGGTGACACGGGCGGAAACGCTCCAGACCGCAACCAGGATTGCCGAGCGGGAGGTCGCGCGAGTCACCTGATCGATACCTGCGCTGGCACGGCCGAGTTTCAGGCGATGTTCAGGGGGCAGGGGCGGGAGTTCAGGGAGTGGTCAGGGAGAAGGGCGTATGCTCAGGGTGGATCGACCGCCACTCGGCTCCCGACAAGGCGGTCGCAGAAAAAGGAGGGTATCCGATGGCCCCTGGCGTAATCAAGCATCGGGTCACGATCGACGATCCGCCGATCGCCCAGGCACTCTTCTCCGATACGCGCCTCGCCTGGTTCTGGCTGCTCATTCGGGTCTACACCGGCTACGAGTGGCTGTTGGCTGGCTACGAGAAGCTAGTCGCCCCTAGTTGGGTCGGCCCGCAGGCGGGGACGGCGCTCGCGGGGTTCGTGACCGGAGCGCTGAAGAAGACGACGGGCGATCACCCCGACGTCTTCGGCTGGTATGCAACCTTCCTCCAGAGCCTGGTGCTCCCCCACGCGGCGATCTGGAGCTACCTGATCACTGGCGGCGAGCTCGCGGTGGGGCTCGGCTTGCTCCTGGGCTGCCTGACCGGGATCGCCGCCTTCTTCGGCGGGCTGATGAACGCCAATTACCTGCTCGCGGGCACGGTGAGCAGCAATCCCTTGCTCTTCATCTTCGCGACCTGGCTGGTGCTGGCCTGGAAAGTCGCGGGCTACTACGGGATCGACCACTGGCTCCTCCCGGCCCTGGGCGTCCCCGGCAAGCCCGGGACGCTCTTTGAGCAGCGCTCGGCCAACGCCCCGCACTGGCACCCGACCTGAGAGCTGCCCCGGTGAGACGGGAGGCCGAGGCCCGCCCGCCTCACCGGGCAGCATCCTGACAGTCGTCCGTACCGTCTGACCGCGCCTCGCTCCTCCCTGAATCATCTCTGGTATACTGACACTGGCATCCTTCCGAGGAGCAGTGAACCACTTTCATTAGCGAGGGAACCGGGGAGATGAAGAAGACGCGGGTGCTGATCGTTGATGACGAGCCGGAGACACGCAAGTACGTGGGGGCGAACCTACGGGCGCGAGGCTACGATGTTGCCACGGCGGGCGATGGGACCGAGGCGCTGCAGAAAGCGGACGAAGACTACTTTGATCTGGTCCTTCTCGATATCACCATGCCGGGCCCAGATGGTTTCGCGGTTTGCCAGGCACTGCGGCAGCGCAGTAGTGTGCCGATCATCATGCTTTCAGCACGCGGGCAGGAAAAGGACAAGGTCAAGGCATTGGATCTGGGGGCTGATGACTACCTCACCAAACCGTTTGGGATCGACGAGCTGCTCGCTCGAATCCGCACTGTGCTCCGTCGCAGTCAGCAGGAGCCGAGCCCGGGCGAGACGCTGACGGTGGGCGAGGTCACGATCAACTTTGGCCAGCGCAAAGTGACGCGAGGGGGCGAAGAGATCAAGCTAACCCCCACCGAGTATGCACTGTTGGTCCAATTGGCCAAAAGTGCCGGGAAGGTTCTCAATCACACGACACTCCTCCAGCGGGTCTGGGGACCGGAGTATCGGGATGAGACGGATTATCTGTGGGCCTATCTGCGCCGCCTGCGCCGCAAGCTGGAGGTAGATCCGGAGCACCCCCGCTATCTCCTCACCGAGCCCGGCGTCGGCTACCGCTTCGCGGCTAACTGATCCCCGACTGGCCGAGCAGCGTGCACCAATCGCGCAACTGGATGGACCATCAATGCCTGGTACTGACCAGGCGCGCCAGGACGTAGGCGAAGCCGGCAGCGACCCCGCCGACGACCACGGTCTGAATCGCCCCACGGAGGGGAGCGACACCGGTAAAGTGCCCCTTGACCGCCCCGAAGACGAGCAAGGCAACCAGGGTCACGGCAACGCTGAGGAGGAAGGCAGTAGTGACCGCGAGACCGAGAGCATAGGGGAGGAGCGGCAGGAAGCCACCAGCAATGTAGGAGAAACCTATGGTCAAAGCACTGCGTAGAGCGCGCCTAGGATCAGGCTCCTCCATACCCAGCTCTTCACGCATCATGAAGCGCACCCATCCCTCTGGATTCGAGCGGATCGCTATGACCGCGCCGTCGAGGGCATTGCCGCTCAGGCCGTAGTCCGCGAAGATCTGTCGGACCTCCGCCGTTTCCGCCTCCGGCATTTCGTGGACTTCACGCCACTCGCGGGCGAGCTCCGCCCGATAGGAGTCGGCCTCACTCTTCGCCGCGAGGTAGCCTCCC
>JAJPKB010000472.1 GCA_021323915.1 Chloroflexota bacterium | reverse complement strand
GGGGACGTACGGTTAGCGTCACTTCGCCTTGGAGCATGAGGCTGAGCGCCCCGAGGCGAAGGCAAGATCCTGACGGGCCCCTGGCACGTGCGAAAGATATCGTGAGATATCGAATTGACTTCCCGGATTGACTGCCCTACTATTGTCGACAATTCTGTTAGCATTTTCCGTAGGTGAGGATTGGCGGGGCCAACACTCGGCTACGCCAGGCCATTTTGCTGGCGAAAGCGTGGGACGCCCGAAGAACTCGAACCAAGAAGGATGGCGCTATGACCGACTGGTATAGCGGCGACGTCGTCGCAAATGGGATTCGAATTCACTATTACCGGACCGGTGGCAACAGCCCCCCGCTCGTCCTTTCGCATGGCGCAACCGACAGCGGCCTTTGTTGGACACGGGCAGCGCGCGCCTTAGAATCGGATTACGACGTGATTATGCCGGACGCGCGTGGGCACGGTCTTTCCGAGGAGCCCAAAGACGGCTACTCTTCCGATGCGCGGGCCGCCGATTTGGCCGATTTCATCCGTGCACTCGGGCTGGAAAAGCCTGCGGTGGGAGGGCACTCGATGGGCGCCCAGACGACGTTCTACCTGCTAGCCAACTACCCCGGTCTCGTTCGGTGCGCCATCCTCGAAGATCCGGTCTTCCGCCCGCGCGGCGAGCAGCCCAGCGAGGCGGACCGCCAGGCCCGAGCGGAGCAAACCCGTCGGGCAATGGAAGAGAACAAGGCGATGGGCCGCGCTCAAGTCATCGCCAAAGGCCGGGCTCAGCACCCGACGTGGTCGGAGGAGGAGTTCGGTCCCTGGGCCGACGCTAAGCTGAACGTGAAGCCCAGCTTCGCTCAGGTGCGCTCCCCGGAGCGTCTCACCTGGTGGGAAGAGCTGCCCAGGCAGACCACGCCGACCCTTCTGGTCACCGCGGATCCTGACCAGGGCGCCATCGTGACTCCGGAAGTGGCGCAGGAGGCCGCGCGGCTTCAGCCCAACCTGAAGGTGGTGCGCCTATCCGGGGCCGGGCACAACATCCGCCGCGAGCAGTTCGACGGCTTTGTCCAGGCGGTTCGAGCATTTCTCGCTGAAGTCTGATCGAAGGGGCCGGTCGGCTGCCGGATTTCCGGCCTCACTGATCCGGGCGATCGACGATCAATCGGGAGGGTGATGATGGCGATTGAATCCAGCCTCGTCGAGACACCGTATGGGAAGTTTCACCTGGAGACGACGGGCCGCGGCAAGCCGGTGCTCTTTATCCACGGCGGAACGGCCTCGGCACGCGAGTGGCGACCGGTTCTCGAGCCGCTCGGCGAGCACGCGCGGTGTATCGCGATGGACCGCCTCGGCTGCGGAGCATCCGATCGTAGCAACCGCGGCTATGATCGGACGACCTTGACCAACAGCCTCCTCGCCCTGGCCGATGCGCTCGGCCTGGAGCGCTTTGGCGTCGTCGGTCAGTCGTTTGGTGGGTTCTGGTCGCTCTCGCTGGCTTTCGCCGCTCCTGAGCGGATAAGTCGCATGGTCCTGGTCAATTCGGCGGGTGGCCCGCAAACCGCCGAGGAGCTGGCGGAACGAAGAGCCCGGATGGCGGCGCGGCGGCAGGCAGCGTCCCCACGGTCTGAAGCCGAACGCGAAGCAGCCATCGAGCGGACGATGACGACGATTTTCGCGGATCCGCGGCGGGTCCCGTCGTCGTTCCGCGACGACTTGCGCTGGCAGATGGAGCATGCCGATCCCGCCCAGGCCGGCGCCGTCGACGACGAGCACGAGCGCCTCGCCCAGGAACGTTACGACCTTCTCACCATTCCTACTCTGGTTGTCTGGGGCGAGGCCGACGCGATGATCGTTGGCGACCGTGGTCGCCGTCTCGCCGCGGCGATTGCCGGCGCACGCTACGTCGGCCTGCCCGGCGTCGGCCACACCTGCCAGATCGAAGCCCCGCGGGAGTTCGTCGCGGCGGTCGCGCCGTTTTTCGACGCGACCGCGGACGTTGGCTAGCGCCTGCCGGGACGGGGTGGTAGGGCATCAATGCGGGGCGCGCTCTGGGCCGGGCGCCCGGATTCTGAGCCAGGCTCGGCTGGCAGGGCAAAACCGGATCAGAGCGATACCCCTTGCTCCCCACGACATCGTCGACTATGATCGTCCGACAATCGATCGTGTCGAATACGTGAGTGGTTAGGAAGGGTTCGGTCGCGATGAGAGAGATGCCGCCGTTCCCGCTGTGGCTGCGCGGCCATCACGACATCCGCCGCTTCTGCCTGGGCACGGGCATCGCCTGTCGCGGCTCGGTCCTGGTTCGCACCACGGCGAATGGATCGCCTGCCCACAGTCAGTACAAGCCCGATGGGCCGGGTGGCTTCGTCCCATGGGCGCTGCAAGTCCTTGAGGTCTCAGACGGTCGGATTGCTAGGGTCTGCTTCTTCCTCGACACGGCCAGGCTCTTCCCGCTCTTCGGCCTGCCCCTGCGCCTGGAGCGCTGAGACTGATTCGAGCGCCACCACGTCCGACAACCCCGTCAGCGCAAGCAGATTCGCGAGCTCCCTACTCGCGCGACGCACCCGAATCCGGCGACGGGACCGCCGAGCCGTGACCTCAAGACGGGCCAGTAGATCCACGGTGGTGAGATCCACCCGCGTCAACCTCCCCACGTCGCAGACAACCACGTCGCTCCGGTTGTTTTCGAGCAAGCCACGAAGTCGCTCGCACAGGGCCGGGATATCCGCTCGATCGACCCTACCGCTGATCGCGAAGACGATCACGGCTGGCTCCCGAGGCTGCCGCATCGATTCCCCCCGATCCCTGTCAGCTCGATCCCGTGACTCCCACGGCCGCCCTGTCGCTTCCTTCAAAGGGACCGCCTACTGCTACCATGGAGACGGCTCCGACGCGGGAAACTCATCGCATCGGCCTGACCGAGTGCGGACCAAATCTTACGGAAAGTCGCTTCGGGCGACCGATGAGTTTTGTCGCGCCGCGCCGTCTAAGAAGATGAACGGCACCACCGAGTGCCAAGAAGGAGCACGGAGGTTTTCCCATGCCACGGGTCAAGTCGGCGGACGGCACCATGATCGCGTTCGAGACGCTGGGCCGGGGACCGGTCGTCATCCTGGTCGACGGCGCGCTCTGCTACCGGGGGTTCGGCCCGATGCCGGGTCTCGCGGCGTTACTCGCCGCGCACTTCACCGTCTACGTCTACGATCGGCGCGGTCGGGGCGAGAGCGGCGACACCCACCCGTACGCCGTCGCACGCGAGGTCGAGGATCTCGCGGCGCTCATCGACGCGGCCGGCGGGTCGGCATCTCTCTACGGCATCTCGTCGGGCGCCGCCCTGGCCCTGGAGGCGGCGCGCACCCTCGGCGCCAAGGTGACCAAACTCGCCCTCTACGAGGCGCCCTACAACGGCGAGGCCATCGCCCGCCAGCGGATGCGGGACTACGCCGCCAACCTGGCCGAGGCGCTGGCGGCAGACCGCCGTGGCGACGCGGTCGCTTTGTTCATGACCCTGGTCGGCGCGCCGGCCGAACAGATCGCCGGGATGCGGCAGTCGCCGGTCTGGCCCGCCTTCGAGGCGGTGGCGCCCACCCTCGCCTATGACAGCGCGATCCTCGGCGACGGTCGGGTGCCGGTCGAGAAAGCCGCGTCAGCCACGACACCCGCGCTCGTCATGAACGGCGGCGCGAGTCCCGGCTTTATGCAAGAGTCCGCCGACGCCCTGGCCGGGGCCATGCCCAACGCCGAGCGCCGCATCCTGGCGGGCCAGACACACGACGTCGCCTCCGGCGTCCTCGCGCCGGCCCTGATCGATTTCTTCCATGCTCGAGACGGTAAGATAATGCCCGCCGAAACCGGTTCCCGATCGTCGTGAAACGAAACGAATGAAGGGATACCACGGACGTGTCACCGAGGGCGGTCGCGTTTCGTTCTGATCGTGCCAACCCGACGAGTGGCCGGTCGTCAATGGAAACCCGCGCCCTGCGTGGCGGTCGTCATCGCGAGGCCTGGATCTCGGCACTCTGCTATCGGGTCCGCACGGAACGCCAGCGCACGGGCGACGGCGATTGACATTCGGAGGGAAATAACCGTGACCAAGCAGTTCGCAACCATCGACGAGTACATCGGCGCCTGCCCGGAGGACGTCCAGGGAATCCTCCAGGAGGTTCGCCGGACGATCCGCGAGGCCGCGCCCACCGCCGTCGAGACGATTGCCTATCGGATGCCCACGCTGACTCTCGACGGCAGGAATCTGATCCACTTCGCGGCCTGGAAGACCTACATCTCTCTGTACCCGACGCCCAGCGGGGATCCGGCCTTCGAGCAGGAGATCGCGCCGTACCGCGCGGCCAAGAGCACGGTACGGTTCCCGCTCGCCAAGCCGATTCCGTATGAGCTCATTGGGCGACTCGTCGCCCTCCGGGTCGAGCAACGGAAGGATTCCGGGGCGTAACCAGCGCTCAGCCGGCTCGACAAGCCACCATCACCGCGCTGGCGCCTGTCGCGATCGTAACTGGAGAAGGAGAGTGAGATGCGGTTCCGGACCACCATCCAGCAGAGCGGGAAGTCGGCGACCGGGATTCGGGTGCCCGACGACGTCATCGCGGCCCTTGATGCGGGCAAGCGGCCCGCGGTGCGGGTGACGATCAACGGCTACACCTACCGCAGCACCGTCGCGGTGATGGGCGGCGCCTTCATGATCGCGCTCAGCGCCGAGAACCGAACCGGGGCGAGCGTCGCCGGCGGGGACGAGGTCGACGTCGACTTGGAGCTCGACACCGCTCCCCGCGAAATCAGGGCCGTGACTACCTTATCTCTGATTGGAGGCGTGATCGCCGGGGAGCGCCGGCAGAAAGAGACGATGCCCCCTCCACGGGTGGAAGCCTGGACGGACCAGACGGCGACGAACCGACCACTACGTGAGCCGGCGCTCAACGTGCTGCGGGTCGTGCTCCCGGGCGGATCTCGCCGGTCGCGAGCCAGTGGGCGCAGTCGTCGCCGAGCTCCCGCGCTGCCCGCGCCTCGTATTCACGGATCTCCGCAGGGGTGAGCATCTCGGACCAGCGTCCGTTGACCCCGCGACGGATGAACGTGCTGCCTCCACCCTCCCAGGCCGTGCCACCGAAGGGCGCGACTCTGGCGGCATTGGCCTTCATCCAATCGAACGAGCAGTACGTCAGGATCGCCTCCCAGCGCTCCTCCTCGATCGGTACGTCGAGGAAGGCGGCCACCCGGCGAATCTCCCCGGGCAGGTCTCGTTTCAGATTCGCGTAGTGGACGAGCCGGACGTTTGGGAGGTCCCGAGCCGCCCACCAGGAACGCAGGTGGCCCCAGAAGGGCGCGAAGGGGTAGCCGTCCCGGTCGAGCCACTCGCGCCAGACCTGCCGAATGTCGGCCGGGGGAGGCTCGGGGGGCGGCGGCACGAAATCCGGCGCAAGCGCGACGACCTCCGGATCGGGCGGGCGAAAGTTCACGGCGTGGTTGTGAAGGCTCCAGGCGACGTCGCGCCCGTCGCGGGCGACGTAGAGGTAGCGGGCTTTGGGGGAGAACACCAGCGCGTCGAGCGGCAGATGGGTCTTGATGACGCGCGGTGGGTCTGCGCCGCGAGCATGGCCAGCTTCTCGGCGGCGGGTAGCACGCGCAGGTCCAGCCAGGGGGAAAGCCGCCAGACCTCCAGATCGGGATCGCCCCCGAAGAGGAGCTGGAGGACGATCTGCTGCATCCAGGTCGTCCCCGCCTTGGGGTAGGTGGCGACCACGACGTCATGGTCGCGGAACGAGAACTCGTTCCAGATCGCCGAGTCGATCAGCGCGTTTTGAAGCTCGCGCGTCTTCCGCGGCCACG
>JAJPKB010000110.1 GCA_021323915.1 Chloroflexota bacterium | reverse complement strand
CGCGACGTCGTCGCAGATGACCATCTTCTGGGTCCCAACCACCGTCACCCTCCGCACTTTGCGCGGCTCGAGCCAGCTCACGTGGACGTGAGCGCGGGCGCCGGATGTAAAGGTGAGATCCAAGTGGGCGTTATCATGCACGCGCTGGTTAACGTGGGCAGCTCCACGCGCGCTCACGACGATGGGATTCTCCCTTACCAGAAAGAGCAAAATCGACAGATCGTGAGGGGCGAGATCCCAAAGGACGTTCGCATCGGTTTGGAAGAGCCCGAGGTTCAATCGAGCGAGGTCCAGATAGTAGATGTCGCCGAGGTCGCCATCGGTGATGAGCTTCGCAACCGCTTCGATCGCCGGGTTGTACACGAAGGTGTGTCCAACCATAAGCACTGCCTGCCGCCGTTCGGCGATTTCAACCAGCGTTTCCGCCTGGTCGACGTCCGTTGTCAGCGGCTTTTCGACCAGAACGTCTTTTCCGGAGAGCAGAAATTGGCGTGCGATCTCGAAATGCGAGGACATCGGCGTCGCGACGATTACTCCCTCGACGTCCGTGTCCAGAAGGTCCTGATATCGCTCGGTCGTAGAAACGCTGGGGTAGGTGCGTTGAATCGCTCCTAGGAGTCGTGGGTTGGAGTCGCACGCGATGATCTCGCAGTCACCCAACTCGTGCAGGCTGCGAACGTGCTTTGCCCCCCAGTAGCCGCAACCCACGATGCCGAGTTTCGCTTGCGTCACGGTTTCCTCCTGGTGATGCCAATAGACCATGAGCCGAGAATCCTCGAAGCGAGGCGTGTTTTGGCGGAATTAATCGGGAGTCATCGAATGTGCGTCAGCCCGTGGAGCGAATCACGTCGGTAAGGTGGGGCCGTGGAGACGCCGCGGACCACGTAGCTAGAGCATACGTGCATCCTGACGGTTCAATCCACCGCTATCTGTGCTATTTTGGGAAGCACAAAGCGATGATTGATCCCTAGGCGGTTTGACCGGGAAACGGCGGACTCTGGTTGGACTAGCCGGTTATGGTCAGGTCCGAGGCAGCCGTCGCGGCCGGCACGCCGCGATTCGGGGAGTAGGAGGGCCGAGAGGCGCAGGTCGCTCGGGAAGCCGCGGATGACGTGGCCCCCGAGCGAATCCTCCGCCCCGGTCGACAAGCATTAGGAAGCGATTTGCCAATCGCGGCCGAGATCTCCCATCCCCTCGTAGCCGTCGGACGTCACCGCCACGACGTCCTCGATCTTGACGTGACCGACTGTAGGTTCGAGGAACTCGGTCTCGACGGACAGCACCATTCCGGCCTCGAGTGGGCGCGTGCTGTCCGGCGCGATCATTGGCTGCTCGTGCGACACCATTCCGATTCCGTGTGCCACGAATCTTCCGATCGCCGCGTGTGGCAACCGCCGCAGCGCCGCCTCGCCCTCGGCAGCCAGCTCACCATATGGGGTGCCCGGGCGAATCCAGCGACGGATCTCGTCTTGAAGCTGCAAACACTCGGCATGAAGCTCTCGAGCGAGAGTGGATGGCTCGCCACGGCAGCCCATGCGACAGATGTCCGCCAGCCAATCGCCGATCTCTCCGCCACAGTCCAGATGGAGCACCTGTCCGCGGTCCCACGTCATCGTCGATGGAGCACGGAGGTAGCTGGGGCCGGCGCAGGTGAAAGACCACAGAAACTCGATGCCCCGATCGCCCATCTGGTGCGCAACGACCGCGGAAAGGTCCCGCGTGGTGACCCCGTCGTGGCCAACCCGAAAGGCGGCGACAATCGACTCCGCGACGCCGTCGGCCACCCTTCGCAGCACCGCCAGCTCCTCGGCGGTTTTGATCGCACGTAGCTCGTGAAGGGCGTTGGTAGCATCGACGAAGCGCACATGGGGTAGCTCGCGCTGAAGCGCCTGAAAGCTGTCGGCCGGTGTGAAAGGGAACTCGATTCCGATCGTCGCGTGCTCGGAGACGCGCGATCGGAGCAGGGAGCCTGCTGCCGCCGCTGACTGACCGGTCGGCCCACCGCTCACGTCCACGACCGGAAGCCAGATTGGCATCGCGGTGAGCTGGCGCTTTTCGCTGCCGCCGCCAACGTAGAACGCCGAGTCGACTCGGCCACGGGGAATCCCGACGAACGCCTCGTATTGACCGGCTCCCCCGCGTGGCGCGAGCGCGTGAAAGTGATCGTAGTACCCCCCGGTCAGATAGCGCACGTTGTGGCGACTGGTCGCGAGGACGGCGTCAATGCCGGCCTCTTCGAGAACGTGGTTGAGCTTTGCCGCGTCAAAGGGAACGTTCGACATCCTAGCTCTCCTCTCGAAGCCGAATTCAACGGTGACTATAGCAGAAGCGAGGGGAGCACGTACGTTCAATCGCCGCTGCCCGCGGCAATTCGTGACTTAAACCGGAGAGCAGGAGGACCGACCGAGCGCGAGCACGTCGTGGTAGATGTGCTCATACGAGTCCGCCATCGCATCGACCGAGAACCGTCGCATCGCGGTCGAACGACAGGTGTTGCGATCGATCGCACCGACCCGAGGTACGCGCAGGACCATCGAATCAACGTCCGCGCAAAGAAAGCCGGTTACGCCGTCGTCGACCAATTCGGGCGCCGCTCCCGACGGATAGGCGAGCACCGGCGTGCCGGTCGCCATGGCTTCGATCATCACCAGGCCAAACGGCTCCGGCCAGTGGAGCGGGCACACCGCGGCGAGCGCGCCGCTCAGCAGCGCGCGCTTTCCTGCCTCGTCGAGCTCACCCACGAATTCGATCAGGGGTGGTCGGAGCCGGGGCGGGATCACGGCTTCGAAGTAATCGTGCTCCCAATCGTTGATCTTGGCGGCGATCTTGAGTGGAACGCCGGTCAGCTCAGAAACGGCGATGGCATCAAGCGGCCCTTTTTCCGGGGAGAGTCGACCGACGAAGGCGAGGTAGGCACCGGCGGCCTCCTGAAAGGGAAACTCCTCGACTGGAATGCCGTTGTAGGCGACGCCAGCGCAACGGCCGCCGATCAACTGACGGCGATGGCTCTCACTCAGCGCGGTGACGATGGACTCCGGATAGGCTTCGAGCAAAGCCCGGTTTTCTGGAGAGTCCAGACGGTTGTGATTGGTCGACACGGTGGGCGTGGAAGTGCTGCCCGCGAAGGGAAAGGCACGGAAGTCGCAATGCGAATGAATCAGGTCGAAGTCGCCCGCGCGCTGATAGACAGATCCGAGCTGGAGAAGGTGGTAGGCAATCGGATCGCTCAGCCGTTGCCCACTCCGCAGGGCGGTAGGGCAGACGGAAACCAAGCACGCCGAGGTTTGGG